>JALOQD010000241.1 GCA_025453525.1 Myxococcota bacterium
CGATGGGAACGCCCGCGGAGTCCAACAGTCGCAGACAGCCCTTGGGCGTGCAGGGGAGAAGCCCGGGCCTTCCGCACATCATGCGACCGACGTTGGTCGAGTGAAAGCCATCGACATCTTTGGCCGGATCGATTTCCTCGAGCAAAGTCAGAGAATCTACGTGAGCGGGCAGGGGCAACTGCAGCAGAATGCCGTCCACAGTGCGGTCTGCGTTGAGGCGCTGCACCACAGAGAGAATCTCGCCTTGAGTGGCAGTGGCGGCCAAGCGGTGCTCCACCGAGGCGATGCCGACCTTGGCACAGGCGCGCGCCTTGTTGCGGACGTACAAGTGGCTCGCCGGATCGTCGCCGACGAGCACGACGTGGAGGGATACAGCGCGACCGGTCTTGGCCTGAAAGTCCGCGACCTCGGCACGCACGGAATCGCGCAGCTGTTCGGCGAGTTTTTTTCCATCGAGAATCGCCATTCTGACTCCTTGCTACGAGGCGGAAATTGGAGTCCGCGCCTGTGGGTGGGACGCGAAGGTTCTGGCGGAAAATGCCCGGTCGTTCGAAAAAATGCAACCAGCGATGCTCTCCAGCGGTTTTTTAGGGAAAAGTCTTTTCAAGTCGTAAGGTTGCTCTTGACCCTTACTCAAAGCACTGGTAGTAAAAAGGCACCATAAGGAGTGCCATCCATGACCAAATCGGAACTCATCGACGCGGTGGCCGCTGCATCCAACATCACCAAGAGCCGTGCGGAACTCGTTGTCAACAACATCTTTGACGCCATGACCGAGGCATTGCGCCGCGGCGAGGGCATCGAGATCCGGGGCTTCGGGAGCTTTACGGTGCGGCAGTACAAGCCCTACAACGGCCGCAACCCACGCACTGGGGATCCAGTCAGCGTGGCCTCCAAGCGCCTGCCATTCTTCAAGGTTGGCAAGGAACTCAAGGAGATGGTCAATGGCGCGCCCATCTCGGAATACGACGACGACGACGATACCGACGATCTCGACGAATGATTCTGTTTGAGGGGGTGCGCGACCTGTCTTGGCCCCAAGTGCCTGGCCAAGCCCCATGAATGAAGACGAGCTGAAACAGCTGCTCGACGAGCTACCCCGAGGCCCGGGCGTCTATCTCATGAAAGGCCCGGGAGGCGACATCGTGTACATTGGAAAGGCGCGCAACCTCTATTCGAGGGTGCGCTCCTATTACGCGGCGAGCAGTAGCGACGTTCGCTTCATCGCGGCGCAGATCCGAAAGCTCGTGGCTGATATCGTCGTGATGGTGACGACCTCCGAAAAGGAGGCGGTGCTGCTGGAGGCGTCTCTCATCAAGCAGCACAAGCCTCGCTACAACGTCAAGCTTCGAGACGACAAGGACTTCCTGTGTCTACGCCTCGACCTCGCGACAAAATGGCCGCGGCTAGAGGTCGTCAGGCGTCCCAAGGACGACGGCGCCTTGTACTTCGGCCCCTATCACTCGGCCAGCGCAGCCCGAGAGACCTTGAGCTTGGTGCAGCGCCAGTTCCTGCTCCGCAGTTGCAGCGATTCGCACCTGGCAAGTCGCTCCCGGCCATGCCTGCAGTACCAAATTCATCGCTGCCAAGCGCCCTGCGTGCTCGCGGTCGACGAAGACGAGTACCGCGCCAACGTGGGGTTCACTCGGCTGTTTCTGGAAGGCCACACCGATGACCTGGAACGCGACCTCGAGCAGCGGATGGCAAAGGCCTCGGCCGCGTTGGAGTACGAGCGCGCCGCGGCCTACCGGGACAAGCTCACGGCGGTACGTAAAACCCTGATGCCTCAGCAAGTGACCCAGGCCGTGGAAGGCGCGGGCGCGGACCGCGACGTGGTGGGCCTGGCCCGAGCCGGCGACGACGTGCAGATCGCCGTGCTTCAGTTCCGTGGAGGAAGGCTACGGGGGAGTCTAGAGTATTCTCTGCACGAACAGGCCTTTCCCGACGACGAGGTTCTGTCGAGCTTTATCGCCCAGGCCTATCTGTCAGGGCAGGAGTTGCCAAAGTTCGTGCTCCTCAGCCGTCCAGTCGAAGACGCCGCCGCGCTCTCCGAGGTCCTTTCCGAGGCCGCGGGCCACCTGGTGAAAGTCGCCTCGCCCAAAAGAGGCAAGCTCGCAGAGCTCACGGCCATGGCAGACAGCAACGCCGAGGCCTGCCTCAAGGCGCGGCTGGCAGCGACCGATAGAACCCTCAAAAAGCTCCTCGCCGTGCAGCGTCGGCTCGCGCTGGCCGCACCACCCACGGTCGTCGAGTGCGTGGACATCTCCCACTTCGGAGGCGCCGATACCGTAGGCGCTATCGCCTGCGTCGTCGATGGTCGCGTGGAGCGTTCCCGCGGCCGCACCTATCGGGTGAAGCGACCCACCGAGGGCGATGACTACGCCGCCATGCGCGAGGTGCTCGAGAGGAGGTTTGCGCGCGCCAAGGCCTTTGAATCGGGTTGGGGCTCTCCAGATCTGCTCGTCGTCGACGGCGGCCCGGGTCAGCTGCAAGTCGCGCGCGCGGTGCTCGCTGATCTCGACCTTGGGCATCAACCTGTCGTGGGACTCGCCAAGGAGCGCACACAGGGAGTGGAGCAACGCAGCGATCGCGTCTTTCTTCCAGACCGAAAGAACCCCATTCCCGTGCGTGGACCGTCGGATCCCTTGGCTCTCTTGTGCCTGGCTCGCGACGAAGCGCATCGCCTCGCCAACCACTATCGCAAAAAGCTCGCGCGACAACGCACTCAAACGAGCGCGCTGGACGCTATCCCCGGAGTGGGACCCACGCTACGCCGCGCCCTGCTGCGCAAGTTCGGCAGCGTGCGGGCCGTACGCGAAGCGACCATCGAACAGCTTCTCGAGGTCAGGGGAGTGGGACGAGCCGTGGCGCAGAGAATCCTCGAACAAGGCGCCGAGGCGAGCTTGGTTAAGCCTTCTTAGGGGCGGACTTGGCTGCTGCGATCTTTGCCCCGAGCTCCTCGATGGCCTTGTTGCCCGGCTCCCGCGCCTTGGCCAGCTTGAGGTGCAGCTCTGCCTGAAGCAGGTTGTTTTTCTGCAGGGCGCCCTCGGCTTGCATGTAGAACTGCCGGGCCTCGCGGGACTTGATGGTCTCTTCTGGGGTCTTAGGGACAGAGGCGAGCCGACTCTCGTTGGACAACCGCAACGTCCCCTCGGCAAGACCCTCGTCGTAGGCATGCCGCTTGGCCGACTCGGACAAGACGCGGTAGGCCTCGTTCAGGCGTTTGAAGATGTCGTACAGGGCCTCTTGCACCTTGGGGTCTGCAGCGCGGTTGCGATCGGGATGAAATTTGGCTGCGATGGCGTAAAACGCCTTCTTGACATCGGCAACGCCGGCAGAGCGGTCGACGCCCAACAAACGATAGTAATCGAGCTTGTCTAAAACCCCGTGAATCTTGAGCACCGTGTCGTCGAATTTCGGGTCTCTCGTCATGTTTTACCAGCGTACTTTCGGACCAACCGCTCGACCTGATCCTCATCGATACCGCCGGAGAGCACGATGCGAGTGCTCTGGGCCTCTCCGGTTTCTTCGTTGCGAGCCGAGACACCCAGGATTCCGTCCGTATTGATCTCGAACGTCACTCGAATTTTAATGGTGCCTCGGGGCGCAGGGCGAATGCCGCACAACTGCACCTCACCGAGCTTGGTGTTTTCCTCGACGCGACGGGATTCACCCTGGTACACGGCGATGGCGACCTCGGATTGGTAATCCGTCGAAGTCGTGAACAACCGCGATTGTTCGACGGGAATGGCCGCATTGCGGTCGATGCACAGGTCGCAGAACCCCCCGGCCGTGCCGACGCCAATGGCGCGGGGCGTGACGTCCAACAGCAGCGCCGATGGTGCCATCTTGGTCATGGGCACACTGTAACTCGGCTCTTCGACGGGCGCTGACCAGGCTCCATGGACCTCGTCGCGCAGTTGCACCACTGGCGCGGTCTTGACCGCTGGAGGTTTGAGCCGGGTGACGAGCTCGGTCGTGTCGAACTCATTTGGAAGGCTTCGCCCATCGGGTCCAGAGCGAGAGGGCGAAGCGCCTTGGGATCCTATGAACGCCGCACTAGCGGCCGCGGCTCTGGGTCGATGAGGCTTTAGCTGTGTCTCTCCGTGCGCCTCGGTCGGCTGTCCCAACACGGACTGCGCTGCGGGAACCTGGTTTTCAGGGGAGACGGCCGGGAGCCCACGCAGCGCGGCTTTGGGCAGATCCACATGTCCCTTGCTAACGGCAGGCACCTCTGCCAAGACCGCGGCGGGAAGCTCGGCAGGCTCTCCGACGGGCGCCAGGAGGTCCAGCTCGTAGTCGTCGATGAGCTCGTCGCTGAGATCCATCACGTCCGATCCAGAAGCAGTGGGCCGCGCCGCAGCGGGTTGAGCCCCTTGCTGATACCCCAAAGGGTGGCAGAGATCGCCGCGGGGCCTCACCGCCGGCAGCAGGTCTTCGAAATCGTCAAACGCCTCGAGCACTGGGGGCAAAGAATTTCGAGCCGCAATTTCTTTGTCACGCGGGGTAGGCGCGACGGATTTCGGTCGCAGGGGCAGCGGCGGATCCTCTCGCCGCTGGGGAGCGGCAGGTATGCCCTGTCGCGTCATCTGCACGCCCGTGAGCGCAAAGGCCTGAATCGACGCACCGATGGCCACGACCTCGTCCGGGTTGATTTCGGTGCGCGGGGCCATGCCGAAGTACTGAGTGACCTTGCTCCGCACGAGTGGGATGCGCGTCGTGCCCCCGACGAGCACGACGTTATCGAGGGACGAGTGCGTGATGTTCGCCAGCCGCATCGCCTCCTCGCAGACGCGCATGCTTCGCTCCACGAGTGGGGCGACTAGTGTCTCGAGCTTCGCGCGCGTGAGCTTGTAATTGAAATCGATGGCGTTTTTGCCTCTGCCGATCTCCCGCAGGGTGGCTTGGACTTCGTCGAGAACCGAGAGCTGGCACTTGATCTTCTCGGCCACCGAGCGCAAGCGCTGGAGGGACACCATGTCGCCTTTGAGGTCGAGCCGATGTTCGGCGCGCAGATTGCTGAGCATGTCCTCGACCACGCGCTTGTCGAAATCGTCGCCGCCGAGGAAGGTGTCGCCAGCCGTGGAGAGCACTTCGTAAATATCGCCGGTGAGCTCGACGATGGTGATGTCGAACGTGCCTCCACCGTAGTCGTACACCGCTATTCGCTCTGTCTTGTTGCCGCCAAAACCATAGGCCAGAGCCGCGGCCGTGGGCTCGTTGAGGATGCGTAGAACGTTGAAACCGGCGATGCGGCCAGCCACCTTGGTGGAGGAACGCTGCACGTCGTTGAAGTTGGCCGGCACGGTAATGACCGCTTCGTTGATCTCGGTGCCGGTGGTTTTACGCACCATGTCCTTGAGGTGGCGCAGCATGAGCGCGGAGATCTCGGGCAGCGATATCTCCCGATCTTGGACCAACACAGAGGGGATGTTGTCGTGGCTCACCTTGACTCTATACGGAAGCTCGGCGAGCAGCGCCTGCATCTCGGGTTGAGTGAAATCGCGTCCGAGCAGGCGTTTGGCCGAATACACAGTGTTCTCTGAATCGATGATGAGCCGTTCCTTGGCCTCATGGCCAGCGATCACCTGATCGCCCGAAACAAAGGAAATCACCGACGGCTGAATACGACGGCCTGCCTGGTCCCCGATCACCGTGGCCCGGTTGTTCTCGACGACGGCGATGCACGAGTTGGTGGTCCCGAGATCTATTCCGACAGCGATACCCATATGGACCTCCGCGAAAAACAGGGTCGAATCGGCTCAGCTTACTTGCGGGTCTTCGGGCTCGTGCTCGCTCCGCTCTTCTACCCCGGGCGGCGGCTCGCTGCTCACGTCTGACCTGCTGGGCGGAATGGACGGCAGGGGCGGCTCAGCGAGCTCGGTGCTCACCGATTCCTTGTCGGCCAGGCTCTCGACTCCCACCACTTTTTCGTCTTCATTGAGGCGGATGAGGCGCACGCCCATGGTATTGCGCGACAACAGCGAAATAGAGCTCACGGCCATGCGGATGATCTTGCCGCCGTCGGTGATGAGCATCAGATGATCTTCATCGGCCACGGGGCGCAGTTCCACGACCTCGCCGTTGCGCTCGTTGGTCTTGATGGTGATGAGCCCTCGACCGCCGCGGTTCTGCACCCGGTACTCATCAGACGGGGTGCGCTTGCCGTAGCCGCGCTGGCAGACGGTGAGCAGGGTCTCGCTGCTTTCGGGCGGCAACACCGCCATGCTCACCATGGGCTCGTCCTGACCGTCCTCGCGTCTCGTCTCAATACCGCGGACTCCGCGACTCTGGCGGCCGGTAGCCCGCACCTGCTCGCTCTCGAAGCGAATGGACATGCCGCCGCTCGTGGCGAGGATGACATGGTCTCCATCGGCGACAACGTCGGCGCCCACGAGCTCGTCGCCTTCGTCGATGACCACTCCTATGATGCCCGTGGAGCGGATCTGGGAGTACGCCATGAGGTCGGTCTTCTTGACGTAACCAGCGCGGGTGGCGGTGAGCACGTATCTGTTGTCCGAGAACTCGCTCACCGGCAGTACGGCCGCCACCTTTTCATTGGCTTCCATGCCCACGAAGTTCACGATGGCGCGACCGCGAGCCGAACGACCACCCACCGGAATCTGGTAGACCTTTTTGCGATAGGCCTTGCCCTTGTCCGAGAAGATGAGGACGTGGTGGTGCGTGGAGGCGACGAATATTTTCGTGACAAAATCGTCCTCTCGCGTGTCCATGCCCGTTAGGCCCTTGCCGCCGCGCGCCTGGGCGCGGTACTCGGCCACGGCCGTGCGCTTGATGTAGCCGAGCCGCGACACGGTGACCACCATGTCTTCCTCGGCGATGAGATCCTCGAGAAGAAGATCGGACTCGTCTTCGCAGATCTCCGTGCGCCGCGGGTTGCCGTACTGCTCCTTGACCGCGGTCAGCTCGCCGACGATGAGGTCGAGCAGCGCGATGCGGTTCTCCAGCAGGTTCCGCAGAGCGGTGATTTCCACGCGCAGCTCTTCTATCTCGGCGAGGATCTTGTCGCGCTCGAGCCCGGTGAGGCGCTGCAGGCGCATGGCGAGGATCTCGCGACACTGGATCTCCGACAGGCCGAATCGGGACATCAGTCCAGCGCGGGCAGTGTCGGGATCGGCGGAGCCTCGAATGAGGGCGATCACCTCGTCGATGTTATCGATGGCGATCTTGAGGCCCTCCAAGATGTGCAGCCTGGCCTCGGCTTTTCCGAGCTCATAGGCGCAGCGGCGCCTGGCGACTTGCTCGCGGAAGTCCACGAACTCCCGCAATGCCTCGCGCAGGGTCAACAGCCGTGGCCGGCCGCCTGAAATCGCCAGGAAGATGATACCGAACGACGACTGCAAGGCCGTCATTTTGTAGAGCTGGTTCAGCACCACCTGGCCCACGGCGTCCCGCCTGATGTCGACGACCATACGCATGCCCGAGCGATCCGATTCGTCGCGCAGACCGGAGATGCCCTCGATCTTTTTTTCCTTGACGAGCTCGGCGATGCGCTCGAGGAGCCGCGCTTTGTTCACCTGGAATGGTAGCTCGGTGACGACCAATCGCTCCTTGCCCGACTTGTCGACTTCCTCGATGTGCGCCTTGGCGCGTACGGTGAGGACGCCGCGGCCCGTGGTGTAGGCCTGATAGATGCCAGCCCGACCTTGAATGGTCGCACCAGTGGGGAAGTCCGGGCCAGGCAGGATCGCCAGGAGCTCTTCGATGCCAGCGTCCGGGTTGCGGATGAGGTGGATCGTCGCGTCGATGACCTCGGCCAGATTGTGCGGGGGAATGTTGGTGGCCATGCCTACCGCGATACCGCCCGAACCGTTGACGAGCAGGTTTGGGAAGGCCGCCGGCATCACCAGGGGCTCGGAGAGGGAGTCGTCGTAGTTGGGGCCGAAGTCGACGGTGTCCTTCTCGAGATCGCCGAGCAGCTCACCGCACAGCTTGGCCATGCGGACCTCGGTGTAGCGCATGGCCGCTGGAGGATCGCCGTCCACGGAGCCGAAGTTGCCCTGGCCGTCCACGAGCATCTCGCGCATGGAGAAGTTTTGGGCCATACGCACCAAGGCGTCGTACACGGCCGAGTCGCCGTGAGGGTGGTACTTGCCGATGACGTCGCCCACCACGCGGGCGGACTTTTTGTACGCCGAGTTCCAGCTGTTCTTGAGCTCGTGCATGGCGAACAGGATGCGGCGGTGGACTGGCTTGAGGCCATCGCGGACGTCGGGCAGGGCGCGGCCCACGATGACGCTCATGGCGTAGTCGAGATAGGAGTGACGCATCTCGTCTTCGATGCTGATAGGGGACACGTTCGTTGCGTTGGGAGGGGAGTTTGCTGCGTCGTTCATATTCTTTTTTCTACTTCAACAGTTTGGTACAAAGACAATATAGATAACGTAATAGTAGTCAACGGGATTTCCCTTTGGAAGGCAGTCAAACATCTCCATGATTGTAGGTCTCGAAACGAGGCGCTCGTCGCGCCGCTCTCATGCGGAGGATTCAATGAGAAAACGAAGCTTTTATGCGTTCTTTGCGCTGCTGGTTTGGCTCGCCGCAAGCTGCAACACCACCCCCACGGTGCCGGTGCCGCCTCCAGAGGTCACCTCTGTGAGCGCCCCCAACGAAAGTGGCCGAAGCATTGTCGTGGGACCTGCGGCCGCGGCTGAGCAGGACGACATCGTAATGGTTTTTAACTACGACGACGGTCAAGGGGTCATGCTGCGTGTAGAGAACGACGACGGATCGTTCGAGGTGGGGGTGGAGGCCGCGCCTGGAGACGAGCTTCTGATCCAAATCAAGAGAGACAACCACCTGTCGAGGGAAGAAGGGCGCATCGTGCCCCCGCCCGACACAGACACAACGAACCCATAAAATTTCAACGACCCGCTAAGAGACCTGAGATCGGAAACTGGGCATCCCCTTCCAGGCCTGCGGAACTCGGGCATGAAAAGGACGACTCAGACAGTCCTCGG
>JALOQD010000242.1 GCA_025453525.1 Myxococcota bacterium
GAAGGAGTGCCGGATCGAAGAGGGCCACATGATGGCCGACCACGTGCATATGCTTATCGCGATACCGCCGAAGTTGTCGGTCGCGCAGGTGGTCGGGTACATCAAAGGGAAGAGCGCGATTCATATTGCGCGGACGTTCTTCGATCGGAAAAAGAACTACGTTGGGCAGCATTTCTGGGCGCGCGGATACTTTGTTTCCACGGTTGGACGGGATGAGGAAGTGATCCGCGAGTACATCAGGAGACAGGAAGAAGAGGACCGTCGCATCGAGCAACTGAAATTGCTGTAGCCACCAACGGTGGCTCCCAGAGCCGCGCATGAGCGGCTAGAAAACGAAGGCCGCCTCTGGCGGCTCAGATAAAAGCCGCTCGCGAGCGGCTAAAATACCGATGCCGCCTTGGGCGGCTCACAACAATAAAGCCCCCGGCTTTGCCGGGGGATCGGTTACTAACAACACTGACGTGCTCTACTGGAATTGTTGGTCGATTAGGCGATCAAACCCCTGGAAATGGCGAACCGAGTGAGATCGGCGGTGCTCGTTAATCCAAGCTTGGTGAGAAGGTTCTCTCGGTGGGTACTGACCGTCCTAGGCTCGATCCCGAGGAACGTCGCAATCTCTTGCCGTGAATGACCCATGGCGACGAGCCGAAGGATCTCGCTCTCTCGGGCGGTGAGCGATGCCGGCGTTTGGTGGCACCTCGTCGACATACCTTCCCGGGCGAAGGCCGTCGCAACGGCCTCGCAGCAGAATGGAAGCCCCTTGGATGCGTGGCGGATGGCGATCAATAGCTCAGAGGGAACCGAATCCTTGAGCACGATTCCCAACGCGCCCGCTGCTGTGGCCGCCAGCAGTAGCTCTACCTCTGTATATGCAGTGACAACAACAATCGCTACCTCTGAGTGCGACTTCACGATGGTGTGGATGGCCAGCAAGGAAGCCTCGCACGAGGCTCCCATCTTGAGGTCTAAAAGCAGCACCCGCGGCTTCTCGCGGCAGGCCATTGCGATGGCTTCGTCCGCCGTGGTCGCTTCTCCTACGATGGTGATCCCTGGTTCGGCTTGAAGCAACCTACGGAGGCCAGCGCGGACCAGCCGATGGTCGTCGGCGATACCGACTCGAATTTCGGTATCACAGGCGGTTTCAACCTGTTGTGACATCTCGATTTGCCCTCCCCGTTATCCTGTTTCGACGTATTAGTGCAACCGCCACCCAATTTCGTGTGCCAATGGTAACCCTAGCCGATACAAGAAGCAACTTTGACTTTGCACAGACTCGTTGAAGGATATTCCACTTTTTCGACAACCTCGCCGCGCCTTTTGTAAAATCCCTAAAAGACCGCGGGCAACCGCGCCCCCACAATTCAACACGAGGAGAACGGAGCATGGCGACCATCAAATGGGATACGGAGGCGGCCATCGTCGCCTCGGAGGCCACACAGGCGCTGTACAAGCAGGACAAGGCCGAGCTCGATGCGCGGCTCCAGAGCGGCTGCGTGCCCGGTTTGGTGGCGGACACCGCGCAGCTCCGTCTGGGCACGGCCGAGGTGACCTCGGCGAAGTCGGTTAAGGTGGCGACGCGGATGACCAAGGACGAGCTGATCGCCGGCACCGCCGCGGTGGTGATGGGCGCGCGCGAGGCGCTTAAGCGCAGCCGCGTGGAGGCCGCGGTGAAGAAGGCGGCCGGCGTGGGCAAGTCGGTCCAGCCAGGACGTGCCTCCACGGCCCGGGACGCGGCCAAGTCTATGCTCGACGCCTACGCCGCGAACCCTGACGCCTTCCGCGCCGCAGGCATCCTCCCAGCAGACATGGAGCTGCTCCGGTCGCGCTACGACGCCCTTTGCCTGGCCGAGGGCGACGCCGTCGGCAAGCGGGTCGCGGCCAAATTGACCGTGAGGCAGCGCAAGGAGCTCCAGGCCCGCGTCGAGGCCGCTGTCGACCACATCATCGGCGTGGCCCAGATGGCCTTTGTGAACAAGCCTGACCGCGCAAAGCTCTACCGCGACCTGGTGCCTACTGCCGCAACGTCCAAGAAGAAGAAGCCAGTGCCGGCGTAACGGCTCCTGTTCAGCTCTATCACCCGTTCTTAAGTTCAGCGCGCCCTCCTCTTTCGCCCTCGTCAATCGCCAGGAGGACGGCGCTGGTCGTCCGATGAACCGGGAAAGCCTTTTGCCGGGCCGGAGAAGTCGTCCAATGAACGAGGTAAGTCGTTCATCAGACCCGATCGGTCCTCCATTCGACTCCGTAAGTCCTCCGACGAGCATGATGGTTCGCCCAATGGATTCCATCCGTCATCCATTTGGCCAGATCAGTCGTCTAATCGACCCAATCAGTCGTCAATATGGCTCGATCAGTCATCCATGCGACACGATAAGTCGTCAAAACGGCCCGATAAGTCGTCAAATCGGCCCGATAAGTCGTCCATTCGGCCCGATCAGTCCTCCATTCGACCCGATCAGTTGTCCGACAGACAAGAGCAGTCGACCTTTGCCTTCTTGGAGACCTGTCACGTCTTGTCTCCTTAAAGCTTTTGTGATGTCGAGCCCGGTCGCTTTGAGCAAAGCACAGATGAGAGCCTTCGGAAGCGGCGCAGTAGGGTTTTTGTCCTATTGGCTGGCGTTCCCGGAGCTCAGAGGGTCTTCCTAGAAGACTCGAGGGCGCAGAGGGCCGCGCCCAGGGCGCCGGTGAACTGCGGGTAGGGCGGGACGATGACCGAACGACCGAGGGTGCGGCTCAGGAGCTTCTCGAGCACAGGGTTGTGGGCCACGACGCCGCCTGTCACGACGACTTGTCCGGGCAGAGCATCCATCTCGAGCACTCGGGATGCCACGGATTCGAACGCTCCGGCGATGACATCTGGTAGGGCAACGCCTTGCCGTAGGTGGGAGAGGATCTCGGTCTTGGCAAACACCGTGCAAAAGCTGCCGAGGCGCACGGGCTGGGTCGAGCTTTGGGCCAGCGCATCGAGTTGCTCCAGGGGGACCCGCAGCCGCAGGGCGATCTCCTCGAGAAACGCGCCGGTGCCAGCGGCGCACTTGCGGTTCATCTTGAACTCGAGCTGCCTGCCTTGTTCATCCAGGCGAATGATCTTGTTGTCCTGCCCACCGATGTCCACCACCGTGATGGCGCCGGGCACGAGATGGTGGCAAGCCTTGCCGTGACAGAGGATCTCGGTGGCCCGGGATTTTGCAAACTCCACGTTGTTTCGGCCATAGCCCGTGGCCACGCACCAAACGATTTCATCTGCGTGCCGACCGAGCTGTCCCAGCGCTCGCTCGAGACAGGACTGCGCGATGCCGGCGTAGTCGACTCCAGAGCTTTCGACGACGCGGGCGAGCACGGCTGAGCTCTCGTCGATGAGCACCAGTTTGGCGGCGCTCGCCCCGATATCGACTCCGCAGTAGAGCGCGCCGCTCACGGCCGACCTGCTTCGACCTGCTCGAGCAGGGCTTCGAGCTGGGTGCGGGCTTGTTCCTCCGAGAACAGCCGAAGATCGTTGAGATCCCCTTGAATCACCACAAAGGGCAGGCCCAGTTGAGCGCGCAGGCGCTGCGGGAGGCCGTAGCGGTTATTGCTGTTGTTCGGGCAGGTTCGAGCGTCGTGAAAAACGATCGCATCCACGCCGTACTCCTGCGCCATGGTCCGCAAGTACCGCTCCTTGTAGGCCTCGGCCCGCGCAATGAAGAGCTCGCTGTAGGCCAGCGCCATGCCCTCGAACGGGTCTGGGTGAGAGAGGCCCTCGAAGACAAAGGAGTGACAGTAAGTCGAGGCCACCACGCAGGCTCCCTGAGCAGCCAACACCTCGGTGAGCTCCGCCTGCTTGCCCCACACCGGCATTCCCTCCCAATACAGGCGAATGCGCTCGTCGGCGATCGCGCCCTTGCCGCCCTGGGCTCGGCGGTCGAGCTCTTGAAGGAGCTGTTCGTAGTAGCGCTCAGCCCGCGGGTCACCTCTGAGCATCACCGCGGGCCCCATGTGGACCGTGGCGTCCAAAAAAGACAGCGGCGAAGGCCGGAGCGCGCCGCGGCGCAGCGCTTCTTGCCACAGCGTCGTGCAGCGCAGGGAGGAGGCGACCACCTCGCGGAGCCGGTCGATATCGAGAGACTGACCGGCAATGGGCTCGAGCTGGCTCGCAAGGTTCTGGTACTGCTGCCCCAAGGCGCGCAGGTGGGCGCTCGTAACATCGACCATGCCGCGGGGAGATTCGATGCCCAGAAGCGGCGCTTCGAAGTGGCGGGAGTAGAAGGAAAACCAATCTTGTACGTCTCGGCACTGGTTGGTGTTGTAAACGAGCACGTCGGGTCGAGGCACGCTGGCAAGGCCGTAGGCGCTCGTCAGCGCGGTTTTGCCCTGCACAAAGGCGCCAATGTCCGAGGTCATGTAGGAGCAAATGTCTGGAGACAGACCGAGGGCGCTTGCCGCGGAGATGAAATCCGCGGCTCTGCGGGACGCACCGAGCATGGCGCCGTGGTTCTCGGGAAAGTACACCGCAAACCCCAAGCTCCGCAGCAATTCCACAGGCCCGACGCTCGAGCACCAGGCGACTTTTCGACATCCCGAACGGGCTGCTTCCCCGAGCTCCTTGTAGTAGTCCGGGATGAGGGACTGCATGGGTGCGGTTCCCCGGACGCGTCGAAGAGGGGGTGAGGAGAGGTCGGCCACGGGCTACTTGCCGGCGGCGGCAGCCACTCCGGCGGCAAAGGCCTTGCGGTTGACTTCCTTGGCCCGAGCCGGGACCTCATCGAGGATCGTTTGCTCCAGCACGCTGGCCTCGAAAGGCAGTGCGCCGCTGCCGGCCAAGGCGCCGAGCAGCACCGAGCCCATGGCCTGGGCATTGCCCGCGAGCTTGGCCGCCGCTGTGGCGTCAAAGGCGATCACTCGCTTGCACGTCTGCGCGATGCGCGCAACGACTTCCTCGGCTTTGGGATACTCGGCGCCTGCCATGGACACGTTGGCTGGCACGACGCAGTGCGTATTGACGATGACCACGGTCCGCTCGCTGACTTTGGCGATGGAGCGCAAGGCCTCGACGGGCTCGAACCCAATGAGCACGTCCGCGTCGCCGTCCGAGACAATGGGCCCGTAGACCTCGCCGATGCGCACCGTGGACTCCACGATTCCGCCGCGTTGGGCCATGCCGTGGATCTCTCCCACCAAGACCTTGAGGCCCACGCGGGTCGCTGCCTCGCCCAGAATTCGAGACGACGTGAGACTCCCTTGTCCGCCTACGCCCGAGATGCAGATATCGGTCTTTGCCAAAGGGAACCTCCTATTTCAGACCTGCCGCGATTTTCACCGGAGCGATGGCGTCGTTGGGGCAGAGCTGGGCGCACACACCGCAGCCCACGCAGAGCACCTCGTCGATATACACCTTGCCTTCGCGCTTGTAGATCGCAGGACAGCCGAAGTTATCGATGCAGTTGTTGCAGCGGGCGCATTGCCCACACGACAAGCAGCGGCTGGCCTCGCTTGCCACCTGCGACGCATTGAAGCCGAGCTCGACCTCGGCGAAAGAAGAGAGCCGCGCCGGGCTTTCGATCTGCGGCATTTCTGTTCGGGTGGCGGCGAGCACGGCCTGGGGATGGTATCGGATTTCGTCGCCGAGCTCTCGAACCTTGTGCAATTCTAAGGTGGCAGTGGCGCCCTTACCGAGGAGCAGTTCGTCGATGCCGTAGGCCGCGATTTTTCCCTCGGCAATGGCGGCGATCACGGTGCTCCCGCGTCCACACAGATCTCCGGCGGCAAAGACCCGCTCGTGGCTCGTGCGACCGGTCTTTTCATCCGTGCGCAAGGAACCATCGGCGGTGCGGGCAAGGTCCACGTCGCCGTCGAGCACGGAAAGGTCCGGCGCTTGGCCCACGGCCGCGATGACCATGTCCACGGGCAAGGTGTACTCCGAACCTTGAACCGGTAAGGGCCGTTTGCGACCCTTGGCATCGGGCTCGCCCAGCTCGGTGCGCAACAGCTCGAGCGCCCGGACGCAGCAGCCTTCGACTTTGAGGGATTTGGGCATGACTTGATAGGAAATCTCGATACCCTCGGCCAGCGCCGCGGCGACCTCCTGGGGCGAAGCCGGCATCTCTTTCGCCGACCGGCGATAGGCGATGGTGACCTGCGAGGCGCCGAGACGTCGTGCGGTGCGAGCGGCATCCAGAGCCGCGTCTCCACCACCGACGACGACAACGCGAGACCCCACCTTGGCGTCCTGCAGAAGGTTCGCGCGACGCAGGAAGGTCAACGCGTCCTCAACGCCCTTTGCCTGCTCTCCGGGTAAGGCGAGGCGCATGCCTAAAGCCGCGCCGAATGCCAAGCAGACAGCGTCAAAGCCGTTCTCGAGCAGGGACGAGATGGAAAAATCCTTGCCCAGGGCTTTGCCCTTTTCAAAGTGAATGCCCAGGCAGAGCAGGCTGTCGATTTCGCGACCGAGAACCTCCCGCGGCAAGCGGTACGCCGGGATGCCCGTGGCGAGCAGACCGCCGGGCACGCACTCCTTTTCGAAGATGGTCACTTCGGCTCCGCGAACCCGCAGGTCGAACGCGGCGGCCAGACCGGCCGGACCAGCACCCACCACGGCGACGCGACAGGGGGAAGGTCTGCTCGCCGCGGCCTTTTCGATGCGCTGCCGCACCTCGGAGAGATAGGCGGCGTGCTCGGCCTCTGTTTCCTGTTCGGTCAGGAACCGTTTGACACCGTTGATAGCCACGGGTCCGTCGTAGTCCTTGCGCACGCACACCGCTTCGCACGGGTGATGACAGACGCGACCGAGCACTGCCGGCAGCGGCACCTGCTCCCGTACCAGGGCGAGCGCTTCTTTGTACCGTCCTGCGCGCGCGAGCGAGAGATAGCCAAACGCACAGATGTTGGCCGGACACGCAAAGGTACAAGGTGTCGAGGTCGGCTTGCGCTGCGCCCCTGCGGCCGGAAAGCTCCAGGGATCGGCTGCGACGCTGAGGATTTTGGTGCGCCCGCGTAAGATCTCGTCATCGGCGTGAATGGGCACGCCGCAGGGCTCGTGGCTGCAGCTCTTGCCGCAGGTCTTGCAGCGTTCTTGGTCTACTTGGTAGGAGACCTTCTCGGTGCGGTCCAAGAGGATACGTCGAGCGAACAGCGGACAAGCGTGGCGGCTAATGACAACGCGCACGCCTTTGCGGCGATAGGCGTCTTGGACGACCGTGATCGCTTCCTTGAGGTTTTCTGGGTCCACGGTGCGCACGTCCTCGACACCGATGCCCCGAACGAGCCTTTCGATGTCCATGGCGCTGCGCCCGGCATCCAGAGTGCCTCCGCCCGGGTGGGGCTGGTGGCCTGTCATGGCCGTGGTGGAGTTGTCCAGGATGACCAGAAACAGGTCGTGCTTGTTGTGCACTGCGTTGATGAGCCCAGTGATCCCGGAGTGGAAGAACGTCGAGTCGCCGATGAAGGCCACGTGTGGCTGCGGATTGCGGATCGACACGCCACTGGCCATGGTCACGGACGAGCCCATGCACAGAAAGCTGTCGGTCGTCGACAAAGGCGGCAGCAGACCCAGGGTGTAGCAGCCGATATCACTGGGGAAGTAGGTGTCGGGCTCGGCGATGCTCTTGATGGCGTAGTACGTGGTTCGGTGGGTGCAACCAGCGCACAACATCGGAGGTCGGCTCGGCAGCGGCGGCGGCGCGCTGAGGGTTCGTGCTGGGTGCGGCGCATCCACGAAACGGGCGATGGGGCCCCGCACCCGATCTGGCGAAAGCTCGTAATGGCGAGGGATCGCGTTCTCGCCCTTGCCGGTGATGGGGAGAGACAAACCGAGCTCCTGGGCCAGGGCCCGGACCTGCGTCTCCACAAATGCCTCGAGCTCCTCCACAACGAGGATTTTCTTGCAACTGCGCAGCACTTCTTCGATTTGGCGGCGGGGCAGAGGGTGAATCGACGTGAGCTTGAGAAGCTTGACCCTCTTCGCTGCACCGAGCTCTTCCAGCACCTCTTTCACGTAGGGATAGGCAGCGCCGGCGGCGATGATGCCCAGCTTCCCGTCCCCCTCGACGCGATCGAGGCCGAGGCTCTGCATGGCCTCGTAGGCCTCTTCTTGCTTGGCGATCAGCCAGGGACGACGTGTGCGAGCCACGGCCGGCACAGGGACCCACCGCATGATGTTCTTCTCGAAGTGCCCGCGATACCGTCGCGGCGTCAGCGCCTCATAGGTCGTGGCCATGCGGGTGTGGGCGATGCGAGTCGTGGTGCGCAGCAGCAGCGGCAGCTCCAGGGACTCGGAAAGCCCGATGCCCAACCGCGCCAGGCGGCCTGCTTCTACCGCGTCCGAAGGCTCCACCATGGGTAAAAGGGAGAGCCTTGCGTAGTAGCGGTTGTCCTGCTCGTTCTGAGAGGAGTGCATGGAAGGGTCGTCGGCTGTGATGATCACCATGCCGGCCCGCACGCCCGTATACGACAGCGTGTTTAGGGGATCCGCTGCCACGTTGAGGCCTACGTGCTTCATGCTGCAGATGGACCGCATGCCGGCGATGGCCGCCCCTGCCGCCACCTCGAGCGCGATTTTCTCATTTGTAGAGTATTCGAAGTACAGGTCGCAATGCTTGGAGAGCTCGTAGAACGTGTCGGCGATCTCCGAGGAGGGGGTGCCAGGGTAGGCGGTCGCGACCTCCACCCCTGCCTCGAGCGCGCCGCGCACGATCATTTCGTTGCCCAAAAGGAACACCCGCTTGCCAGTTTCGTCTTGGAGCAGCAAATGCATCGCTTTCCTTCTCGCCTCCTGACGGGGCATTTTTCTCGCCCGCGCCTTCGAGCCGGACCACGGCCTATGGATCCTCGCTGGAGCGACCCTCGTGCTTGTCGCTATTTCAGGCAGCGGCGGCCTGTCAAGCGCGGAGTTGAAAAGATACAAACCAATGCAAGGGTGGATTGAGACTAAGCTGCTCAGGGCGCTTGCTTCCCATCCGCGACTTTTGATCGTTTTTCAATGAGTTTTCGAGCCGC
>JALOQD010000243.1 GCA_025453525.1 Myxococcota bacterium
ATGGACGTCTCCCTCAAGCACACGATCATGATGATGGCGTGCCTCGAGCGTGACATCGGATTCGACGGCAAGGTCGTCTCGAGTCAAGGGGTGGCCCTTTCCGAGGCCAGCGTCACGGTGCGCAGCACCGCAGGGACCTTCTCGGCGATCGTCAAAACCGACTCTGCTGGCGCGTTTCAGGTCAAGGTTCCCAGCCTTGGATCGTATGTCCTCGAAGTGAGCAAGGCCGGGTATCAATCCCGCTCGACGCAAAGAACCCTTTACAACGCTGGCTACAGCGAGTCTGTTCTCTCCCTGTCTCCCATCACCGTGCCCCAGGGAGGCATCAGCGGCCACGTCGTCTCTGACGCCACGGGTCGTGGGATCGCAGGCGCCAAGGTGTGCGTGGGTTCGACCTGTGCCACCACGAACACCGCGGGGTATTACTCCCTGGCCTTGCGCCCTGGGCAGCACCAGATCGAGGCAAGCCACCCCAATTTCTTTTCGAGTCTCGGGTCGGAAGACATCGCCTCCTCGTTTGTGAACCTGTCCTTCTCTCTCATTCCGGTGGGCGATTTGGATCCTCCGGGTTTCCCGGACAAGGGCTTTGATCCGCTTCCGATTGAACCGCTCTGAGCCTGTGTCGCTGTGTGCCAATCCGTGAGGGCTGGTCGCTTCTCTCCTCGGTTGATCAATCGTTCGCTTGGCCTGACGTTCTTCGTTTTTGCAAAGACAAACGGGCGTTTCTTTCTTCGATCCCCTGGATGAAGTCTTCAAGGACCGAAGCGCACAGTCTGAAGCGCGCGAAGCAGCGAATGGACCAGTCCTGTCGCCGCGGACGAATTTCGTGGCGAATCCATTTTTTTTTGTTTTGCCATACAGATTTTTTCGGCTGACCCACAATTCCAAGCTGGAAGGACAGAGGGGCCCCTAGAATGAGACCCCCATCTATCCCCCACAAAAGCGGACCTGAACACTCTCTGTAGTCAGGTTCATAACCGTTCTTGGAGGAACCATGTTTCGCTTTAAGGTCTCGCTATTAGTCATCGTCCTCAGTGTCCTGCCAAGCCCATATGCGCGGGCGGTCTACACCCCAGACTCCCAAACCTTTCCCGGACTCGAGGACGCTTTGCTAGAGGAACCCCTCGATTCGCTTCCTCCAACACTCAGTGGGCCGATCGTCACTCAGCCTGGCGCCAGTTCTGGCAGCTCGACTGGCGGAGGTAGCTCGACTGGCGGAGGTAGCTCAAGCGCCGCAAAGGGTCTTTCCGGGGAGTTCTTTGCTGATGATGGCCTAGATGATCCAATGGATGACTATTTGAACGAGTACTGTCAAACCGCTCCAGAACTGCAGATCGTCAACTGCACGGAAGCAAAATACCGTCTCGCGGATGACGCTGCCCTTCGCTGCTGCGGTGCGACGTCTAACTTGTTTCGAATGATGGCCTGCAACAGAGCACAAAACCTGCGTTCCTGGTGCCGTGAGCAGGTGCTCGCCCAGACCTGCCAAGCCGTTCCGCAGCTCGTGCTGAGTAACTGCTCTGCTGACCAGTTCACACGGGCGGAAGGGCTGGCCACAATGTGTTGCAGCTCGTCATCGCAAGCAGCCGCCTGCCAGCGAGCGCGCCAATTGCCCGAGTGGTGCGAAGGGGCACTTAAAAGCGAATACGATAAAGAAAACAACAGGGCAAAAGTAAGAGGCGCCTGCGCCAATAGAACCATCACCCACTCCGCGCCTGACGACTTTGTGGACTCTCTCCAGTCCGTTCAAGATGCTGACTACCATTGCAACGAGGAAGGCTGCCTGTTTGATGCTCGAATCGAGGAGGTGCGCCAAGGATTCACGGACTTCGACACTTGCCGGCTTCCGGCCCGATTCAACCAGGCTTCACCGCCGCAGGTACAGGGTTCAGTGGGCGGTGAGGCAGATGTCGGTGTTGCCACGACAGAGCTGTCTGACAATCTCGGCAGTCCGCTCGTGACCCTCAACGGTCTGGATGGGCGCGCAAACGCGCTCGTCAAAACCCACAACGACTTCTACTCGGCAATCGAAGTCGACAACGGTCCCAAGCTGAGCCCCATCAATGCCACCCAGAGTCGTGTGGCGAGAGAGAGGCTTGGGGCTGCTTTGCGCAAGCGCGAGGCTTGGCTCGCCAATGACGTGCGGATCAATTCCTGCGAGGAGTACGTGGCTGAAAAATACAACGCGTACCACCGCCTGTCCCTGTTCAAGGGCGTGACCGGAAGTGACTACCGAACCCTATTCGAAGTCGCCCGGGGCAACCGCAGAGACCTGGACCCAACGGGGTTGGGCCTTGTCCGTTTCCAAAGCCCCACTCGAAGGTTCGACGGAGTGACTTCCTCCCAAAGATCCTTGTACCTCAACGATTCCAACAACCGCCAAGCCTCTACGACCCTGGGCGATCCGGCAGGCGATCCCAAAAACGCCTTTTTGGACCTTCAAATCTCCGCGGACGCAGGTCGGTTCGTGCGAAATTGCGTCAGCAAGAACCCGTCGAATTCTGGCAACCTTCAGTCCTGCCTCCAAAATGGCCAATGGCTGGAACAACTCAAGGCAGGTCCGGTGATCTCTGACTCTGCTCGAGAAACCCGATTGCTCGCAGCCCTGGCCAATGAACGTACCCGACGAGTGCAACACAGCTGGCTGTGGCACGAAGAGATGTCTGCGGCCCTGGGCAGGCAGTATAGCGACGCACAGCTCGCGGTGTTCGACCTCATAAAGGACGAATGGAAGAGCCTATTGACCAAGCGCGGGGAAATCGTGGCCCGACTCCAAGACCCGCAGCAACAAGGAGCTCTGCTGGAGCAACTCATCACATTGGACAAAGCGCTCGAGCAATCGCTGGACACTGCGGAACGGGGCGGATGCTTCGATCTATCGCTGAACCCCAATCCCTGCGACTGGTCCCCTAAGGTATTTCTGGAGGACTACGAGCGTGCCGTGACACCTCTCATCGAAAAGGATCTGAGCGCCTGCATCGAAGCGACCGAAGGGTACTTCTTCGACAACATCGACGACAACACCGAGCTGGCCTGCGGTCGCACGGTGCGCCATGCCCGGCTCGAACAACGGATCCTACCCACAGATCGCGAATCCTGGCCCCAGGAGATCCTCCGAGGGCGATGCGACCAGGCCTGCCGAAAGCAGTTCTGGGCCTTTGGTGGTAACCCCGGTGACGACGCCGACACAGGAGAGTTCTACTGCAAGGGTTTCTGCGAGGTGCTCAAGAATGACTTTGTCACCAATTTCCACAGCTGCATGCAGGCCGCGACGCACGAGCAAATCAGCGCCGGTCAGTGCCAGCGCCTGGCTTGGGATTACTACACTTCGTCCACGTACGCGTTCGACGTGTTTCTGGCAGCCCGGCAAACCACCTGCGCACGAATGCTCGACCAGGCCTATCGCAAAGCAGTCGCCATCGAAGAGAAGGGCCAAGAAGTCCAAACTCAAGAGAGCTTTGGGAATGACAATTGCGGTCTCGAATACGGCTACGACGTCGACTTTGGCATCGACAACCTCACGGAACACCTCCTCGGCAGAATCCAAGGTGGAAACGGCGCCGTGGACCCCAAATCCGGCCTGGGCGTCAGGCTCGGGGCCTCTTTCTTCGTCAACGGCAAGGTGTTCGGAAACAACGTGCCGATCATCAAGACCACAGGGGCACTCGGGGCAAAAGAAAAGAACTATCGCGCCGAATACAATGGAAAGATTGAGCTCCTTATCCTGAATCAGTCCTTTTACTCCCAGTCTTGGAATACTGCCGAGAAAAAAGAACTCGCAAAGGACGACAAGAAAAAGGATCTCGGCAAGGAGTACTCCCATCCTTTCCAGATAGGACCCGTGCCAGTCGTAGTGACAGTGGGGATAAGGGGAGGTCTTGGATTCAAGGTCGCGCCGACAGTCGACTTCGATATCAAAAATGACCAAGGGAAAAAGGAATTCTCAGTGTTGGCGGGAATCGAAGCCCGTCCCTACATGAGCGTCGATGTCTTCGCCAAGGCCGCCATCGACTATAAAATCGTCGCCGTCGGAATCCTCGCCGAGCTGACGCTGGTGGATGTGTCTGTACCGGCCACGGTTGGGCTCAAACTGGCTGGAACAACCAGCGTCGACCAAGCGAAATCTACGCTCACACTAGAGAACATGGCATTCAGCGTTTCAGGCGGCGTGGATGTGGAATTCGAATGCCTGCGAGGCCGCCTAGCCGCATTTGTCCGGTTCATCATCTGGGACTTTGAGCACACGATCTTCGAATGGGCCGGCGTCGGAGTCAAAGCCAATATCGCGTCGTTCGACGTACTGCAAACGGGACTGGGCACCGTCACAGTACACTTGGGACCGTTTGATGGCCTCGTCGACGATTGGAACGCCGCCGAATTTGCGAATATCAACTATCCGAAGGCGGAACCTCCGATGGCCAATGGGGACGGCTCCGGGCAAGATATACCTGAGCCAGAACCCTGCGACGGCTGCGAGCCATACTGACGACGTTCTTTTGATTTCCGCGAAGAAGACGGGTTCCTTGCGCACAGAAAAGCGAACTGAAGAGGCAATCATGAACAAAAAGACGAAAATCATCATCGGTGTGCTGCTGCTGGCCGCGTGTGCGATGGGATCGTGGTTTCTTTGGGGCGGACAGGAGCCCGCGGCGCTTCGATTCGATTGGAAAACTGGTAAGCGGTACGTGTACGAGCTCGAATACGCCACGAAAAGCGAGGTGGTGCTGGAGCTGAACGCAAACGACGGAACTGCGCAGCGCGACACCATGAACGGTCAGGGAAAGCTGGGTGGACAGCTCCATGTCGACTGCGTAGGCAAAGAGGGTGAGAGCACCTGGCTCCGCGTCGCCTTTGCCGAGCTCCACACCACCGAGCTCCAAGTGATGGGCCAAACTGTTCTCAGTGACCCCCAGAAGGACGCAGCCGCTCTCACCAGCGCCTCGGCTCTTGTTCAAATGGGCTCTGACGGGCAGATTGCCCGCTTGCGTTTCTCAGACCAGGACTCCAGCCTCGGCAATAACTATCTCCAGACCATCATTGGAGATATCCAAGTGACTCTGGGCAGCGGGGCAAGCTGGAAGGTCCATGAAACAACGCAGATGGGAGAGAGCGATGCCATCTACAAACTCAAGGCTCACAGGGGAACCCAGGCATCCCTCACCAAGTCCCGGCCTGAATACAAAAAATTGTACGCTGTGACGAGCAACCTCGAAGACAAAAAGCAAACCGTCGAAGGGGCTACGCAGGTGGAGATGCAGGACGGAGTCATTGACTCTCTCGTGGGGCAAGAGAATCTGGCTGTGGACTCCGAGGCGGGGACCGCTCTCCTGCGGCAGTCCACGGCAGTGCGACTGAGGCTCATTCGCGCCGATGACATCAGAGTCCAGTCCCTCGCGGAGTTGCTCCGCAGTCACGCTGCCAAGCGCGATCTGGGGCAAATCGAAGTCTCGGATGAGGCCGCGCGCCGCGCGTCCGAGCAACAAGCCGCCGGAATGACCACGGCGCACATCGTCGCGGACCTACAGACCTTTGCCAATGGTGGCGCGCTTCCCCACCACAATCGCTGGCTCTGGCGAGCGACCGGCGCACTCGCGCTCGACCCAGAGGGCTGCGCTCAGCTTGCTCCGCTGTTTCGCGACCCACAGACCAATGCCACGGGTCGCGCGTTAATCGCGGATCTGCTCGTGATGGTCGACAACCCCAAAGCCCAGGAAGTCCTCATCGGCCTGCTTTCAGATCCGTCCGCGCAAGCGCATCCCGACTTCATCGATCTCTTGCAGAGCGCGGCGAACTTCTCCCAGCCTTCCAAGGAAAACGTCTCCCTCATCCGGTCTGTGCTCCAGCGATCTGAGCCGACAGGCACCACACGGGATATGCACCTCGCATCGGCCCACGCTCTGGGAACAGCCGCCGACAAACTAAGGGAAAGTGGAAGCGCACAAGACGCGGCTCCCCTGGTCCGAGAACTGATAGATCGCTACTCCAAGGCTGAGGATAGCGATGCCCGGCAGGCCTTCCTCGCCGGTCTCGGCAATGCAGCAGCGCCTGAAACCGAACACCTGATTGCCGAGGCTGCCAAAGACGACGATCCCAGTGTGCGCCAGTCCGCGGTCACCGGCCTGAGGAAGTACAACACACCATCTGCGGCCGAGGCGCTCCTCGCCAGTGTGAGCGATAGCAACCAAAGCGTTCAGGCCCAGGCGCTGAGTGTCCTCAAAGACAAACCCATTTCGCATCCACAGCTGCTCGGCCTTCAAAACAAGCTGGCAGCGGGCGAGATTCACAAAAGCAACATCAATGCCCTAGCCCAGGTCATTGTCCCCATGCTCCGAACCAAGGACAAGGCAGAGCTGTCCCAAGCCATTCTCCAGGACATCATGGGCCAAGACATCCCTGCCCGCCTGCGCTATAGCCTGCAGCAGGAGCTGTCACGCTGATTCGTCGTCCAAAGAATCGATGACCACGAACGAATCCTTCTCTTCGAGCCGTTCCCGTTAAAATCCTGCCCCTGCACGACGGGTCTGTGCCGGATTGACCGCGAGCCGCTCGCCATGCCCAACGACTCGCATCTTCTGCTCCCATCCTTCCCCTTCTCCACTCCCTAGCAACATGCTGCCGAAGCGATCGCGAACGTCGTCCCTCGTCTTTTTCCGCATCCAGATTTTTCTGCTCCAACGCAAATACCTTTTTAGAGGCATGAAATGCAACAGAACCTCCCATCACATTGCCCATCGCAGAAACTTCGCGGCTTTCTTGAGCTGCGATCTAATTCACACTGGGCGTTGCCAAGCCTCGCTCAGAAAGGCGAAGGCGATGGGAGTCAGCGTCTTCCATACCGATATGGCGCAGCCCTAGAGAAAAACACCTGGAACACGCCGGATCGAGGCAGTGACTGTGCGATAGGACAGGAAGGCTTTCTCGACAACCTGGTCGTGAAAGATTTATCAATAAGTTCCGTAAGATGCCTTTATATTCAATTGACACTCCTCGTGTGGTGTGAGTATGAAAATCGGATGACGTCGAGCTTAACCAACTTTAACCCATCGATGCGTTGGGATGAGATCGAAATTCGCCGTTTTGTGAAGGACATCACTCCTGTGCTCCAGGTGCGCATTGGTCGCATCCTACTGCGTTGTCGAAAGGGCATCTCCATTGCGCAGGTTCGACAGGAAACAGAGGATCTTTGCCAAGAGACCTTTGCCCAGCTCTTTGCCCAGGATGCACGGGTGCTCAGGAGCTGGGACGAGAGCAAGGGGCTGTCTCTCAAAAACTTCGTGGGCCTGGTCGCAGAGCGGGTGGCGCTCTCGTGGCTTCGCACAGGTCGAAAGAGCGCCTGGCGCGAGCTCCCACTCGCGGCCGAGGACCTCACCCAAACCGCGGACAACGGGTTCGAGAGTGAGCCGGATCACCGCCACTCATCACAGAGCCCTGGATCTCCTGAAAACCAAGTGGCAAATCGTCAGACTCTCGAGAAGGTGATCTCCCGTCTCAAAGAGGAGCTGCCTCCGAACGGACTGCAGGTTTTTTTCCTGATCTACGTGGAGGGAAAGAGCACCGAGGAAGTCTGCGACATCATGAACATCAAACTCGACACTGTGTACAGTTGGAGGAGCCGCTTGCTCAAGCGAACGCACGCGCTCCTCGCAGAGCTCCACGCAGAGCCTCGAGGCATGTCGATGGGAGTGTGAGCTCGAAGAACCCTGTTGAGGCAAGAACGTGAGCAACGAAGGCATACTATACGAGATGGGTAAAATCATCCGAGAAGACCGGGCCAAAGAGGCGGCCCTCGAAGACGAGCTCTTGCGCATTGCACGCGGCGAGACCGTGCCAGAAGATCGCTTGCGCGAGCTCATGGACCAAGAGGACCTCGACCCAGCAGCCTTGGCTCAGATCTGCGCGCCTCTCGACAAAAGCTTCGAAGACAAAGCGGTCGCCACCATTACCTCTGCCATGGCCAGGCCTGCGCAGATTTCGAACACTGCGCAAAACCATAACGTGGTCGTCGATCTCACGGCCTTCAAGGCCCGACGCCGTGCCACAGTCGGAGCCGTGGTGGCTGTCATAGGGCTCGCCGCCTCTGTTCTCCTGGTTTTCGGAATCGTCAATAGAGCCCCAATGCCGCAGTACGAGCTCAGCATCATCGGAGGGGAAAAGGCGTTTCGAGGCGAAGCTCCTCCTGCCGATGACAGCGGAGCACCGCTGCAGTTGTCCCAAGGCGCCGCTCTGGAGCTCATCCTCAGGCCAAAACAAGCGACCACTGAGGAGTACTCAGCTCGGGCTTATCTCGTAAAAGGCAGCCGAATCGTGCCGATTGAGGCTTCGTTTGAAAGAGCCGAAGGAGGCGCGATCCGCATTTTTGCGGTAGCAGGAGAGCACTTTCAGGTGGGGGCTGGGCAATGGGAATTGCAAGTGTTTCTGGGGCCGGATGGGGAATTGCCTAATGGGCAGGAGGTCGCACGAAATCAGGTAGGTCAAAGCGTCGCTGTGTTTCGGCGGGACATCATCGTGTTATGAGGACAGGGGAACTGGCGCAGCCCTGTCAGGTCAATTTTCATCCATAAAATAGAAGAAGTGAGGTGGCCCATGATTGCATCTATTAGGGAAAAAAGCTTTTCGAGTCGGTTGATGATCGCAACGGTTCTTTTTTTGATCGCTGTTTCCGCAGAGGCCTTCTGCCAAGAAAGCCCACCACCGCAGCCTCAGGGGACGCCGTCCCCGAATAACATCGTCCTAGAAGCTCAACCTGAGGCGCCTTTGCCCAAGGCGGAAAACCCTCAGACGCCCAGCCCTGACGCGGCGCTTTCTCCAAAGGAAAACACGGCAGAGGCCTGCAATGACCGAGTGGACAACGACAAGGACTCCTGGGTCGACTGCGATGACCAGGACTGCTTTTGCATGGTGTTTTGTGCTCAAAAGAACAAATGCCCACAGA
>JALOQD010000244.1 GCA_025453525.1 Myxococcota bacterium
GACGACGGAAGAGGAAAACCAGCAGCCTTCCACTGGTCTTGGGTGACTTCTGTTTCTGCAATACAAAATGCCCGCGTCAACGTGACCTCAACTTGATTCTCCATGTACTTGCTGCGGCATCTAAAGCTCGGGTCATCGACAGAGCCATACACGAACGACCCGGCTGGAACGCTTACCCAGGTCAGTTCTGGAGTTGTGGCACTGTCCGAGACAGTATCCCCACTTGCGGAATGAGTGTCCTGCCCAGTCTGCTCCGTCTCTGTCGTTTGCGACCGTTTCGTTTGACCATCGCCACACGCCTGAATCGACAACGTGGCTAGCAAGGCGAGACACTTTACACGGTTCATCCTAGTACCTCACGCCAGCTGCATCAGCCATATCGTCGAATTGGTTCTTCTGTCCTTGTGTCAGGTTCGAGTCGACGAGCACCCGCGCCCAAATATCCGACCAGGGCTTGCCGCGGCAGACGGTCACTGCTGGTGGGATACAACCCACAGGATCGGTCCACCATTGCGTGCAACTCGTACCGGCGCAGCAGTAATATGCCTTGTATCTCGGAATCTGGTCCCATACGTCCATGATTTTGTCGATCGTGATCCAGTCCGCGCCGTCAGTGTACGTGTTCCAGTAGAACTGCAGCCAGTCCCACTCCGTCCCTCGGCTATCTCCCGACGACACCGAGCACTCGCTCTCCATCCAGGTCTCGTTGTCGGTCAGGTCCACCTGATACGGCGGGCTGAAGTAGTTGGGCACGGTGTTGTCGCCGCTCGGCCGGCGCACTCTCTTGTAGTACGCGAAGCCGCCGTTGTTGGTGCTCTGGCTGCGGTTGTTGAAGGTCGAGGCCGAGATGAAGTGGGCGAAGCCCTCCGCGTTCCCCTTCCCGAAGTGCTCCCTCGAATTGAGGCAGTGACCCTCGTCGGTCGAGATGTGATCGCAGTTGCACCTCTCGTCCGAGTCGGTATCGCCGAACACGCCGTGATCGCCACCGTCGTCGCCGCGCCGCGGCCCATCATTCATCCCCGCGATTTTGTGTCCCATCTCATGGGCAATCACGAACTTCTTGTTCACATGTTCCCCTACGATGCAGACCGCGTGCTCATCGGTATCGATATCGGGCATGCCCATCGTCCCAGTGCAGACTTGCGTCGGAGCGGCGTTGTCTGTGCTGATGTAGGTGATGTGATTCGACAGGTACCCCAACGTGCTGCCATTGCCAAGCAACCGCGTCATGACCGCGCCTATTTTGGTCTCCTTGGTGAGCGCCATCGAAAGAGAGGAGAAATCATGGGTGAAATAGCCATTAAAAAGATAAGCCCCTGTCGAATAGCCCCAATACTCGGAGACGGGTGTGGGCTCCCACTCCACATCGTCAGCCATGACGTACACCTCCTTGCTGTCCGCAGTCTCGAGCCAAGTATACCGATAGAGGCGGTAGTCCGTCGACGCGGTTACCGAGATGTATCCCGTGCAGCTATCCGAATCCAAGGTCCCCTCCCAGGCCTGGACCCAATACGCTCCCGACTTTCTATATATCTTGGCGTGTGTAAACTGAGCTGATCGAAGGTTATCGCCGGTTTCGTAGAAGTAGTCCTCGCCATAGCCATTATCCGTGTAGTTCGTCAGCCAGTCGGCGCAAAAGCGAAAATAGGTCGTCGCCGAGGCCGTGCTAACCACGAGAAATGTCCCCACGAGCACAAGGGCGAATACGAGTGTGCGCGCTTTCATGGCTGACCTCCTTCCTCGACCGGAATAACCGCGCCATCGACACCGATTCCTTGCCCATAACCACTTGTGCAACCGAGAACGCGACCTTGCTCATCCTTTGTGCAAAGCACATCGTTGTAGGTCGCGTTCACAAGCTGACCGTCCTGAATTCGGCGCCCGAGGACCACGGGATTCACCGCACCGCTCGCCGCGAACAGCCCATCAATGGCAGGGATGACTTCACCCCCCATCTCTCGCCGCAGCGCCTGTGCCTCGAACAAGGCGAGCCTCGTCCAATCCATCGAAAAACGGTAGTAGAGTTCGAGGGAGCTCTCCTCGACCGATCGTGTACCATCCTCAGAAGGCACCTTGTACCTTCCGATTGCACGCACCTGGCACGCGCCATACCGAGTTTGAAGCGGGATCTCCGATGATGGGACAGTCACATCGACTTTGCCGCTCGAGGGAAGCACTCTTGTGCCAAGCTCGAGGGCCACGGGCTCCTGGAACATCCCGGCAAAGCGCAAACTGAGCTGGACTGGCAGCTCGTATGGCTCAGGGTTCGTCACCTCGAACCGGAGCAGATCGTCTTCCCACATTGACTCGCCTGTCGGATGCACAAAGCGCAGCTCCACGACGCCCGAGGGGTTATCCGGCAGTTCCTCCGCTGTTCCACCATCGCCGCTGAGCGCCTTCTCAACCTTGTCAACATCTACATCCGAAACCACCTTCGCCTGGCAAGCGGTCATCGTGCATGCGAGCACGGCCAAAATGCAGTGGGTCGCTCTCATTCCTTTTTCCTCCTTTGGTTGATTTTCGACTCATTCGCATCCCCAAGGCCGAAGAAGGAGATTGGGAGGGCCGCGACAAAAGGCGCACGCTTGCTCGCGCTGGAGCTTGGGCAGGTAAAATAGGGCCTGGCTGGCTGGCAAGAAATATGCCACAGACGGCATTCGTTTCAACCGCCGTTTCGCGATCATCTTTCCAACCTCCCCATGAGCACAAGCGCAGGGCTTTCCCGCAGACTACCTGTCGCTGTCCGTGTCCGTCATTTCAATTGCCACTAATTTTTGTGACGATAGTTCACGACCAGGAAGTGTTTAACCGAAAATTTCGCCAAGATCCGCGTCGGTTGTTCGCTACTTCATCCCCGCATGCCGCCCGAGCCAGCCCATCACGGTGGTCCACCACAGACGGGCGTTTTGCGGCTTGCGGACAAAGTGGGTCTCGTCGGGGAAGAACAGGAGCTCGGACTCGACCCCTTGGCGTTGCAAAGCGGTGAAGAGCTGCAGGCTCTGGGTGTAGGGCACGCGGTAGTCGTGCTCGCCGGTGACGACAAGGGTCGGCGTCTTCATCTTCTTGGCGAAGGTGGAGGGCGAATTCTCGCGGTACATCTTCTCATTCGTCCACGGCGTGCCCTTCTGCTCCCACTCGGGAAACCACAACTCCTCGGTGGCGCCGTACATGCTGATTTGGTCGTAGACACCGCTGTGCGAGACAAAGGAGCGAAACCTGTCGGTGTGGGTGAGGAGCCAGTTGATCATGAACCCGCCGTAGGAGGCGCCAGCGGCCGACACGTTCTTCCCGTTAATGAACGAATTTTTGGATACGAGGTAGTCGACCCCCTTCATGATATCTTCATAGGGTTTGCCGCCCCAATCGCCGCTCACTGAATCGCAGAAGTCCTGACCATAGCCCACAGAACCATGGAAGTTGATGGCTGCCACGACAAACCCCGTGGCCGCGAACATCTGGAGGTTCCAGCGCGGATGGAAGTCATTGCCGAACGCGCCCTGTGGCCCGCCGTGGATCAGCATGAGCAGGGGGTACTTCTTGGTGGAGACGAATCCCGGCGGCTTGATCATGAATCCGTGCACTTTGTCTCTGCCGCCGCCTTCGAATTCGAATTCTTCCACCGCGCCCAGGGCGAGATTGGCCAAGATACCCTGTTGAAACGAAGAAATCCTCTCGATATTGGCGCTGGTCTCGGAGGTCACCACGAGCTCCTCGGCCGACGACGCGGACTGTTGGAGCATGGCGATGCGCGAGCCCTGGAAGTAGCGAGGAACGAGGTTGGTGCGCTCGCCGACCATGCGCGACGCGATGCCCGAAGGCACGCTGATCCGGTACACGGGCTTCTGGCCGCGCTCGTAGGTATTGAAGACGATTTCCCGCGAGTCGCCGCGAAACGAAAACTGGGACACCGTGAGATCGAGCTTGCCTGTGAGCGGTTTGACTTTGCCGGTCGCTCGCTCGTAAAGGGTGAGCACCCGGCGATCGGCTTCGAAGCCCGGACGCGCCATGGCCAGATAGGCGATGTAGCGGCCGTCCGGCGAGTACTCGGGCTCGGCGTCGCAAGCCTGGTTCGCGACAGTGATGTTCTTCGGCGCACCGCCCGAGGTCGGCACGACAAAAACGTCGTTGTTGGTGTTCCACTCCGGGTTGGCTGTGGCGTTGGCCACCAAGGCCACTTCCTTGCCGTCTGGAGAAATCGACAGATCCATGTCTCCACCGAGGTCGAGCGGCGGTGTGTTGATGTCGCCCGGCGTGAGATCGCGGGGCTCGCCGCCTTCTAGGCTCACCCACAAGACATGGCCGCGCGTCTCGTTGAGCCAGCGATCCCACAGCCGCACCGGCAGCTTGGCGTAGCGGCGCGCCTTGACCTTGTCGCCTTCCTTTTTTTCAGCGCGCTCCTTGTTGCAGGCCATGGTTTTGCAGTCCGGGTAGACCCTCGCCACGACCGCGAGGCTCTTTCCGTCTGGCGAAGGCAGGAAGTTCTCGATTTCGACCGGCAAATCCATCAATTTTTTGGCTTCTCCGCCAGCCAGCTCAATGGCCCAGACCTGCGGTGCGCCCGAGCGCGTCGACAGGAACGCCAAGCGCTCGTCGCTCAAGAAACGCGGCGCGTAATCCCTGTTCGAGCCCGAGGTGATTTGCCGCACCTTCTTGTCGGCAAAGTCAACGATCCAAATGGCCGAGACGTTCTTGTTTGCGCCGATGTCGCCTCGAGAGACGACGAAAGCGCCGACGCGCCCAGAGGGAGCCACCTCGAGCCCCGAGAGCCGCGGCATGGTGACGAGATCATCGGCGGTGATGGGACGTGGCTTGGCAGGGCCGGCTTGGGCCATCGCCGACACCAACATCAAAACAAAAAACACACCAATAATCGCCAAGCGCATATCTACGAACCTCCTTGGCCGGCGCAGCGCCGGCGCGACAAACCACCGATTATCCCGATTCGCGCCAGACGCGCAAGCCCCTAACCCACCGCCCTAAGGCTTGTCCTTTGAGGCGACATCGGGTTACTCCTAAAAAAGGCAAGCGTGGAGGTGGCTTGCGCTGCGGCGGGGACGACTCCTTACAACACGGAGGCAAGGCCCATGAGGATTTTTTTGCTCGGCGCCACCGGAGGGACCGGCGTGGCATTCGCGAAGGCGGCGCTCGCCGCGGGTCATGAGGTCGGAGCCCTCGTCCGCTCGACAGGTCGGCTAGAGGTCAGAGCCAGGCTCACCGAGTTTGTCGGAGATGTCCTCGAGCCGCAGTCTCTCGCCTTGGCCCTCGACAGTTTCAAACCAGAAGCCCTTGTCTCGACACTGGGTACGCGCGGAAGGGAAACTGGAAGCCTTTCCGGCGCGATGCAGCCACTCATCGACCTCCTGCATCCGAGGGGAATAGAGCGCTTGTTCTACGTGAGCTCGATGGGCGTCGGGGACAGCGTCGGGCACTATGGCTTCCTCATCGGAAAGGTCCTCCTACCCCTCTTTTTGGGCAAGGCCCTGCGCGAAAAAGAGCCCCATGAGAGGGCCATCATGGGCAGTCGCCTCGAGTGGACCATTGTCCGTCCCTGTACCCTTGTCGATGAGCCGCCCCATGGATCGTGGCGCGTCATCGAGAACCCACGGCAACGGGTGGGCAACGCAAAGCTCTGCAGGACCGACCTCGCCGCTTTCCTGGTCGATGAATTGGAGAACAGGCGCTACGTGAGGAGGGCGGTGAGTATCACAGGCCCGGTCTCAAGCACCGCGCGCGCCCGTTGAGTCACTTCACAGTGAACTCACGCGAGGTCCCAGTGTAGGGCCTGATCTTCCCATCCCACCCAGATTTCCAATCGCCGTAATGGCGAATGCGATAGGTTCCAGCCGGAGTATCCGACGGGATCTGCCATTCGACGGTCACATGCGAGCAAGCCAAGGTGGGAACGCAGTTGAAGCGCTCCCACATGTACTTGGTATCCCAATCCCAGTCCCGTTTGATCGCCACCCATGAGCCCGCGACCTTTCGTTGCACCTCGAGGAAGGTTCCCTGGGTGTGTAGGTTGTTCTTGGGATGGGCCCCGACAAACACGACCCGCGCGGTTTGACCCCTGGTGTAGGAAGCGTTGGCATCGGTCTTGATGCCGCCGAAGCTGGTCCATAGGAGCTTGTCGTCGAACACCACGCCGGTCTGGAGAGTCGTTTGATCGTTGCGGAGATCGCGCGGCGGCTCGCCCGGGTCAACCGGCAGCCCCTCGCGCAAGGCCGCGGCGAGACGCGCCGACTCCTGCTCGACGAGCGCGAGCTGCCACGGTCCGAAGTGGGTCGATGCGCCTTCGTAGGCCTGAACCGCATATTCTTCGCGCGTCGCCAGATAGCCCGTATAGGCGTTGGCGATAGCGGCGATGATCACGCGCTGCACGCCAATGGGCGCAAGCTCAGAAAGGACTGTGTCGCGCAGCCGCCGGCCAGCCATCGTGGTGACCTCGAACGGTACAGCGACCAACCCTAGATTTCCGATCGTGATCACCTGAATCGGGAGCACCTCGGGAGTCCATGGACTGGGTTTCATCGCGCCCATTGTCAAAACGATCGGCTTCTCGGTCTGACACGATGTCGCGGTCACGGCGCAGGTTGCCTGCTTCCACAGGCGGGAGAAGTCCGCGCACGTAAAGCCTTCGGACCCAAAACCTGGGCCGTCTTCGGCGCCGGCGAGCATCGACACGCCGATAGCGGCCGTGCAGGTCGGACGCTCCTGGCCGTCGGTCCATTGCGGCGCGACCATCGCGGAGTCCATCTTGATGTAGGCGTGGCGATAATTGATCCCGCCTGTGAGCAACGCCGTGGTCTGGTCAAAGAGCTCCATGGCCTTGGTCGCCTGTTTCTGCCCAGAAATCATGGTGGACTCGAAATCGTCGGCGCCGCCGCCGTCGGTCCCTCCGTAGATGTTGGGCGTGGAGTCGCCAGCGTTGGTCTGGGCAAACGCGGCCACGAACGTGTTGGCGGCGAGGGCGTCCGTTCCCTTGGCCTTTTCGAAAAGGTACGAAGCATAGCCCTTGTTGTCGCCGCTGATGAACCGATGGCTGTTGCCCATGGACGTCCCGTGGACAGCGAACCAATTGATCATGCCCACTGGAACGCCGCGTTGGTCTTGCATGCGCAGGAGCGTCATCTTCTTGTCGGTATCGTAAGCGTAGCGTGCGCGCTCTGCCGCGGGGTTGGCGAGATAGGCTTCGGGGGAGCGGTTGATGCTCGTGTCGAGCAGCTCGCCCTCTGCGATGGCCAGTGTGCCAGGCCGCAGGTTGGCGTGAGCACGAACGATCGAAGCCGTGATCCCCGCCACGATGGCCTCGAAGTTCTGCGGGATGAAACCGAAGGTCGTCAGGTTGTACATCGCATAGTGCGAGTAGCCGCCTGGTCCGCTGTGGGTGTGCGTCGCAGACAGCAGCACGTTCTCGTCGCTGTACAAACCGCCGTACTTCGCTTGCAGCCGTTCGATGACCTGCTGCTTGACGCCTTGGGTGACGAACGCCAGGTCAGCGTCGACGACCACCACGCGCTTGTTGTTGCAGGGCGAGGCAAGCACGAACGCACGGGAGCGGAGGCGCTGATGAATCCCGGCCGTCTTCTGAGCGAGTTGGGCATATCCCATCATGCCCACTTCGGCAGCAGGCCCGGTGATGTCGTAGATCCCCGCGCCAATCGAGAACGAGGTGTTCCCCTCGCAAGCCGAGGACATCCCCCTGTGCTCGACCTCGGTGGAGATGTCGCTCTCTGGCTCTACGCAGCCGGCAACGAGGAGTACGATGACGCATAGCGTCACTCGAGTTTTGTGCGAAAACGACATGCGGAGCTCCTTTGTTTGAGGACCCATCTCTTTCCCATCCCTAAGTGAGAAGGAAGCCGACAACTCCCACTTAGGGATGGAATCAGGCTAGCACAGGTCAGCCGCGAAAATGTAAAGAACAATATCATTAAAGGGCAAACGAGCCTGGTCATGGACGATGTCTCCGGCAGTCAGAGCCCATTTTGATTTTTTTTGGGTGGTCGCGAGGTTTGCGAGGTTTGGAAAACGGGGCTCACCCAAAAAGCCGAACCCGAACGCTGAGCCCGAAATTTTGAGCTCAGAAAAGAAGGGCAGACAGGGATACTCAAATTTTCCACATATCGCCCTTGCAACTAGCGCAATTCCGTTGACAACGCGATCATGGGGTCTTACTAAGTCCCGGCCTTTCGAGAAGGCAGTATCAATTACGGATACCATAGAAAAAGGAGAAACCGACATGAGAGCGTTTTTACCTGTCACCATGGCCCTGATGTTTGCGACCTTCGCTTTTGGCTGTGAAGAAGCTGGTAACGAACCCGGTATTGGGGGCATCGAGCAGGGTGCAGAGCCCCAAGTTCTTCCCGCAGGGTCTGCCAGTGGCTACTACTCCCTCACCCGCGATATGCGCAAGTGCATGTACCCCATGTGCGGCGGCTACTATCTGACGGCCGTCAACCAAACCAGGATGCGCTGCGTGGACGGCTCGCTCCAAAAGTCCTGCTACGTCGCAGACGCCGACTTCAGCGCCATCAAGCTGCCGGGCTCGGACTTCGACGCTCTGTTTTCGCGCGTCAATAGCAAGCTCGTCGTGTTCCACGGAACCGTCGAGAGCAATGTCATAGAGGGCCGCGGCGACTACGGCCGCCTGGTGGCTGACAAGGTCTACAGCGCGGTGACCGACAAGCTCCCGGGCACCTACGAGCCGATCTATTTCGCCATGGACAACGGCATTCGCTGCATCAAGGCTCCGTGTCTGAGCATCGATGACGTCAAGGTCAACACCAACTCGGCCCCTCGTTCCGTGATGGATGTGGACTTCAGCGGTGTGCAAGGCGCCACGCAGGAGCAGCGCGATGCCGCCTCCATGGCCCTCTACGAAGCCGGCGTGCTCGTCGCTGGGTACCATGAG
>JALOQD010000484.1 GCA_025453525.1 Myxococcota bacterium
ACGTTCTGTACGAGCGTCTTGTAGGACTGGGAGAGATAGCGCAGAAGCACTCCCTCGCTGCGGGCGATTCCCAGATGCCGCACGTAGTCTCCGAAGCCATAGCACAACTCGTACAGCTCTCGCGCCACGGCCTTGGGCTTGATGTTGTCGGTCCCCACCCAAGGGTGATGCACGGCAAAGGCGTTGAACGCCTCGTAGATGACCTCTGCCTTGGGCCGCGGGTGCACGACCTTCTCTAGAGCGGCCATGCGCTCTTCGTACTCGACGCCTTCGGCCTTGAGCCGCGCGATGAGCTCGTCCTTGATTTTATCTTTCTGGCGGAGGAGCACGGGGGTTGGATCCTCGAGCACCGATTCCACCAAGGTGAGCACATCGAGCGGATAGTCCTCGGCCTGGGGATCGAAAATCTCGAGGGCCTCGACCAAAAACAGAGACAGCGCCTGATTGAGAGAAAAGGTCTGCTGCAACCCGGAACGAACGCGCATCTTCTTTCCCGGCCTATCGCCGCGCGGCACGAGGTCCACGATTTCGGCTCGCACCAAAGACCGCAAAAGCTGGGCAGCTCGCACCCGCGCCCTGCTCTTCTGCTTGGGCAAGAGATGGCTGCGGCGAATCACCTCGACGACGCGCTTATAGCCGTCGATGCCGAGATTTCCACCTTGCAGGGCGTGGACGAGCATGCCGTGGGATATTTCCAGCACTGGCTCGAGGGGCTCGGGTTGTGAATGCACGAGGCGGTCGAAGACGTTTTTGTCCCAGCTCACGAACCCCGGCGGCGGCGACTTCCTGCGAAGCTTGTTCTTCAAGTGGGGCGCCTTGGCCAATTTGGCTTCGAGGCGCTTGTTCTCCACCATGTGCTCGGGCGCCTGGACCACGACATTACCGTGATCGTCGAAACCTCTGCGGCCAGCCCGACCGGCGATCTGGTGGAACTCCCGCGAGCTGAGCAAGCGCGTCTTCTCTCCGTCGTACTTGGAAAGCGCCGAAAGGACCACGGTGCGGATGGGCACGTTCACGCCCACGCCGAGACTGTCCGTGCCGCAAATGACCTTGAGCAGCCCCTTTTGCGCCAGCTTCTCCACGAGGAGTCGGTACTTGGGTAACAGACCCGCGTGGTGCACGCCGATCCCGGACCGCAAGAACCGAGACATGTCCTTGCCATAAGGAGAATCGAAGCGGAAGCCCGAGAGGTGCGCGTTGATCTCGGCCCGAGCCTCCTTGGTGGACAAGCTCAGGCTCGTGAGCGCCTGGGCGTCCTCTGCCGCGCCACGCTGCGTAAAGCTCACCAAGTACACCGGCGCCTCTGCCGTATCGACCAGCTCTTGGATGGTCTCGTGCATGGCCGTCTCCCGATAGGAGAACGAAAGCGGCACGGGACGCTCTCCGTGAACGACGCTCGCCACCTCGCGCTCGGTGAACTCGGACAGGGCCGAGGCGATGGCCGACGTATCGCCCAGAGTCGCGGACATCATGAGAAACAACGTGTCCCGCATGCACACGAGCGGAATGTGCCACGCCGCGCCTCGCTCTTTGTCACCGTAGTAATGAAACTCGTCCATCACGACGTAATCGGCCACGAAAGAAGAATCCCGCAGCGCGCGATTGGCGAGGATCTCAGCCGTGCAGCAGATGATCGGGGCATCTGAGTTGACCGAGGCATCGCCGGTGAGCAGCCCTACCTTCGTGGGCCCGAACGCATCGCACAAATCGAAAAATTTCTCGTTGACGAGGGCCTTGATGGGGCAGGTGTAGTAGGCCACCCTCCCCTCGGCCAAGGCCTGGAAGCACATGGCAAAGGCGACAAGGGATTTGCCCGAACCGGTGGGAGTGGCGAGCACGACGTGCTTCCAGTCCAACAGCTCCAAGATCGCCTCTTCTTGCGCCGGATAGAGCTGCAGGCCCAGATCCTCGGTGGCAAAGCTGAGAAATTGGGTGAGGATGGCCTCCCGATCTGGCAGGCCGTCGGTTATGGGGATGTTGCCCAACCGGCGAGAGAGAGCCGGAATCGAGGCAGATGGATTGGAGGATTGAAGCGACTCGATCATGGTCGGCACTCTATGACACGTCGGGACCCTGGACAACTCAAACGCAAGAATCACTTTCGACGCATTTTTAAACTCCCGCCAAACGCTCCGCCGATGGTAGAATCACGAGCGGACCGGTCAAAAGCCATGGAGGTTCACATGTCGAGCTCTCGCTTCCCACTCCTCGCCTGCCTCGTTCTGGCCATTTCGGCATGCAGCTCTCAGCCAGTGCCGCTGCTGCCCGACGCGGAGATTTTTGACTCGATCTCAGACGGACAAGCGGTCGACCAGCCCTCGGACTCGGAAAGCCTCAGCGATGGGCCCGGCGTCGAGACCATAACCCCCACCGAGCAGGACCCGGCCACGGCCACGACCACTCCCGGCGAGGACACCGACACGGTCGTCACCACGACCGATACCCCCAGCGATACGGTCCAGTACTGCCCCTATCTGTGCCAGGACGACATTGGCAAGAACACCTGCTCTGCGCTCGGCGAGCACTGGGTGCGCAACGCTGGCTACCTGTGCGAGAACACCGCGCAGACCTGTTGCCAAGCCCTGGGACAACC
>JALOQD010000245.1 GCA_025453525.1 Myxococcota bacterium
CCGTTCTACCGAGTGCCGCGCGGCGCTGCTCACCGAGCTCGAAAGCCGAATGACCGCTGCTTTCCATGCTAGGGCTTCTGAGCGGGTCGTTGAAAAAAAGAGAGTCAGCCCATTCCAGAGCACACCCGCACTCGGCTCCGGCCCTCTCCCACAGGCTCGATGAGGATGCTCGCCGGGATCTTCTCTCGCAAGACCTCTACATGGCTGATAATTCCGACCTGGGTGCCCTGGCTGGTCAAAGCGCTCAAGGTTCCCAGAACGTCGCTGAGCGTATCGGGGTCGAGAGTGCCGAAGCCTTCGTCGAGCAGCAGGGTCTCGATGGGCATGCGCACGGTGCGGTAGTCGGAAAGCGCGAGGGCCAGGGCGAGGGACACGAGGAAGGTCTCGCCTCCTGAAAGCGTGCTGATCGGACGTTCCTCGCCAGCGTGAGCCGAGTCCAGGACAGCAAAGGCCAAGCGTTCCTGACCCTCGGCGTCCTTGGCCGGAACCAGGCGGTAGCGGGGACGCAGACGAACGAGACGGGCATTGGCGCGACTGAGGAGCTCGCGCAGATTGAGCACTTGAGCGAACTTGCGGAAGGCCTCACCATCGTTCTTGCCGATGAGCTCGTTCATGCGGTGCCACAGGGATTGCTCGGCATTGGCAGCCTCGAGGGCTCGCAAAGCCTCGGCGTGCTGCGCCCGGGCTTTGACCTTTGCAGCGAGCTTGGCGCGGACCTCTGCCGCTGCGTCTCGATGCAACCGATCGGCGGCTGCGGCCTGCGCGTGTTGAGCCTCGAGCGGCTCGCGTCCTTTGTCTAATTCCAAGTCCGCGGGCTTTTTCTCCTGGTGCGCGACCACCTGCTGCTGGCGCACCATCACCTCTGCCTGCGCCCCACGCAGTGCCTCTTCGAGCTCGTTGCGCAGGTTCCACAAACTGACCACCTCGTCATCGGTCAAGGCCTTGGCGCGCAGCGCCTCTTCGTCTCCATGGCGCTTTACCTGCTGGGCAAACGCATCTTCGTCTTCGCGTAAGCCCGCGGTCTCTTCCGCCAGGGTCTGCGAAACCTCCTCGAGCGCGGCCTCCCCCTTGGCGCTCGCTCCGCCACAGCCCTCACGGGTCGCTTGCGCGAGTTGCGACGCCTCTTCACACGCCTGAATCCGAGCCCGATGCCCCTCGTGGAGGGTTTCTGGATCAGCCCCACCGAGACACCTCCCGACCTCTTCCGTTGCATCTTCCGAAGAGGCGCGGCGAGAGGCTGCTTCCTCTGCGAGTGCCGCTGCGCTTCGTGCTTTCTCTTCCCGCGCCAGCTCTGCGGCCCCGCAATCGGCCATTACCTCGCGGAGGGCAGCCTGGGCTTTTTCCCAATCCCCGCGGGCCGCCCGATGAGCGACATCCCGTCGCCGCGCCTCTGCGAGGCCAGCCATAGGCTCTGGAGGCAGGCCGAGCGACGACAGTTGAGCTCCCAGCTCGATGGCGACCGCATCCACGGCATGCCGGGCAACAAGCAGACGACCCGACTCGTCTGTGAAACGTGCACGGTGATGCGCGAGCTTTGTCTCTGTCTCCCGGGCCCTGACTGCCGCCTCGTGCGCCCCACGCTGCCCTTCGTCCAACGCCTCCCTGGCCGCTCGAGCCGCTGCCCAAGCCTCGGACACCCTCTCGCGTCGGGTCTCGAGCTCTCGCCGCAGCCCTTGAACGGCTTCCCGCGCGGCAGCGACTTGCGCTGCCTCTGCTTCTACGCCAAAGGCCTGGGCCAATTGTTCCGCCGAGGTCTGCGTGATCGTCATCCGCTTCCGACAGTCCTGCGCCTTTGATTGCGCAAGACCCAGCGCCAAGTGCGCTTGAGCAAGCTCCTTTTCGAGCTTCTTGCAATGGGCGGTCGCCTCGCGGCGCATGCGCTCTGCCTGTTCCTTCGCGCCCTCGAGCCTTGCGCATTGCGCCAGAGCTTCTTCGTCCTTGCTCGCTTGCTCTGGATGGAGGACAGCCGGGTGTTCAGAGGAACCGCACAAGGGGCACGGACTGCCTTCGACGAGCTGCGTCCGCTGGGTGGAAAGGTGCGTGGCCCACCGCAGGGCCGCAAGGGTTTTGTCGAGCTCCTCGGCATTGCGCTCGGCCGCGAGCTTGTCTTGCTCGGCTCGCGCAGCGCGCTGCTCGGCGTCGGTCCAGACCACGAGTGCGGTCTCCACGAGCTTCTCGTGCTCCACGGCTGCGGCCCGGGCCTGTCTCACCTCTTCGAGTTGGCGCGCCACGTCCTTGAGCGCTAGCTCCCGATGCAACAGCCTCTCGGTCTCGAGCTCGAGCTTCCGCAGCGCCGCGTGCGGGTCGTCGCCTTGCTCGAGAAGCTCCTCGAGCGCAGCTCGCCGCGCCTCGGCCGGGATCGCCTGCTCTGCGAGCCGCACGGCAGAAGCAGAGGCGACCTCTCGAGTTTGGGCCGCATCTTCTTCGCACTCCTGCGTCTGCGCTCCGAGCTCTTCGAGGATCTCCTGCTGTCGCCTTGCGTAGGCCGAACGCTCCTCAAAAGCGCGGCCCAGAACCGCCAGCGCGGGCAGGGCCAAAGTGACCGATTCCCAGGGAGAGGCTGCCAAAGTCTCGTTGGCGAGAACCAATGCCTGCTCTTTTTCGCACTTGGCTGCGGCCGATTCCTTCGAACGCGCCTCTGCCGCCACCAGGGACGCCTGGGCTTGGGCAAGCTTGCTCGCCGCGGTCTCCTGCTCTCGTTGCGCAGCGCGCCACGCGGTTCGCAAGTCCCTGGCCCGGATGAGCTCTGGCTCTTGCTCGGCGAGCTCTCTTTTCGCCTCCGCCAAAGACAAAAGCGCCCTTTCTTCCTCGGCCTGTGCCAGGACCAACTCCGCGGCGCGGCCCTGCGCCTCGCCTCGCCGCTGCTGGAAGCGTTCTTCGAGAGCGCGCAAGGCACCTCGCCGGCGAAGGACGACCGCGAGCTGTGACAGGGCGGTCCTTGCCTCCTCGAAAGCCGCAAGGCGCAGGAGCGGGGTCGCCTCGCTATCCATGGCCTGCTGTGCCTGTGCGAGCCGTGCTCTCGCCGCGTCCTGCTCGGCTCCCAACCCTTCGTTGGCGTCGAACCACTGCAAGCAGGCCTGAGCCTCGAGTGCCATCTCTTGCGCGGCCTGTGCGGCCTTCTCTGAGTCGAGGAGCTCTTTTTCGAGCGCAGTGAGCTGCTCCACGGTTGCGACCGCGACAGCTCCAAGCGCGCCGCTCGCTGCCATGGCTTTGTCTTTTGCCTGCCGCAGGCGCTGCGCAGCTCTGGCGCCGATGTCGCGATACTGCTCCGTGCGGGTCAGCCGCTCGAGAATCGCGCTGCGCTCGGCCTCTGTGGCCTTGAGAAATGCCGCGAAGTCTCCCTGGGCAAGAAGCATGCAGCGCGAAAAATCCGCGAGAGTAAAGCCCTCGAGCGCCTCGGACAACGCGGCTTCCAAATCCCGAACCCTGCCGTGCTCGCTGGGGTAATCGGTGGCGAGCTGATTCCATTTTGCCGTCGAGTCATCTAAACGGTGCAGCCAACGGTAGGGTCCGTGGATCTTTCCGCCGGGCTTGGGGTTGCGCCTGTCGCCGCGCCAAACCTCCCACACCGCGCGATAGGTCGCGGATGGGGCACTCTGACACGACTTGCGAAACTCGAGCGCGCAGCGGCCCAAAGCCGTGCTCCGTGACAGGGCGTGATGGGGCTCCTGATCGGCCCGGTTTTCGAGACCGCCCACAGGGCGCAGCCGCGGCGTGACTCCGAAAAGCGCCAGGGAGATGGCATCGAGCAGGGTGCTCTTGCCCGATCCCGTGGAGCCGCTGATGAGGAACAGAGGAGCCTCGAGAAGGTCGGCCTGGAAGTCGACGGTGTGAGCGCCGTACAGCGAATTCAGGTTCTCGAGCTCGAGCCGCAACAGCCTCATGGCGCCACCTCCTGGCCGAGCAAAGCCGCGAACGCTTCTCGCAGCTCCTCGTAGCTCTCACCCCGCGCCTCGCACAGCAGAGCAAACACCTGCTCGGGACGCAGGTCCGCGAGCCGCGGAGCCGATTCGAGCACCGGACCGCTTCCTTCCCGCCGCGCCTTTGTCTGGGAAATGCCCACGAGTTGCGGCGTCGGGCGCAGACCTTCGACGAGACGGCGCACGGCGTCCTCGATGCCCAATTGGTAGGAATCCACCTGCACGTCCACCTTGAGCATGGGCGCCATGGCCTCGCTCCACGAGAGCCCGAGCAGGGCGCTGCGCACCTCTTCCATGCCGCCTCGGACCTCGAGCACCTGGCGTGTTCCGGGAATAGTGAGCCGTTCCACGGCGACCGAGCCATCTGGCCGCAGCTCGACGAGGCTCACCGTACGCGGCGATCGGCCCTCTTTTACATTGAGTGCGATGGGGCTGCCGGCGTAGTGGGCGTTGGTGTCACCCACTCGGTAAGCGCGATGGATGTGGCCGAGGGCGACGTAACGCAGGCGCGGGTCGAAGATGGACGAGGGCAATCCACCGAGACTCCCGATGAGGTGGATCTCCTGGGGCGCGTCGTCCGCGGCGCTCCCAACACAGGCAAGGTGTCCTGTGGCCACCAAGGCCGCGTCGGGATAGCGCTCGTGCGCCAGGTTCGAAAGCTGCGCGTAAAAGGCTCGAAACGGCGCGCCCATGGCCTCGCGCTGGGTGTCGACGTCGCCGCCACCGGCGCGAAACCCCAAGCGCCACTCGTGGACGAACGGCACTGCGAGCACCACGAGGTCGACCTGCCCAGAATCGTTGCGCAAAGGACATAGACAGCGCTCGAGCGTGCCCTCCACGCCGCCCACCACATGCACGCCGAGTTGGCCGAGCAGCTCCCGCGGCGCATCGAGCCGCGATGCCGAGTCGTGGTTGCCACCGACCACCACCACCTGTTTGAGACCCGTGCCCCTCAAGTCGCTCAAGAAACGGTAGTAGAGCCCTTGCGCCTCGGCCGAAGGAGCGCCGGAGTCGAACACATCCCCGCTCACGATCAACACCTCCACCTCGTGAGCGCGCAGAGCCTGCGCAAGCCAGCCCAAAAAATGGCGGTGGTCCTCCTCTCGAGTGGCACCGTCCAGGGTGGCGCCGAGATGCCAGTCAGCGGTGTGCAAGAGCTTCATGTCGTTTCGACTCCTTTGTACGCGACCGGAGACTACACGATTTGCGCCGAACGCTTAAGCGACTCCAAGGGCCTCGTCGTCCGGTCCGCTCAAGAGACAAGCTATTGCCGCGTTGGGACAGAATCTGTCTCAGATCTCTGAAGGAGTCGAACATGCCTTCGGGGGTGTTCATCGCCGCCTGAAATGGGAATTCGTTCTTGCGTGAGCCCTAAGCCTTCGCCGCCTGCTGGAAGAGTGCCCTGGCCTCGTCGGTGAGGTCGTCCATCTTGCCGAGGCACCAGCGCAGGTAGTCGCGATCGACCTCGGCGATTTTCTTGCCAACGTGAGCCCCAAAGCCGAGGCGCGGGGTATGGTCCTCCCGGTCGAGGTACAGAGCACGTCCAAAGCGGGACCACTCTTCCTCGAGCAGGGCCTCGAGTCGGCGCTGGGTGGCCAAGGCGTCTTCGTAATCCTCGGGCACGGTCTTCTGCGCAACCAGATGCCATAGCACGCGGCCCGTGGCCTCGGCGTCAGCGGCTGCGGAGTGAGCGCCTTCGAGGGATATGCCGCACTGCTGGGCCACGAATTCGAGCTTGCGGGCGCGCCAGTCCCGGTGGTGCCAGCGCACGAACACCAGGGGATCGAGCACGCGGGTGGGATCGATGCGGTGGGCGATGCCGTGGCGGAGCAGCTCGGCGTTGATCATGGGCACGTCGAAGCCTGGCGCGTTGTAGCCGCACAGGATCGGCTCGCTGCCATCTTCTGCGAAAAGGAGCTGCGCCACGAACCGCGGCCCCACTTCGGCAAAGCTCGGCGCCGTGGCCACGACCTCGTCGGAGATGCCATGGACCGCCGTCGCATCGGGCGGGATCGGCACGCCCGGATTGACGAGAGAGGACCGCCTTTGGCCCAAGCGGACACCGGCCCGAAAGCGCACGGCGCCAATTTGCACGATGCGATCCTCGGCTGTGTCCAGGCCCGTGGTCTCGTCGTCGAACGCGAAGACCTCGTGGTCGAGCAGGCTGCGGTGGCTGGTGTCAGAGCTGTTTCCCATGGCCATGCTCATAAGGTCTTTCCGCCGTTCGGACAAGCTACGGGCACCTTGGAACAGGTGCTTTGCCTGGCCTGCCTGGATTTTCCGAAATATTTGGCTTGTACAGAACGTTAATTCATGGCAATTGTGGATATGAGGTGCTTCCTCTATATTGGGTAGGAAAGTCCACTTTCATATGAACCGGCGAGCATAAGTGCCCGCCTTGCTTGGGTTGTCATCTCGAAAGATTGCACGATTTTAGTCATGGAACAGCACATTTTTAACCAACTCAGCAGAAGACTACGAGTTTCGCCCACCACACAATCGGTCTCCCACCTGGACAAGGCGTGGCGCAGCGCCTACGAGGCGCTTCTGAAGTTTGCTGCGCGTGAAGGGCATCTCCAGATTCCCGCAACGCTCGCCGTGGACGGAGTGCCTTTGTCCAAATGGCAGGCCAACCAAATCTGCCGACATCACAATCGAACGCTCAGCCACGAGAAGACGCGGCTCCTCGAGCGCATTCCAGGATGGCATTGGAGCGATCGAGATGCCGCCCCCATCCTCACAGTGAAGGAAGATCGCAACCTAGACGCTCTGGTGGACAAACAGCCGCAGACACGACGCATCATTGTGCCAAGCGCCGACCCGCCGCGAACGCTCGAGCCGGAGCCCGGTGCGCGGAGCGAAAAGGTCAAAAAGTTCCGTCTGTCAAAGGGCTGGATGCAAGGCCTTTCGTCTCTCTTCACCTTCGTGGACCGAGTGGGCCATGCCAATGTGCCGTCCGACCATGTGGAGAGCGGATTCCAGCTGGGCGATTGGGTCATGGTCCAGCGCTATGCTTTCCTCCGAGGCGAACTGCAGAAAAACCGAATCGAGCACCTCGAGCGCGTTTCAGGATGGACCTGGGATATTCAAGGCAGCGGCGAGAAGAAGAAGAAGAAGGAAATCGTATCGAGCTGCTCTGCGAATTCTCCAAATGAAGAAACCGAGGATGACCTCCTCCGCTGGAAGCTCTTCTATCCTCAGCTTGGGGAATTCCTTCAGCAGGAGCGCCATTCTCGCGTCAAAGCAACCGCCATTGCGGAGTTCACTCCACTATTCAAATGGGTAGAACAGGTCCGAGAGCGCTACCGTCGCGGTCAAATACACCCCAAACGGGTGAGGCAACTCGAGTGCCTCGAGGGATGGAGTTGGGTGTCGACCGCTGTCGATGATAAGGAGGGCCACGCCAACCTCGAGGCCCGCGTCAGCCTGCGCAAGTCGAATGGAAAAACGGGCGGCTGCCTCTTGGGGAATTCGCAGCGGCGCAAATGGGTCGCGGAACAAAAGCAAGCGTACAAGAATGGCGTTCTGACGCCAGACAAACGCCGGAAATTGGAAGCCCTGCCCGGTTTGTTCTCAGAGCGGGAAAAAGAGCGGCTCTGGCACGAGACGTTCGAGTATCTGTGGTTCTTTGCGCGCAAAGAAAAGCACGCCCAGGTTCCGCAGGACCATGTGATCGAAGGCGTGCCGCTGGGTGCATGGGTCGCGGAACAACGAAGGCTCTACCGACATCGAGAGCTCAAAGAGCCCCGCCGCCAGAAACTCGAAGCGTTGAGCCTCTGGACGTGGAAGCCCGAGCCAGTGCCTTCCGAGCAATAGCCCCACTGAAGACAGCGCGATGAACGGTGTGTGCAACCATCGCCGTGACGCTGATCAGGCCATCTCAAAAAGCAGCGGAGGCCGTTTTGCCATATAGCGGTTGACGGCCGCTGTGAGCTCGGCGCTGAGCCTTTGGAAGGTTATCCCCATGCCTGGAGAGGCACCGCCTGCGCAGTTCTCGAATTCCCGAACCCAGGAAACAGAGCCCTTCAAAGGGAAAGAGCGGCCACAGGGCAGGCTGAGGAAAACGCTGAGAGAAGTTCCTGCGCTGAGCACGTCGTACGTAGCCACGAATAGACCGCCGCGGCTGATTTCGCTCGATAGGTCGGTAAAGAAATTCGTCTCTGAAATGTGGTCGATTTTGACGAAAACCTTTGCCCCTCTTCTGGACACCCGAGAACTCGCCACATCTGTCTCTCCGTCGGTGGATTGTTCAGCCTTGAATTGCTCCAACACACCTCTGACAAGGTCTGTTGCCGCGCTGACCTTCTTTGCCTGCAAAACACAGTGAAGCCCAGGAGACCCGGCTTCCAGCAAATGCCTGACAGCACTGTCCAAAGTATCCGCGACGTTTTTGCCATGCAGAGATCCAAGTGAATAGAGACCTTCGATCGTAACGTCGAGGTTCAATTCATGGCATAGCTCGTCGACTGTACGTTCTAGATTCGCAATCATTTTATCAAATTCATCTTTCATGACTCACTCCTTGAAAAAAAATGCAACAAGCCAGGGCAACTGATAAGCAAGCAATCGCCATGCCACCGCGCTGCGCGCTCCTTTGGAAAACGTGGTGGCAAACCAAACAATTCCTAACAATTCCAGGTCGTTCTTGAGCGGCTCTCCGTCCTTCCATCGTCTTTGCGGAAAAGACCCACAACCCACATACGGCCCTTCAAGCAGGCGCATTTTTTTGCGCAATCGCCACCTGCAAAAATATTTTCCCAATTATTGAGACTGCTTACGCGACCCAGCCAGGTGCGAAGAGAGCTGCGCACTGTGGATCCTTGAACAATTGCTCCATGTTACATGACTCATTCGTAACTCATCCGAAACTCACCCGCCTCCCGAGATTCTGTTCGTCATACGGCTTTCTTGATCTCGACGCTATAGCCAAGCTTTTCGAGGCGTTGGACCA
>JALOQD010000246.1 GCA_025453525.1 Myxococcota bacterium
CGCCATGGTCGGCCAGGCCTGCGAAGTGGAAAGCCAGGGGGATGTCCTGCTGTCTGACGAAATGGAACCAGCGTCGGTCGTTCCCCCTGTCGACATACCCGAGGCGATCCTTCTGCCGATCCCAATCTCGGTCCCGGGCAACGACTACGCGATGGCCGCCAAGCAGTACTTGATCCCAGTGATCTTTAAGACCGCGGATGCGATGGTCCCAATCGATGGAGAACGCATCGAGGAGATGTTGAGCCTATACGAGACATCAAAAACGGATTGGAACATGGGCGCTTGGTCTAATGACGAATACGATTTTGTCAGAGCCAGCGCGAACCTCACGGCCGGCTTGCGCCACGTGCAGGAGAAGTACCGGCGCATGTTCATGCCCGTCGACGCCGTTTCGGTAGACCAAGGCACATTTGATATCGCCTCTTGGGCGTACAGCGGAAGCGATCTCGACGGGACCGGGATTGTCTTTTCTCGAAATGCTCCGACGAGTCAGCTCATCAGACCCCTCGTCGTCGAAGGAAGACGCGTGTGGTCGAACCCCACGGCGACGACCGAAGCGCAAAAGGGATATTATGAATTCGTAACGGACGGGGACGACACTACAAATTTCGATAACTTCGTCCTCGGCGAGGTCTACGACGCGCTCGGCTGCAGTCGATACAATTGCCCGTTTGTGCCGCTGATGTTCGTGGCCGCTCCAGCCGCGACGAAAACTCACGCCATCCGAAACGGGCAAGACATTTGCTACAACAATACCATCACACTCATGGGCGGTGGAGACTCGTGGAACAGAGGTTACAACCACGGCGGCGGCGCCATCAGGATGAACTACTACTCGGCAATCAACGACAACTGGACGCAGGTTGGCAAGGACGCCAATCACCTGTTCAACCAGAACAAATTCCTCTCGACCCTTGTTCACGAGATCGGGCACTTCTCAGGAGTTGGAGACCTCAATAGTTACAATAAAGATAGGGTTCTACTCTACCACAACTACTACACGGCTCCTTCGATCATGAACTACAACGAAAAAAACCACCACGGCAACTGCTGGGGTATTTTCGATCCAGTCACAACATTCTGCCGTCTGGACCCCGACTACGCCAGCGAAGGGGCCGTTCGGTATTCAAACGCCAACTACACCGACTGGGACACCGCGGCCATCGATCGCTACTCCGGAGTGCTGGCGCCCCGTGAGCGCCTTGCCTGGGGCTACCAGAACCGCATCATGGACAAATTGGTGGTCGACCCAGAAATCGACTACGCATGTTCGCTCTATGCAGACCCGAACAACCCGTCGAATGGACAGAACCAAACCACATGCGAGTCCCGCGGTCGAATGATTGGCGTTCAAAACACGGATCGCACTGTTATTGGCCATGGAAAAACCACCATCACATCGGCCAATACCTCCTCTGGAAATCTCGACAACTTGTTCGGCGCCTCGGCGTTCTGGTTCGCTTCGAGCGACGTGACCTTCAGCTCTTCGACCATGTGGCGCTCCAAGGCCGGCGCTACCGCCCAGCTCTGCATCAACTTCCCGACAGAGCTCGAATCGGCAGAGCTCGGCAAGATCATGGTGCTGACTGGCACGCGTTCCACCTCGTCCACGACCACCATCAACAAGGCCACCAACATGACCGTTTCCACCCTCAACCCGACCTCCACTCCCACCATCACCAGGACCACATCGACGCAGAGCGGCAGCTTCATCGCCACGATCACGTCCACCTCCGCTGCTCACACCTGGTGCGTCAACTTGACGAGCCCTGGGTCGACCTCATTGATCGACGTGCGCGGCATCCGGCTGTTCCTCAAGGACGGCACCGAGTTCTACGGGCCCAGCGAAGCCTCCATCCTCGAGTCCTACACGCAGCCCACGACCGGGAGTAACCAGAACCTCGTCGGCACGAGCAGGACCATCGTAAACAAGACCGCGACCAGCCTCAACGCAAGCACCATGTGGCGCGCTCCCACCAACAGCCTGAGCTGGACCTCTGTCACCGTGGAGTTCCCCGAGCAGGTTCAACTCAGCAAGATCCTCGTCTACACCGGGTACAAAGCCACTTCGTCGGCCATCACAGACGTCGCGAGGCAGGTCCAGCTCGGTCGTCGCGATGAGAGCGGCACCTGGGTCAGCTTCCTCAACCACGTCGACTCTCCGCTCTCCAAGAAGACCATGAACATCCCCGCCGCCCACCAGCGCGCCAAATTGTGGAAGATAATGTTCAAGTCCAGCTCCCCTGGGAATGTGGTGGTCCGCGGCATGCGGTTCTTCGATGTGAACGGCAAGGAGCTGTTCGAGCCCTTCGTCTATCCCTCGGCTGAGTGATTCGACTGGCCATCCTGTGCGACCGCGCGCGGCGACCGCTTCCATGAAACGCTGCAGGTCTTGCCTGAGCTCTCAGGCGAACGCGAGGAAGCGCGGGTCGAACTTCCTCGCAAAGAACGCCATGGCGCTCCCGATACCTGTCGCGAGCCCGGCGAACAGCGTGAGACCGAACGCGAACGCAATCTGCTCAAAGGTCATGGACGCCCAATATCAAACCCACCCCAGCTTGCCAACTCGGCAAGCCGCCTCCCCCCTCTCGATTCCCTCTCACGATTCTGATATGTAAGCGTTTATCATTCTGGGCGCGCCGAGCAGTGATGGCTGATAGGCGCGGTGTTGTGAATCAACGACGACTGGGATTTTCAACTCGACATGACGAACAAAACCACTTCTCATCCACCGGTCGCGTCGCGACCCGAGCCAAATCCCACGGCACTCTCGGCAAAATCCGAGGAAACCGAGGCACCCAGGGAGTCGCCTGCCCTTTCCGCGCCTTCCTCATCTGTCGACAAGGCCTCGGGCCGAAGGCGGAGCGCTCTGGCTTTCTTGGGCCAGCGGGGTCCTCTTCTCTTGCCGACCTTGGCGATGATCCTCGCGCTGGTGTCCACTGGCAAGCTCATCTTCTTCGGGCCTGTCGTGAATCGGGCAGGAGATGACCTGTACCACTTGATGAGCGAGTTCGCGGTCAAGCACGCGGTCGAGGTAGGCGACAACCCGCTAGGCCCGGTGCACATCGAGATGGGCGTGCCGATCCTGCGCTTCTATCAGGCGCTCTATTACTTCATCAACGTCTATGCCAACCACTACTTGGGGCTCAATCTCCTGTTCATGCACTGCCTGACGATGGTGATCTGTTTTGGCTTGTCGCCCTTTGCGTACATGTACTTCCTGCGCAAGGCAGGACTGTCGCGCTGGTCAGCGGCCATCGGATCGTTCGCCAGCATGATCTCGGTGGCTGCATTCGGCAATTCGTTCGAGGCTTACCATCAAGCCGGCATTGTCACTCAAGCACTGGGAGGTCTGTTCTTCCCGCTGTTCATGGGTTGCTTTATCGGCATGCTGCGTGGAGAAAACAAACCGACCACCGCGGCTCTGTTTTTCGCCATCACGTTTTTGTCCCACGCCACCATGGCGGTGTTCGCCACCTTTGCCGGCGTCGTGTACTTCCTCGTGACGCGCACCAGCGTGCGCAAAACGTGGAAGAGGATCCTGCTCTTTGGAACGCTGGCCTTGGCGCTGGTCGCCTTCTGGGTGTTGCCCTTTCTCGAGCACACGGCCGTGCTCCGGCCGGTCCCGGAGTCGATCATCCGGCGAGGCGTCATGTGGTTTACGAGCGTATCCGAAGACGAGCTCGTGGGCCTCACGGTCACCGGAAGGCTTCTGGATGACCCGCGAGTGGTCCACGATGCGCAAACCGATCCGCTCGACAAGACCATGGACAAAATCAACATCATGGGGACCATTCACACTCGGCCCCCGTATCTCACCCTCGCCACGGCGCTCGGCATCATCGTCGCGCTCCTCCAGTTCCGCCGATCGTCGCGACGATTTCTCCTCGCCGGCTTCTGCTTCTCCCTCATGCTGTTCGCCGGCCCAGACGACTATCCCTGGTTGCGGATCCTGCCAGCGATAAAGCAAATCCAGACGTTCCGCTGCGTCTACCTGGTGGAGTTCTTCGCCTTTGGCCTCATCGGCATCGGCATCGAGGAGCTCCTGCGCTTCTTCCGCAAGCTCGCCCTGTCGCCAAGGCCAGGGATGCGCCGGGCGTTTACCGGGGTATGGATTGTCGTCGCGGCCGGCCTCTTGGGCATCGGCAGCTATGAAAACGTCGCCTGCGGCCAGACTCACGTGACGATTCGCGACATGGGTCCATACGATCGAATGGTCGATGCGATGTCGGCCTCGCCCAATCGCGGCTACCCTTTCAGAATCGACTTTCACTATGACGAAAAGAGCTCGAAGCGGCGCCATGCCTGGGCCGGAGTTCATGGCCATCACCCGTACTGCACTCACTGGAAAGCCGTGGGGCCGACCATCGCGTACCACATGTGCACTGATCTGGGAGATCCCTCGCGCAATCGGGACATGTATGCCCTGACCGGCATACGCTACTACTCTGCATCGGGACAGGACAAGATCGACACCTTCGCCAAGCGCTTAGACGACGATGGTGATCTTCTCTTCGAACGCCAGGCCAACGCCCTGACGCGCGACAAGCAGCCCACGGGTTGGCACTGGCTGGCAGATTCGGGATACCGCGACTTTTTGCGCACGCTTCGCACGCAGCCGCTTCCCACGGTGTGCGGTCAGGATCAATGGGTGTGGATGGCCCGTTCCTGGATGCGGCGGTATCGCTCGTGGCTGCAGGAGCCTTCCACGCCCATGCCCCTGCACGTGCCACCCGGCACACTGGCCCAAAGCGGGCTGCTCGAGCGCTCCAAGGCCATTTTGTACTTCGACCACGTCGCAGTGGAACAAGACCGAGCGGCGCTGGCTGAGTTCATCGCCAAGGGCAATACAGTCCTTTCCCCCACGCCCATCGAAGGCTTGGCAGTCCAGCTCATCGAGCCCAAACAGCTCTTTTGGGATCTCTTGCCCAAACCAACCTTCGAGCGGCCTCGCACAGCCAAGGCAGAAAACGCTCACCGAGAAGAGACCGATCCCGTCTATGATATCGCCGAGGTCCGGGCAGTTGTCCCCAAGGTCCGGACTCGCCAAAACTATTTCTTCGATGTGGATCTGCTCGAGCCGGTCGTCGCCGTGCTCCCCAATGACGCCGCGCCAGGCTGGAGCGCAACCCTCAACGGCCAGCCCCTCCCGACGTTCCCCGCAGGTCCCAACCTGGTCGGCGTGGAGCTCCCGGCCGGCGCGCATCGACTCGTTATGCGCTGGCGCCTGACGCAAATGCACCAGCTCGCCAATTTCGCTTCCCTAGCGGCGGTCATCATCATCGCGCTCTCCTATCTGCTCACTGCAATCAAGATGCTCAACAAGAGGAGAACGTCCTGATGCGTACCTGGGCTTTCGGGCGCGAGCTCCGGAATGTTTTTTTCATCATCCTGGGCTTCGCCGTTGTCTTTGGTGTGTACTTCATCCACCACGGCTATATGAGCACGCACAGCAGGATGAACGCCGACGAAGGGTTCTACGCCCTCGCAGCCCAGCGCGTGATGCAGGGCGAGCTGCCTTATCGGGACTTCGGCTACACCCAGATGCCGTTCTTGCCCTACATGAACGGCCTGGCCATGAGCATCGCCGGGTTTGGCCTGACCTCTCAGCGCATTTGCAACATCCTGTGGACCGCCTTGGGCCTCCTGATGTTGGTGCTCGCGCTGCGAAGACGCATCGGACGCTTCGAACCCGCTCTCGCCGCGGTCTTTATGGCAGCGTCTTCGCCTTTTAGCGCGGAGCTGACAGCCATGGGAGCCTCGCACGGTGTGACCACTTGCTTCACCAGCCTCGCGGCGGCGGCGGTCATTTGGAACGGTCCCATGCTCCCACGGATCATCGCTCTCGCGGTGTTTGGCACCATCTCGGTGGGATGCCGCCTCACGATGGGACCGGTCATGGTCGCCCTGACCTTCGCACTGTTCTTGGAGGCCAAGACCTCGCGAGACAGACTCCTCTGCTTCGCTATCCCCATCGCCATAGGGCTCGCTGGTTTGGCGCCGTTCTTCATCGCCGCTCCAGAATCGTTTTTTTTCTGCAACTGGGAGTACCACATGGGTTCGTCGTTCGATCGCCGGCGAGTCGAAGGACAGCCCACAGAATGGTGGAAAGCGGGCGCTGCGGGCATCGTGATGCTTTGCATCGGGCTCTCGGGCTCCCTTCACCTCATCAAACGCCAACGGTTCTTCGAGCTGTTCCTGCTTCTGGCAGGCCTTCTGGGATTGACCCTGCCCATGCTGCCCAAGAGCGGCTACGGCTGGTACATCATCCCCGCGGTGCCCATGGCCGCGGCAGCCGGAATGGTCGCGGTGTGGTCCACCAACGAAGGGCGCCACTGGCCCTTCCGCCACTTCCTCTGGTTGTTGCCAACCCTCTATTTTTTCTGGCCCCTGCCGGCTGAGGTCGCAAGCGGAAAAGCGACGACTCCCACTGCCATGGCGACGTGGGCGAAAGACGCGATCCTCAGGCGCGATGCGGTGCGCAAACCGAGTGAGCGCACTGCCGGGTCCGTAGAGGAAGTGGCCGCGTATCTGCGCACCAAAGTCCCTCCTGGCCCAGTGCTCACCTCCCTACCCATCGTGGCTGTGGAAGCAGGTCGGAAAGTATGGCCCGGCACTCACATGGGGATGTTCGCCGCCATGAACCCTGGCCAAGACGACAAAGCCCAGCGGATCGGTTTCACGACCATCGCCTTGCTCACCACGGCCGTGGCGTCCCGCAAACCCGCCGCGATCGTCAAACTAGTGGGATCCTCGGTGTGGAACTTCCGATGGCGCGTACCCAGCCTGCAAAGACAGCCCGACACTCTCTACTCGGCCTACGAAAAAGCGATTGCCGACAACTACTCCGTCGCCTTCAAGTCCGGCAACCTCGAGCTGCTGGTGCCCAAAATAGAATAGGAGGCGCTGCGTGACGGGTGGCCCAGCGCTAGAGCAAACATCCATCGACAAGGGCAAAGTGCGCCAAAGGGCGTTCGTGCTCGTAGCTGCCGTCGCGCTGCTCTTGGCACACGCGACAGTCATGCATTACTACCAGCGTCGTGCCGAGCTGCGAGACGTTGAGCTCGTGCTTCCTGCTCAGGCGCGTCTCGCCCTTCAGGGTCATCTCCCTGGACGCGACTTCACGACGAGCGTCATGCCCCTTGCCGCCACTCTCGCTGGCGTTCCCATGATGCTCGGAGGATACACGGTAGACATCGGGCGCTTGTTCGCGGCTCTCCTCACCGCTCTCGGCATTGGGCTGGCGGCATGGTCCTTGGTTAGGCGCACAGGTCGCCCAGGGCTCGGCCTATGCGCCGGATTCCTTCTCGTAGCCTCTGTTTACTGGGAGGCGCTGTGCCAGCGCTGCCTGCCCGCAGGGGCGGCCGCGGCTTTTGTCGGACTGGCCCTTGTGCTCTCGACCCTGAGGCTCGGGCTCCTGACTGGCGCGGCGCTCGTCGGCGCAGCCATTGGGCTCGCGGCCTCTTTTGAGCCAACGGCTCTGCTCTGTCTACCCATCGGACTGTCGCTGTTTAATAAAAATGCCCCTGCGCGAAGCCGGCTTTTGGCCGTGATAGCGTTGCTCGCAGTGCCAGGTGCGCTCCTCGCGTTGCAGTGCGCCCTCTTCGGCCCGGGGGCCATGTGGCTGAGCGCCTTTGAGCTGTCTTGGAATGCGTCCCGAGACATGTCGGTGTTCGAGTTGCTCGTGGCGATCTGGCGGTGGTCCCCAGCACCCTTGCTCGTGCTCCTCATCGGCGCTTTTGGCGCGGTCCGGCTCGTCGCTCGAGCCAGCATCGCGGCACTGGGACTGCTCGTTTCGGCGATTGCCCCCTTTGCCTTTGAGCTGGCAACAGGCCTGCACAACGGGGATGGCGCCGCATTCGCCGTGCCGCTCGCCGTAGTGGCTGGGATCATGGCGATGCACGAGACAGGGGATCTCGTGGACAACCCGCTGCGCTGGTCAGCGCTTCTGTTCCCACTCATCGCCTTTGTGTACCCTGTCCCACCAGTGCTCGTCATGCCTGCGCAGCTTCAGGCTGTGCGCGAGGCGGCCAATGCCTTGCAGACCAACGTGCTTTCCGCAGAACCTATCCTTTCGTCCATACCCGCTGTGGCGTCCTCCGCAGGTCGCGATGTCGTTCCTGGAACTCAGCTCGGCAAGCACAGCATCGGCGATCCCCGCAGCCAAGACGCCCTGGTCAGACGCCAGCCGAGCATCGAAAAGCTCGCGGCTCTCGTCGTGAGCGGCAAAGTCTCTGCCGTGATTCTTGAACGAGGCGACAGCCCGGCGAACTTCTCCTTGTATTTCCCTTCTGACAAAAAGGTGCCTGCCAAACAGCGAAACCTGCTGCGCAATACGGTCGAACGCTCTTACAGGCTAGTCAGGCGATTCGACAAATGGGAAGTATACCTCCCCAAGCGCTGATCGCGGCAGAACAGCCTGGACAGGCGGGTCCGTGAGCTCCTTGTCTTTCAGGACCTCACTGCCTCACGCACATTGGCACAGAGGGGACGCCGGAAACACCCAACTTCGGGATGGACACCACTTACTTGCATATCAGCTTGGCGTCGGCCCAGTCCGCGTGGTCGAAGTTGTTGCCGTCTTCCGCGTCGGTCACGACCAGGAGGATTTCGCTCTTCCCGGTGACGTCCACGCTCACGGGTCTGGCCGCCATCGTGCCCCTCATGACTTCGCTCTCGAACAGGTTGTCGCCATTCGCCTGGATCTGGAACACCACGGATCCCTGACCCGCGGTCTCGTCGTCGATGCCGACCTTCGCTGTGAAAAGGGAACACGCGCCCCCAAGTGCCACACGCACTTCCGAGGCGGCATGCACACCCAGCCCCTTTGCGTACGTCTGGCCCGCGATGCT
>JALOQD010000247.1 GCA_025453525.1 Myxococcota bacterium
CCCCGGCCCCCTGATTTCATCGCCTCTGCGCAGGCTTGTCGGAAGGACAGTTGCTTCGGGTTCAATAAATCTCACCGCCGAAATAGACTCTTCTCGAGTGACCGTCGTTGGAACAGAAAAGTGCGGAATACGCTCGGAGACAGCAGGGCATCATGCGAGCGCGCTCAACCCTACCCGCCACTTCGAAGCGTTGACAGGATGACTGCGGCGTCGGTGCGCATTCAAAGAACCTCGTCGTAGGCCGCATCGCGCTCGAGGTCCATGCCCATTCCGATTCTGCAGAGCGCGGCGTGGAGCGCGGTCTTCAACGGAGCACGGCGCGTGCCGAGCACTGGCTCGAGCCCGGCGATGCGAGAGCAGACGTTCGAGATGACGAGCACGCTCGGGGCCGCTGCGGATAGGGCCTCGGCGCACGCGACCTCGTCCCGTTGGCGCTGCCGCATCTCGGCGCAGGTGGCAACCACGAACCCATGGCGGCCGACGATCGCACCGGAGCCGAAGAGCCGGCAGACCACTGGACGGTACGGGTAGCAGGTGCAGTGGCCCGGCGCAGTCTCCGAGGGCGCTGGATCGTAGAGCACGCAGAACGACTCTGGCCCACAAGCCTCGATTTGCTCGAGCATTGACTCTCCGCGTCCGCTCGACCAGAGCCAAAGCGCAAGTGGCAGCAACTCGAGCACCCTGCATTCGACGCTCTGCGTCCCACAGCACGCCCCGCACCCCGTCGTACAGACGAGACCAGACTCTACCCGCAGCCGACGCACAGCGTCATCGACCTCGTCGTAGACCGCGAGCACGGCGCCGGCCAAGGCGCTCAGATGCGAAATCATGGCGACATGATAGCATTTGAAGCGCCCGCGCGCTCGGCAAAGGATCCGAGGTTCTCGCCGTCTTGCGGTTTGCTCTCCATGGCAAATCATGGGGTCATCCTGGGGTGTAGAGTAGCCCCATCCCGTTTCCAGGCCGGGGCCCTCGCAGATCTCGCGATGGCGATCGGCGAGGTGTTGCCTTCCGCTTCGGTCCACGGCGTCGGCGCCCTGAATTGGGTTCTTTCGTGGCTCATGACTTCTATGCCTTGTCCGTTTCTAGCTTCTCCATATTTAACGATTGCAGGGAGCCAGGGACGGAGCCTGCGGGAGCCTGGGGAGCCTGGGGAGCCTGGAGCCTGGAGCCTGTGGAGCCTGGGACGGAGCCTGGGAGCCTGGGACGGTCCTACGATCTTTCACTTCCCAGGGACGGTGCTGAGATTTAGTTCGCCTCTGCTTATTTCCAGGCTTTGTCGCACGCGGCCTTCGCTCCATCCTTGCTCTTTGCACTCTCTGTTGCGCCAACGCCCTTTCCACTTTATCGACCAGTCGCTCCAACTCGTCGTGCACGCTTAAGGGCGCTCTTCATCCAGCGCGAGACCTTCGAGGAACGGGTCTTGAGATTGCTATCGGCGAGGTGTTGCCTTCCGCTTCGGTCCACAGCGTCGGCGACCTGAATTGGGTTCTTTCGTGGCTCAATACCTAGCTTGCATCTCCCCCTGTCAACGCTTCGCCTATGCCGTTGCCGCCGTAAACGCATGACTCGGGGCCTTTGCGCCCGCCGCAAAACAACTTCCATTTTCCGTCGCCGATTCATCCCGGTCGGCTTCGTTGCTCGTCGGTTAAATACCAAGAGTATTCGCCCTTCTCGCGGAACTCTCATCCTCCACACTCCGCCGGTTTGTGCCGGCGCACGGACCGTCCCCCAATTTCCTCATCGACGACGAGCTCCTTTCGAGCTGGGTCAGGCAGGCCGAGGAGTTGCCGCCCGGGCCCCGGGGGGCCGTGGCGTTCCTCAGGCGGCTGGGTCCCGTAACCACTCGGCGATGCCCGACGATCAGTGTGCGTCCTCGCATCTGTCGCTTGGGGGCAAGGGAAATTTAGCTCCGCGGGTCTCGTTCGGCGCGCTTCTGCTGCTCCGGTGAGCGCGCTTGTTCGAGTGCGATGCGGTTCACTGACTCGTAGGCCTTGTTGAGAGCAGCGCCCTCGATCGCCCTTTTCGCCACATCGTTGACCTGGGCCTGTGCGTTGGATAGCTCAGCGCTGAGGCCGATGTTGGCTTTGTCCTTGTCCTCGAGCGACTTTTCGAGGTGTGTGATGCGCTGCTCGAATACCTTCTTCTCCCATTGGCGCTCCACGTCCACGAGCTTGGCGGCCTGTGTCGCCGCAGTTTCGGCTTGCTGGCGCGCCGACTTGGCCGCAGCTTCACACTCGCGAGAGAGCCGGGCCTGCAGATCTGCGACTTGCTTCTCTAGGTCGCCTGCCCTTGTTTCCCGTTCTTTGAGAGCCGCCTCGCGAGCAGTGAAACTCTGCTCCGCGGCGTGCATCTTCTCGGCGAGCTCGCGCTCGGCGAGCTTTTTATTCTCGTCATAGGAGTCCTGCTCGAGCTTGCGCTCCCGATCCCGCGTGTAGAGATACTCTGCCTCCTCGCGCGCTCGTGTCTTTTCTTTGTTTGCCTTTTCTTCTTGTGTTGCCGACTTCTCTCGGTCGCGTTCGACAGTCCAGGCTGTGCGCTGCTCTGCGATGGCCCTTTCGAGGCTCTCCTTTTTTTCCGCGAGATCTTTTTCCTGTGTCGTCCGACGCGACTCGAGCTCGGCCTCCATCTGGGCCATGCGCTCACTAAACGACGACTCTTCTTCAGCTCGCCGTTCCTCGTAGGAGCCGACGAGCTTGGAGAGCGTATCGGCCACAACTTCAATCTTGTAGAGTTCCTCGATACGCGCCTTCTGCGTTGCGGCTGCTCGGCGGTAGGACTCCAGTTCCGCGGCAAGTGAGGTCATCTGATCGTTGATGTCATTGAGAGTGGCGCCGATCTGACCTCGCAGCTTGCCTAGGCTGGAGATCACAGACGACACGGTCGCCTGCTCTGCCGTGTCGAGCGCTTCGGCCTGCACCTTCTTCTCAAGTTCTGTCAGCTTCTTCTTCGCCGCTTCGAGCTCACGGACCTTTGTGCCGTGCTCGTCGAGAAGGCTCTGATATTGGTCGATAAGTTCATCCTTGGCGGTTGCCTTGGAGCGGGTTGGTCTAGTTGTGGCCATGTGTCGTTCTCGCTTTCTTTGTCATCACAGCTAGTGAGCGTCATCCACGCTGGTCTTTGCCAGGGGATCGAGCGGTGACGAAATTATCATTCGCCGAGAGCGAGATCTAGGGCGTATGGCTGAAATCCTGTTGAGTCGGCGTCGCCGGCGCACGGACTGTCCCCCGGTTCCCCCTGCGGCTCCCCGTCCCCCGGCTCCGAAACGATTCCAACTCGCTATGGGACAGGCTCCGAACGGACCATAACCAGGCCTCATACCTCCAGGAGATGCAAATATGACCTTTCACTGGTGCGAAAACAACGGCGGGTTATCATTGAGAGCATGAGCCCTCGGGATCTTGAGTTGGCGCTGGCTGGCGATCGCCGTGCCTTGCACGCGTTCGTGCTTGCCATGACACCCGTGGTCAAGGCTCGTGTGGTTCGTGTGCTCATGCGCAAGCGGGGCTACGCATCAGGCCGCGACATAGGACAAGAGCATGCGGACATGTGTCAAGAGGTGTTCATTAGCTTATTTTCCAACGGGGGAGCGATGCTGCGGGCGTGGGACGCGAGCAGGGGTCTGTCCCTTGAGAACTTTGTCGGGCTTGTGGCAGAGCGGCAAGTTCTGAGCATTCTGCGGACAGGCAAGCGCAGTCCGTGGACCGAGGATCCCACGTTGTGTGAGACGATGGAATGCCATCTCGAGCGACCGAATGGCCCCGCTGCGGTGGACGTGGCAGTGGCTGCGTCGGAGCTCTACGATTTGGTGGTGGAGCGCCTCGTCGAGAAGCTCAGTCCCTTGGGCCTTGAGCTGTTCCGCCGCTTGTTCATCGAGGAAGCCGACATCGAAGAGGTGCGCCGCGTCCACGGCATGACCGTCGATGCGGTTTATGCTTGGCGCAGTAGATTGATTAAGCTCGCGCGTGGAATTCGCGATGAGCTCATGTCAGAAATACCGATAACGTCGCGTAATTCTCCCATACAGTAGGATGATGAAATGATGAAAACAGACGACGATTTCCTTCAGGAGCTCTCCGCGGCGGCAAAGCGCTCGGGGCTTGCTGGCTCAACGGGCGATGCCCGTTTTGAGGCGTTGTGCCAGGACACGCAGTTGCCTGATTTCGGGGTCGATTTTACAGAGCAAGTCGTGGATCGGATCGCAGCCGAACTCGAGGGCTCACCTCGGGCAAAGGTTGTATCCCTCATGTCATGGAGAGCGCGACGAACCCTATGGCTAGGCATGTCGCTCACGGTCGCGGCGGCGGCGGCGGCGGTCTTTGTTTTCATCACACCAATGAGGGTAACGCCTTTGCCGCCTTACGCGCTGGAATCCAGTACCGGCTCGCTTGCGGTGCGGGGCCAAGCTGAGACATCGCCAGCTCTGCGCCTGGTGCGGGGCACGCGACTCGAGCTCGTTGCGCGTCCGCAGGAGAGCCTTTCCGGAGACTGGCAAGTCCAGGCCTACGCGATCGTCGCAGACCGCGCAGTGTTGTTGCGGGCTCCACTGGAGCGAAAGGACAACGGCTCCGTACGTCTCGTGGGTGAGGTCGGCAGCGACCTCGTTTTGTCGACTGGAACGCAATGGATATGGTTGGCCATTGGACGTCCAGGTTTGCTCCCTAGCCCTGAGCAACTCCTCGATTGGACCCGAGGAACAGACCGCGTCGAGCGTCCGGGGCTCGTGCTTCTGGGCAAGCAGGTGGACCTGAAGGAGTGACCCTGGGATTTATCGTGAAAAGGTGGCGACACAGGTGTTGGTGTCTCCTCACTGTCGCTTCATGGGTCGCGTGCTCGTCTGAGATGCCCCCTGCGCCGTCCAAGCCCAAACGAGCGTTACCTCTCGAGCTCGAGTACAGCGGTTGTCGCGAGGTGCTGCGCGGACCTGTTTGCGTCTTGCCCAAGGACCGCCGCGTGACTCTCTGGGTCCGCACCCTGGAGGAAGCGACACCCCATTGGCAAGCTGGACAGGGCGCTGTCATCACTGCGGGTGAGTGGGTCGATGGCGGTCGGCGTTATGAGGTTGTCGTAGGAAAAGACGCGCAGGAAATTCTGATGGAGGTGGGAAACGCAACCGCACAGGCCGTGACCCGGTTGCGGGTGAGCAGCGACGCCGAGCATCCGGCCCTCGAAGCGGCTAGGCAGGCTCGCGCCGAGGGACGCCTGGACGACGCCATCGCACAGCTCGAAGCGATCTCAGTTGGGGCCAGTCCCAAGGACAAGGCGCACTTTCAGAGCCTCTTGGCACGCATCCATATCCAAGCCGGTCGCACGGATCAGGCCATCGACCTTTTGAGCGTTATATGGTTGGAGCACCGCGCGCAGGGAAACGTCTCTCAAGCCGTAGTCGATGCTATGGCCCTTGCGTTCCAGCTCGTCAGAAATGGTAGTAGGTTCACCGAGGCGCGCGCTGCCTTGGCCGTGAAGGACGAAACCGCCGGGCATTCAGTCACGGCGTTTACCCTAAACTACATGAAAGCGCAGCTCTCCCTCGAAGTGGGTGACCTGCGTGCCGCAATGGAGATGAATGAGAGCTGCTGGCACCACGTCGAGCGGACCGGGTTCGCAGAAGCGTTGACGTCCGGGCAGGCTCAACGCGGATTTGTGCTGCTTGCCATGGGCCGACAGCAGGAGGCATATGACGCGTTTTCGACCGTGCTAAAGCGCGACAGTGCCATGCCTCTAGGGTTGCCTCTGGCACAGGCGCTCAACAACATTGGATGGGCCTCGCTTCTCTGCCAGGAGGCCGGCGAACCGTGCAGTACCTCCCGGGAAAGCCTGTTCGTTCGAGCCCGTGAGCTCTACGATTCGTTCACCTCCGAGGGAGACCAACGGCGAGTGAACGTCCGTATCAACCTTGCCCTTGAGGCGCTGCACGCGGGCGACTGGAAGCGCGCGAAGGACTATCTCGAAGAGGCCAAGGCACAGGACACGCGGCACAACGCAGGGCTAGGCCTATGGATTCTTGATGTCGAATGCCGCGTGCTCGCGGCGCGCAAACAGTATGCTCCGGCTTTGGCTGGCTACCGCAGGATGCAGACGCTTGCCGAGCGACTGGCGGCGCCAGACGCCGTGATACGGGCAGTCAACGGACAGGCCTCGATGCTCGCGTCGATAGGGCGCAACGAAGAGGCCTTGGCGCAATATGAGCGAGGCCGAGCGCTTTTCGGCGCGTCGCTCTTGCGGGTTGGGTTGACGGACGGACGCGCGGCATTTGCAGCGCAGAACGATCTGACCTTGCGGCGTCATCTCTCGCTGCTGTTGAGGCTCAAGCAGGACGGCGAAGCGATGAGCCTGGTGCGTCGGTCACGGATTCAACTCATCGAAAGTCTCATCGCAGATGAACAGACGAAGACCGCGACACCGCAAGCGCGTGCGGCTTGGGACGCAGCAGCGCAAGCGTATAGGAACTTTCGCGAAAAGGTGGCCCGCGAAACGAGTGAGGATTGGGGGCGGTCCAAGATCGAGCTCTCGGCGCGAACCGCTGCGCGTTCGGCCGAGGATCAGCGCCTGACACGAGAGCTCGATGCGGCCGCGGCGCAGCTCGCTGTGGGGCAGAGCGCGTCCATCGCGTTGCGTCCGCCCGAGGAGACCGAGGTTCTGCTCGCCTTTGCGCGAAAAAGCGATGGCTGGGTCGGCTTGGCGACAGACAGTTCCAGCACCCTGGCTGCTGCAGAGCCTGCGCTGTCTGGAGTGGAGCTGACGACCCCATTGGCAGAGCGCTTGCTCGTTCAACTCGAGGGAAAAATCCGTGGCAAGCAGCTTGTGCGAATACTCGGCGGGGACGACCTTGGCGACATCGGGCTGCACACGCTTGTGCTTTGGGGCAAGCCACTCATTGAGTCTGTGGCCGTGGTTTATGGGTTGGACCTGCCCGTGTTGACAACGAGTGCGCCGCGGTCGCCAAGGGCGTTGGTGGTAACCGATCCCGAGGGCAATTTGCCCGCGGCACGCGCTGAGTTGTCGATCGTGCTGACGCGCTTGTCGACGCTCGAGGGGCCGTCTCCTGTGAGCCTGTCTGGGCAAGCTGCCTCGCTGGAGGCGGTCGTTCGCGCCTTGGACGGAGCAACGTTTTGGCACTTTTCTGGGCACGCGCAGCCAGATCCGTTCAACGGTTGGGGGAGCACGTTGCGTCTTGCCAACCAGACGAGTCTCGGACCGGCGGATGTGCTTGCTCTACGGCAGCCGCCACAGACAGCAGTATTATTGGGCTGTGGAACAGGGCGCGCGCGCGGCGCGTCCGCTTCGGTGCTCGGGGTGGCTCAAGCGCTCCTCGTGGCTGGCGCCTCGACGGTGATTGCTGCGTCACGCGATCTGCGAGACGAGACGGCTGCGGATTTTACCTCCGCGTTCTATGCAGAGCTCACGGCTGGCCGTTCCGTGGACTCCGCAGCTCAGGCTGCTGTCCTGGCCTTGCGCCAGAGAGACATGGATTGGGGCGCACTCCGCGTGTACAAACGGTAACAGGGGGAACACCCCGCCTGGAATAATCGCGTAAGACTGAATCTGGAAAATATCTCTTGCCCTCGAGGGCGAGATGGGTTACGTTCGCAACTGCTTTTAGCGCGGGGTCACAGTAATAATAGGTCCAGCAAACAAAGGAACAGTCTTTTTTTTTCACTGAACAAAAAATTACAATGGGAGGAAGGTAATGCGGACACGATGGATTGGACAATTTTTATTTGGCTTTCTTGGCCTTATCGCCGCCGCGGGCTGCGAGGAGCTATCCCAGACCGATGTCGAGAGCTCGGTTGAAGAGATCAACGTGGCGAGAACAACGGGCGACAAGGCCGGGTTGCCAGGGACACAGTCTGATGAGGAGGCCCTCGGGTCGGGTTCTACACCGAAGGAGGCGGCCAAAGAATCGGGATCGGGATGCGCAGATTGGCGCTGGATCAAAGAAATAGAAGGAGATTTCGGCACCCTAAAAGACAAGTCTTGCCAAGATTGGGTGATACAAAACAACTTAAGCTCCAACTGGAAAGGCACCTTGCTTTCCAAACGGCGGATTATGGGCATCGGTGAACCCGGAACTCCTGCTTCTTGGGATATGGGTTTCTGTGTATTCGAGTACCGTGAAGACCTTGAGCTGCTGGCGGGCGATCTTACAAAATTATCCGACGCCAAAGCAGAGCGAATGTGCCTGAACGTAATCTCGGCTGGTACGGCGCTCGATGAGGCCACAGGTGAGAGCTGGCAAGAAGAGTTTCGCAAACAGGTTGGACGCATCGACCTGCCCCTTGCGCACCCGGCTGTTGGAGCGGCAAAGCCCTGGCTGACCGTCGTGGACGATCTTCCAACAAGCCAGGCTCCGGCATCGATCAGTGCGAGCGAGCGCAATGGCAAGCACGGGCACACCCTCGCGAACATGGCTAGGGATCTCCTCTGCAAGGACGACACCGCAAACGACGCCACCTGCGTGGCCTCGGTCCGCAGCCGTTTGGCATTGGCGCACAAGTGTTTCGACAGCGCCATGAATCTCGGAAAAGACTGTCAGGTCAAGACGACTCGCGACGGGAAGGCAATCGACTCTAGTGCGAACCGCAAGGGCGGCTTCTCAGACACAGGCATACTCCAAGACAGAGACTGGCTCCGTGATTTAGTATTACGGACAATGAACAAGGGCGGCCACGTAGGCTTTCCCGGCGATGTCGCAGAGGCAATCAATGACGAAGTCGATGCGTGGCGTAGCCTGAATGTGAATACCCGGCCAAGCTTGATCCTCAACCTGTCGCTGGGGTGGCTACCGTCCTCTGGCGGTACGCAGCTCAACTTGGACGATATGCCGATTGAGATGCAGGCTGTCTATAGAGCGCTCGAGAAAGCAAGCTGCTACGGCGCCATAGTCGTGGCAGCCGGGGGCAACCGGCTGTTCGGCCCTGGCGAGTTCGATGGACCTTGGCTTCCCGCCGCCTGGGAAAAGCGCCGCGCGCCATCCCATTGGGAGTGCTCTACGATGTATAACGAGGATCCGTTACTCGAGGAGGAAGAAATCGTAATCCCCTGTCCGCCAGAGCCATCGTCGTCATCACTCCTGCCTGCTTCGCGCGCGCCCAACAGCCCGCCGCCTCCCTATCCGCCTCCGTCTAACTTGCCCACGCCCTACCGCCCGTTGATCTACTCTGTTGGTGGCCTCAACGCGCTTGGAAAGCCGCTTGCGATAGGCAACGAGCTCGCCATGCCCAGGCTTGCAGCCTACGGCGACCATGCCGTGGCCATGGGGCGCGCTGACGGCAAGCTCCTCTCGCCGATGACAGGGACCTCGGTGTCGGCCTTGGTGGTGTCTTCGGCAGCCGCTGCGGCGAGATACTATCAGCCCAAACTCTATTCTCACAACATCATGCAGGTTCTGTGGGATTCAGGCGCGGGCCAAGAAAACGATATGGGTCTATTGGCGGATTATTGCCAATCCGCTAGCAAGGATCCTCGCCTTGGCGATTGCGGTGCTGTGCACCGCGTGACGATTGGGGCTGCCGCAAGGAAAGCCTGCGAACAATGGAGCAGCGGTTGCCTGGTTTCGAGCTCCAGTTTTCCCCCCTTGCCGAAATGGGAGCGTGAGCTGCCAGATCTCGAACAGCTCAGTTCTCTCTCTGCGGATGTCGATATAACTTGTACGCCTGCCCCCAACTACGATGTCGAGATTCCCGACCTCTGGTCGAAGTGGGGGCCGAAGTATAGGCTGGCAGGGACTCACGAAAAGCGCAGGTCTCCCCCTAAGGATGTCGAAATAACTTGTACGTCTGACGACTACTACGGGATCGACGCTCCCGACATCCGCTTGCAGCCTTGGGTTCACCCACAGCCTGGCGACCCATATTGCATTTTTTGTGTGCTTGACATCAGCGCGAACAACGCCTACCTATCCCTCTCCAACCCCTACGACAGTAAGATAGACAATGTCAGTCTGATTGTCGGCAGCCAGACATTATCTCTGCATGGCGTCGAAGTGGAGCCATCTAAGACCACCCCTGTACTATCTGTAAAAATTGACAATCTCAAATCCGACACACCCGTATTCATCACTGCAAACGTCAACGGAATGTCAACGACCAATCCCATCGCTATCGTGAAGTAGGCTGGCAGATCTCGGCTCCAACTCCAACCACTTGTGTGCCTCCTCACGTAGGTTCTCAAAAAGTCGTGGCATATACCTTCCGCTCCTGCGGGAACTCGAACATGGTCATTCGATCTTCCGTGGTATTACGACTCGAACAGTCCTCGTCGCTGCGGCACACGCCACGACTTTTTGAGAAGTACCCCATCAGCAAAGGAAATGCTGACAACGAAGGATGAAACTGGTG
>JALOQD010000248.1 GCA_025453525.1 Myxococcota bacterium
GACCTCTTCATCAGAGTAGGTGTACTCGGCGGTGGGGAAGAACAGGTTCTCGATGATGGGCAGGTGGTCGAATTTTCCCTCTTGGATGCGCTGGTCCATTTCTGTCTCGGAGCTCGCATGGTTTTCGCCGGTGAGGTTCATGGCATGATACGGCTGCGCCAGATCGTGCATCATGTGCACTGCCCAGCCCAGATAGATACCCGCCGCGCGTTTGGACCGAGGAGGTTCCACGGTGGTGAGCTTAGACACCTCGAAAGTATCGGGCACCCAGATCGGCCAGCTCGCCCGACCCTCTGCTGTGAGCACAAAGGGATTGCCGCCGAGATACGTCGCGGGCAGCTCCTGCTCTTCTGGGTTATCTCCTCCAGTGGTCCACACGCGCGCCGCGATCCGCCCGGGAGTGCTCACGCGCTCGAGCTGATCGAGGCGAGGCATGGGCTCGTTTGCGGACCAGAATCGGCGGGCCAGTTCGTAGAGCTTTTCTCCGTAGTGGGTGGCGCTGATGCGCAGGTTGCCGACGCCTTGCGGTCCTTCGGCAATGGTTCCGGACGACGATCCGGTGCCATCCACGGTCAGGGGTCTGTCGTTGGGATAATGCATCAGATTGTCGGCGCCGTAGCACGGGCGGGAGACACCGAAGAGCCACCCCAGAACCCAGCGAGTATGCAGGTGAAGGTTGGGCCGCTCCGTCGTACTCCGCGGGTATCGCACTTCGAGGCAGGTCCCGCCCACTCCGTTGCAGTCCGTGCCCAGGGTTCGAGACCACAAGTCCTCCCGGATGGACGGAACGCGGGTTCCAGCCGGGGCAGTGGCATCAAAGGTCTCGGGTCGCCCAAACCAGGGATTGTCCGCAAACGCAACGCCGTATTGGACATCGCGCTCTGACAGGCCAGCGGGCAAATGCGGGAGCATGGCGTCCCTGAGCTCGCCCTCCTGGAAGAACGAAAACGCCCGGCTCACGAGCCAGTTGTGGCCGTTCTTCGTTGACCAAGCGCTCGTGGGATCGCTTTGATACTGAGCGTTGAGCCCATGCACGGAGCGCTCTATGGAGTCTTCGTCGAGAGCGCCTTCGTCGTCCTCCTCATTGGACCCATCGTCGAGGCCCTCGCAACCTGAGCCGAGCATTCCACAGCACACCAAAACCAAGACAGCAGCGATTCTTTTGCAAGCAGACATAACCGTAATCCTTTCTGGCGATCGGGAAATGGTTGGGCACTTAAGCGACGACATTGTCGCGGTAGGCGTGCGTTCCCGAGCTCGGAAAGGAGTTCGTCGCGAGCCACGATTATTTGCATGCCGGCATGGTGATTTTTTTTCTGATATTCCAGGATGAGATTCCTGCGACCTTGGACTCTGATGTCAGATCATGTTGACGACCTGCAAGAGCACATGCGGGGCTATGGGTGAGAATCGATGGCGTGAGGGATCAACGCGGGGAGGCCAGAGGGTCAAAAGTGGTTAGTACGCGCAGCACAGGAGCGAAAGGCCGTTCATGGCCGTATCGTCGTCGCTTCCCTGGCGGCCTTCGAACCTGACTCTGACGCCGCACACGGCAGTGCCGGCCTCACAATACGTCATCGTTCCCGGCTGACCCCAGGGCGTACCACCGGGAGCTTGGATTTCTTGGCCATTAACGCAACTGGCTATGATATTGTTTGCGGCTGTATCGTCACCGCTGCCCCGCGGGGGCTCGATATCGATTCGCATACCGTTGATCGGACCTTTCTCACATCTAGCCTCAGATTTCCAATATCCCCAAACTCCCGGGTGCGGTTGAATTAGCGAAGTTTGATATCGCTTCCATGTGCCGCAGGTAAGCTCTACGGCATTGAGACCCGTGTCGTCGTTGTCGCAAGGGTCTTCAACTCGCATTTTGTAACCAATGACGTATTGGCCAGTTGGACATATTTTCCAGGAGCTCCATGAGCCCCAGTAGCCGTTGCCTGGATGAATAGGTTGGACATAGTCGTTTCGGGTATTTGTACCATCACTGAAGTTATAAGTGGTAATCGGTGTATCCAGGAGGCTCTCATATCCATCTAGATTCACATATCCCCTCTGCTGAAGGGTTGAATCTTTGGCTGCATCGAGGCATGCAGCTTCTCCATTAGGTGAGGCGAGATTGTCATAGCAGGCGAGGATTGCGCGTTGAAGAATACGAACATTCTCCTTCGATGCAGTACCCAGTCGCTCGACTTCGTCTTCGAAAGACTCTGGCCCGGCAAAGAAATCTGCCTCCATAATTGCGGTAACACGATTTTGAACCGCTAGTTGAAGTTTCGTTTTTCTATGGAGACTATCGCGAGCGCTGGTAACAGCGGCAGACACGTTCGGGTTATCCACTGCGATCCCAAGTGAGGCCCAATCGCGGGTGGTGTATAGTAGATTTCCTGGCTTTCTTTCTAGGTTAAATGGGAAAGCGTTCGGCAATTCCACTTTGGTGGTTGTTCCTGGGGTTGGTCCAGGAATTGTTCTATACCCTGAAACATATTCTAACGCGGAGGTGATAAAAGTTTCGCATTGCTCAAACTCCGCGAGCGAGCACCTTGCTCCGGATTGTGCGTCCACCGTCTGGTATAAATATGTTACTTCGCCTCCGATCTGAAAGGCATTTACATAGACAGTGCTTCGATCGGAAAAGGATTGGCGTACCTTTTTCAATTCAAGGACTGCTTCTTGGGCGCCATAGGTAGCTTTTACGGCACCCTCGTAGGCTGTCTTATCCCGCACCGAAGCAAAATCAATGCGGATGATGAGATAGATCTCCCCTCCTTGCTTGATCTGAGTCACAGCTTCATCTCCACATTGCGTATAGAATGATATAGGCGATTCCTTGTTGTACGCGAGCGTTGATTTTGCTTCGTTTAGAATCAGGGTTCTGGTGTCTGCCGATGCTTTAAAAACCATATTGACAGATCGTGAGTCTGACTTCACCATCTTAGAGAAATTGTGTCTTGTGTTGGCGGTAAACAAACCATAAGTCGCTTTTGCTGAACCGCTTAGGTCGAAAGTTTCTTCCAACTGACTCGTGTCTGTAATTCTAGTCAGTGTAAGACCTGCAATAGGATTGCCGTAGGAAACAATGGGTTCCACAGATGTTAAACACTGGCCTCGCCATTCCTCGGTAACGGAATTTCGTCCCTGGCCAAGCTCTGCGACATCTATGTCCGGAGGAAGATGATGGGTGGTTCGCGCCTGCATGTCAGCCTCGTCGCCGGGTTCTCCGTCCAGTTCTCCCATCTCCGCAGCGTCGCCTTCGAGCTCGTCCACCTGCGAACACCCGAAGGCCAGCAGAGCGACGAGGGCCATTCCAATCAAGCGCTTCATGAATTTTGAGTACCTCATTTTTAACTCCTCAATAGGTTTTCCATAGCGGTCGTTGTGACCGTGGGATGCTGAGGTATTCGCAATGAGCGGGCCGCTTCTGCATGGTGAGGTGCTTTTTTTTTTCACGCATGGGCGTTTTCCAAAGCTGGCTGCGGGCGCCTGCGGCAGCGGTTTCTTTGTTTGTGCAAGCTGGGGTTGAGCTGACTGACCAAGAGCGGTTTGTCTCCCAAGTGCCCTTCCATGGGACGAGGGCGCTCTGGTCGTTGGAAGGACAATGAAGCGGTTAGAGATTGCCGGTGTCCACGTGGCCGTCGCTATCGGAACAGCTTTCTTCGTACCAGCGAGCGAGGGACAGGCTACCGGCTCGATCGTTGAAGTTCATCAAATCAGGCGTGTCCCAGCACAGGTGAAAGGGCGCAAAATACCCACGGCGATCGAAGAGTGTGAGCCTATGTCCCTGGGCGACTCGCACCGATGAAATGGCGTCTGTGCCCACAGGGTCGAGGTTTGCTGGCGCACCGAGAGAGTAGAGCTCTTTGTACCGCCCAGAGTAATTGGGGTGTTCGTAGACTATGGCGAGCGGTGTGCGTGCCCCTTGAATTCGGATTCCGGTTGCGGTGTCGTTGAATCTGTAATACCCGAGGTTTGCGACTGAGCCGCGCACAGGAATGCTCGCTCCACTGTAGCCGCCATTCTCGTACAGCACCGCCTCATAGCCATCCGTGACGACGATGGAAGTCATGGCATCGTTGCCCATAGGGTCGAGGTTTTCGGTCGAACCCGAGGTGTAGAATTCCTTGTAGCGCCCAGAGTAGTCTGCGTTTTCGAAAACCGTGGCGATCGGCTTGCGGGCTGATTGCAGGAGGATTCCGGTCACGGTGTCGTCGAATCTGTAATATCCGAGGTCTGGCACAGATCCACGCACGGGAAGGGAGGCCCCACTGTCGTTGATATTTTCGTACAAGACCGCCTCATAGCCGTCTTTGATAATGATCGAGCTCATGGCGTCGTTGCCCACAGGGTCGAGGTTTTCGGTAGCGCCAAGAGCGTAGAGCTCTTTGTACCTCCCCGAGTGATCTGGGTGCTCATAGGCGATGGCTAGCGGAGTCCGCGCCGCTTGGATTCGGATGCCTGTGACGGTGTCGTTGAATCCGTAGTATTCGAGGTTCATGACCGTGCCGCGCACAGGAATGCTCGCGCCACTGAGGTTGCCGTCCTCGTACAGCACCGCCTCATAGCCGTCTTTAACGGCGATGGAAGTGATAGCGTCGTTGCCGACAAGTCCGAAGTCCTGGGTGGATCCTGTGGAGTAATAGGACTTGTAGACGCCGCGAAGTCCATGGTCTTCGAAGACAGTGACGAGCGGTTCCGTTGGGGTGACTTGTCGAATCTCGAGGGATGACACGACATCATTGTAACGACCCAGAGAAATTGACTGACCACGCACCACAAAACCTGCTCCACGAAAACCGGGATCAGGATAGAGGACCACCTCGTAACCATCGCTGACACGTATCGAAGACATGGCATCGTTGCCGACCGTGCCGAGTTGATTCATGTCGTAGCGCCCAGGACTGAAGAACATCGAATAGACGCTGCGGTATTCGTCTGCTTCATAGGCGGTGACAATGGGCTGACCGCTCGCTCGGCGCACAATCATCGCCGACACTTTGTCGTTGAACGTATACAAATTGGACACGGCAGATCGAACCACAAAAGAAGGACCAGAGTGATCGCTTTCGGTGAACAAGACCGCTTCATACCCGTTCTTCACCCGGATAGACGAAATCATGTTGTCCTCGAGTGGAGCGAAAGCTGGGCACGAGCAGTTCGACCCGGATTCGCAGGGCCTGCACCCCAAGTCGAGTTCATAGAATGGCATCGTGAGAATCCGCGCAGAGCGGCCTCGGAACGCAGGATGTTCGAAGATCTCGACATAATTTACACTGTCTGGCCAAAATGGATTCTTTACGTATGTGTCGCTAAAGGTAGCCGGAACGGCGAACTGCTCTCTCACGAGCGAGATGGGATCAAGGGCGATGGAACCGTCACCTTCGTTCCACGGGGCATTGGCGCCGTTGCAACTGCAATGCACGGTCCCTAAAAGATTGAACTCACCGCATTCCCCGCTGTCATCACCCGCAAAATTTCCGTACGATGCAAATACATTGGGATCGTTCGCGAGTTGATGGCTCCATAACCCGTCTGGTTCGAAGATGTCTACGAGTGCGTAATCGCCTGTTGTTGGTTTTCTGTCTACGACCCTGGGTTGCGCGATTTTCGAGACAGGCAATTGCGATGGGTAGTATGTAATTCGGCCCAAGCCCAATTCCAAAATATCTAGGTCGTTATTGTAAGACTCGATGCCATGGCCACAGCACGCTTGCCGAAGGACAGGACGCTCTATACCGCTGGGATCACGCCACATCGTGATTCCAGCGCCGAACCCACCAAATCCACTTGTCGGGGTTCCGTACTTTTTCATTTTGCCGTGGGGAAACGTCATCAGCACGTCGAGGGTGCCGTGAAGGGGTTCCCCTCTTGCAGGTCTGTGCACAACAAGGAGCACATGTTCCATATCGTTTTCATGACTGTCGATAAGGTCATAGTCTCGAGGGAAATAATAGCCGTAGTAGATGAACCAATGACTCGATGAGGTTGTTACAAAATAATAGGATGCACCGCGTTTCGTATATCGCTTAAGGTTGTCCCAGTTGTTTCGCAGATTCCAGTCGTTGTCGTAGTTCATTGTGGCGAGGTAATCGCGAGAGTCTTTGAACTTCTGCACTAGGATAGGCGCCCAGCGCAAAGCCAGATCGCGATCGCTCGGGGCGGTTTGGGAAGAGCTCGAAGCGCCAGGTAGCTGAGTGCTCGTATTCGATGCGGCGCTCGTATTCGTGCTCCCTGGCAGACTCTGTGCGGGAAGCGAAAGCCCGGGACCTTGCTCGTCTTCGAGCGGTGCGTCGAGATCGAATTCGGCCAAACTCGGGGGGGTATTTTCGGGATCGAGAACTCCGCTGACTGCGACGTCCGCATTGACGCCGAGTTCTTCTTCGTCGAGGGGCTCGCAGCCGAGCACGCCCAGCGAAGAGCTGAGGAACAACCCAATCACAATCCTTGTCACTGCAGTTAAGCGATTCATTTTTTTCTCTCCTCTTTTTGTTTCGGCTGGCTTGCCTGCGGTCATTGATGACCGGCTTTCTGCCTAAAGGTGTTGGTCGCGAGGCGGCAAATTCTGTAAGGCAGGAACGCTCTTTGCTTCTGTCGAAGCGAGCGACCGCTTTCTCGCATCTTCACAGCAGAGCGCTCTGCAGCTGCGATTCCCGTCGGATTGGGCGCACTTGGGAACAAAAGAAAAAAGTATTTTTCTTCCATGCAGAATCTGCCGACTCACGACCAACACTCTGAAAGAAAGGCGGTCGCTAGCGACCACAAGAACGATGCGATTCCTCGCAGCATCTGAGTTGTATTTCGCAAGGGCGCCGCCATTCCCATTGCATGGGGCCCGTCACTCGGTATTTCGGATTGTAGAAGACAGAGACGATGCGGCATCTCGACATAGGGTCGGATGCTATAAGAGAGGAATAAACGATGAAAAAGTTTTGGATATGGATGATGGCTTTGGGTCTTGTCATGATTTTCGGCACCATGGCCTGCGTGGATGCCGAGGGCAACGACGACGGCTTTGCAGAGGAGGAAGAAGGTGAAGATGAGGGAGGGGTCGAAGACGAAGGAGAGGGCGGAATGGTGTCTGGGGTTGGCCCGGTTTCCAACGACGTGGACGCTTCCGCAGCTCATCCGAGGAGTTTTCCGCTGTGTTTCACTGATGAAGACTGCGGTATGGGAAATAGCTGCATCGGAAAAGAATGTGTACCCCGGTTTCAAACCCCCTTTCCCATTGAGCCATGGGACCCGTTCCATTTGGATCTGTAGGATAGACGTGGGCCCTCTTCCTCGGAGCCTTTTAGGCGATTTTTGTCGGTGAGGTCTCATCTATGGCCAGGGTAAACCCAGCTCGACGCAAAAGAGTCCAACGGGTATTCTGGCTCTTTGACGCTCAGGAAACTTGAGCGGCGCTCATAGAAATGTGCTCGTGCACCTTAGACCAGCTTGAATGAACGGAGGACTTGAATGCGTGCAGTACCAATTTTCCTGACCTTGCTTTCGTTGTTGTGCCTCATGGGTGGAGGATGCGCACCAGCGCCACTGGTGCGAGTCGCGACAGCGGTACCGTCGATTGGCCCTCCGCGGATTGCGCGGATCGTGGACCTCGGAGGCCTTGCCCCCATTCCAGATGGGGTGCTCGACATCAGGCACAGCGACTCCGTGCTGACCCCTGGGGAATGGGTGGCGGTCGTCGGCAAGAACCTCGACAATTCTGAGACAAAGATAGAGGCGTGCGGCGTAGAGGCCATGGCCGTGGGACATCTTCAGGGCGGCTCACTCCTCGTGCGCTTGCCGCGCTCGAAGCATTGGGACGACCACGGTGGGCTGACGCTGACAACCCCCCTTGGCTCGGATCGAGTGGACATCGCCTGTGGACACGCGGTGGTCGTTTCCGACATGCGCGACAATGCGCTCAAGCTCTGGCGCGCGACAGGGAGTGAAGAACAACCTCTCGAGGAGGAGCCGGGTGTGGTTTCCCTGCCGCGAAGCGGCCCCATTGCGCTGGGCGATGGCGGTGCTCTGCTCTATGCCGCAGGGCGCTCTTCGGCGCCCTTGCTCGGTCGAGGTCACGGACCTATGGAGCTCTTTGTCATCCATGTGGCTGCAGTTCCGCAGCCCACTGTCGAGAGCCGCACCCAAATCGAAGGAAAGGGCCAGATCGTGGGGGCAGCCGTCGACGATCCCCGTCGATTGCTCGCCTTGGCCTTTGAGAACGAGCTCGTCCTGCTCTCCTTGGACAACCCCACGGCACCCCGCGTCGTGGGACGACTCTCGATGGGAGAATCGCTCGGGAGCGCGGCTTGTACCGATGGTCCGGTCTTCATGTCCGGAGCAAACCAGCTGACGCTCCTCGACTCTGTGGGCAATACGGTCGTCTTGGTCGACCTCGCCGATCCGACGGCGCCGCGCATCGCCCAGCAACTCGCGCTCTCAGAGGGCGCGACCGGTTCGGTCACCATAGCCATGACCGATCACGTTGACGAGGCAGGCCGTGTCCACGTGCTCACCGGGACAAACGTTTCTCTGGCCAGGATGATTGCGCGTGGCAAGACCGACGCAAGCACTTTGGTCAAAGCGCCGCCAGGGCTTGCCACCGTGGAGCTGCGCGACGGAAGAGTCAGCGTCGTAAACAAGATACAGTTCTCTGGAGAATGGATCCCTGTGGACCTGGCCTTGGACCCAGATGGCGGGGTTCTCGTTTCCGTTGTGGGCATGGACGTCGACAAGCTCCTCTCCATCGAGGGGAGTGCCCAGGGTTTGCTGAAAATGATCGGCGCCCTCAAAGACACCGTGCAGTTCGGCCAGGTCTGGCGTGTTT
>JALOQD010000249.1 GCA_025453525.1 Myxococcota bacterium
CTCATCGCCATCGCGATCTTCGGCCTGTACCAGGCCGTGTTCATGGCCAATGCCGGCGGCGCTTGGGACAACGCCAAGAAGATCGTCGAGACCAGCAAGGCGCTCGCCGCTGAAGGCAACGGCAAGGGCTCGGCCCTGCACGAAGCCGCCGTGGTCGGCGACACCGTCGGCGACCCCTACAAGGACACGAGCTCAGTGGCCATGAACCCGATCATAAAGTTCACGACTCTGTTCGGCCTTCTGGCCGTGGAGATGGCCGTGGGCATGCGCCATGCAGGCCAAGAGACGCTGACCTCGGTGCTCGCCGTGGTGTTCTTCATCGCGTCGGCGGCGTTCGTGCTCCGATCGTTCTACAACATGAGGATCACCACCGGCACGACAAAGTAGAGACCTGGCAGCGGACCCCCCCCCTCCTTCTTCCTCCCTTTTTGAGTTTCATAAAAAGAGAAGCGCTCGCCATGTTTTTGGGCGAGCGACGAGCCCTTTCTTTTCAGAAGGAATTCTGTTTTCAAGAGGCGTGTCCTTAAGGATGTCGGCCTCGCCTCGACATAGTCAAAGATGGGAACTAAATTTATACGTCGTGTCTGTTGTATTCGATACTGCTTCAAAATCGCCGATGTCGTTTCCTTTGGGACGGCGAACCATCGGACGATACGAATTGCTGCGTCCGCTGGCCAGCGGCGGAATGGCAACGGTGTTTCTGGGCCGACTCTCGGGTATGGCCGGGTTCGAGAAGCTCGTCGCCATCAAGGTCATTCATCCGCATCTCATCGAGCAACAGGAGTTCGTCGAGATGTTCCTCGACGAGGCGCGGCTCTCCGCGAGGATCCATCATCCCAATGTCGTGGAGATCTTCGAGGTGGGCGAAGAAGAGGGCCTCTACTTCATGGTGGCTGAGCTCGTTCGAGGTCGAAGCCTCAGAGAAATGATGAGCGCGGCCTCTCGCACCGGACAGAGTCTAACCCCCCCGACATTTCTCACGATCCTCGCCAAGGTCTGTGATGCTCTCCATGCCGCGCATACGTTGAAAGCGCCGGATGGCTCCCCTTTGGGCATGGTTCACCGGGATATTTCTCCGAGCAACATTCTGGTTTCATTCGATGGCTTCGTGAAGCTCATCGACTTCGGCATTGCTTTTGCCGAGGGGCGGATCACCACGACGCGCACAGGGGTGGTCAAGGGGAAGTACGGCTATCTGGCCCCGGAGCAGCTCACAGGAGACCCTGCGGACAGGCGGATCGATATTTTCTCCCTGGGTGTCGTGATGTACAAAGTGGCGACTGGCACACACCCGTTTCCTGGAGCCACTGAACGCGAACGGGTCCACAACCTTCTCTACAATCCTCCTACGCCTCCACACAAAGTCGTCCCGGGCATCGATCCGGCTTTGGAGCAGGTCATTCTCAAGGCCATGGCCAAAGAACCGGAAAATCGCCACCAGACCGCCGACGACCTGGGACAAGAGATCGGGGATCTGTTGGTCAACCAGGGGGGATTGCTCAGAAGTCAGGACCTCGCCGATTTGATGAGCCGACTTTTTGGCGATGAGATCGCCAAAGACGCGGAAACGCTCGAGCAGGCGATGCGCCCCGAAGCCGATGACGATCCCAGATGGAGCAGAGACGACAATAGGCAAAAGGTCGGGCTTGGCTTAAAGGAAGGCAGAAACACCCTCCGGTTGAAAAACCCACCTCCGCCGGTGACCGAGCAGGTGGAGTCCCTCCCCCCTGAGCGCACGAAGAAACGCTGGAGACGACGCATGGTCCTTGCCGCCGTGTCGGGCGTTGCTGCGGTCGCTTCTCTTGGCATGTTTCTTTGGTCAGACCCATTGGGACGCGTCTATGTCGACGGCCACCCCAGGGAGAACGAAGGCACTGCATCCCAAACCGAGGCGGGAGGAGAATCCAGCGCCCTTGCCTCTCCGAGCACAGACGCCGATCTCGCGCCACAGGCAGAGCCTGTGCCGACGCTCGCCCAGCCCGACTCCATGCAGGCGGGTGTGCCGACCTCCTCTGCACCGAAGCTAGATGGAACCGACACGGCCTCGGCCGGGAACCCATTGGTTCAGATCTTGCTCAAGGGTGTACCTGCCTCGGCCGAGGTGATGCTGGGTGGCAAAGACGCGGCTCTCGTCGACGGAAAGCTCGCCGTGCCAGGGGATGGGAAGCAGCGCGAATTAAGAGTGAGCCTCAAAGGATACCTGCCCTATCGCCAGACCATCGCCCCGGACAAAGACGGAGAGCTCACGGTCAAGCTCATAAAAAAGAGAGGCGCTCAGTGGACAACTGACCAAAATAAAGAAAAGAATAACAAGGCGACGCGCAAGAAATTGATGGAATGCCCCTATTGCGACCCATAGCAGCAAGCCTTTCGATGATCGTGGTGATTGCCACTGCGCTGGCATGGACCTCTCCTGCGCTGGCACAGGACCAGCCGCTGAGCGACGCGGACAAGGCTCAGGCGGCAGACGCCTTCCTGGACGGCCAAAAACTGTTTTCAAAGGGGGCGTACCTCGAAGCCGCCGCCCTGTTCGAGAGGGCCTATCACCTCGCTCCCCATCCCGCTGTGCTCGCCAACATCGGCTATTGCTACGACGCGGCCGGCGATTATCCCCGGGCTGTGGAGGTCTTTCGCGAATACTTGAAGCAGCCCAACTCAGACAGTCCAGAAAGCAACAAGGAAATCGTCAAGTACCTCAAGAAGACCGCAGCCAAGGTGGCAGACCTGCACGTCAATTGTTTTGGGGCGCGCTGCGAAGTCACGGTGGACAAGGTCCCTCGCGGCATGGCGCCGACGACTCTCGTGCTCCTTGCCGGACCTCATGTGGTGTATGTGGCGGCCGTTGACGGAGACCAGGTCAGACATTACGAGGTCGTGCTTCCGGGGCGGGGGAACCTCGTGCTCGACGTGGATCTGTCCTCTGCCGAATCGTCGAAAGTCCCGGCCTTGCGCAATGCAGATGCGACGCCTGAGAGCGAGAGTGTCGAGCCTTCGCCCCCGAGACTTCGCGCGCCCTTTTGGATCGCGACCTCTACGACAGTGGCCGCAGGCGCTGCAGCGGCGATTCTCGGAGCGCTTGCCCATCAGGTCAGGGAGGATTTTAGGACCGGGGGTTCGACGAATGTCGACAAGAAGCAGCAGGGGGAAAACCTCGTTTTAGGAACTAACATCGCTATCGGTGTCACAGCTGCGGCGGCGGCGACAGCGCTCGTATTGGGAATCGTCGATCTCAGGCGAAAACCGGCCAGGGACGCGGGGCCCAGCGACACGGCCGGGCGACCCAGGGTGACCGTGAGCTTTGCCGGAGGCGCGTTTATTGGAATCCGCGGTAGCTTTGACTGGCGCTAGCGCTCAGTCAACTCAAAATAGTCGGGTCGGAATGGCGATTTTCCCCTTTGAACAAAGGGGGGCCAGGGGGATTGTCGAACTTCCAAATGGGAAACGGCACGCATCGGCCTTGGGTTCCCTCGCCTAAACCAAAACGCCCACCGTAGTGATACAGTCTATTTGTTGCGCATCTCGTCGAGGGCGGACTCCATGCGGGACAGGCCTCGGCGAAGGTCGTCGAGGTCGCGTTGCGTGGCGAGGTCGAGCAGGGCAACGACTTTGTCGCGCTGCGTCATGACCGCGTTCGTGACCTTGAATGGCAGAGTGACGGCCTTCTCCACGAGGGCGCCGAACTTCTCACTCTCGAGAACCTTACCGATCATCGGGGACTTCATCAGACCCATCCCCGCGTTCACGACTTTTTCTTTCATCTCGTTGAACATGTATGACCTCCTCTAGAGCCCTAGTATTTTGTGTGCGGATTTTATGAGCCATAGCCTCAGAATGTCAATCATGGGCGCGTCATCCCCCGGGGCTATCGCAAGATCGGGAACGCCTCTCCTCGCACCGGAGGTGCGGCGGAATGCAGCCCCGGGTTTTCTTAACCCGGGGTTGGCGGGCTTCGCTGTTTCTGTCTTTTCCTTTTTTCATCCGCGCTGAAGGCGCGGCGGATGGACGCGCTACTTACGCGAACAGGTAGCGTTCATCATAGGCCACGCCATGTTTCTCTAGCAGCGCAATGAGTTCCTCTTGAAAAGTCGCACGCTGGTGATGCACCTCTTGGTTGGCGATGTACTCAAGTACGCGCTCGGTTCTTGGTGGAAAAGACGGCGTGTATGAGGATGCTCGAAAGCGTGCTCGTCATGCGGGGAAGCATCGCCCCTTCAGGGCTTGCGGACAAACAAAAAAAGCAAATTGATTTTGGGATCCGATCACCCCGGGTTAAGAAAACCCGGGGCTATAATCCCTCGCACCTCCAGTGCGAGGAGAGGCGTTCCCGATCTTGCGATAGCCCTGCGTCATCCCCATCGTCGATAGCCAGAGAAGTGCATGTTCGGGAGTTGGCCTAGAGCGGCAGAGCCATTTGGGTGGGACTGCTCACGCGAAACACCTCGATACCGGCCTTGGCAAGGGCGTCGCTCAGGATCGGGTCTGCCTTGGGCCCGAGGGCGACTTGCCTGGCTCCTGTGGAAAGGACGAAGGACACGAGACCCGGTCGATCCTCGGGCTCGCCGAGCCGAAACGAGATACTGGCAAAGGCCGGAACCGCGCGGCCCGACCCCGCGAATGCCACGGAACCGCGGGGCACGGTCTCCCTTAGCGGTGCGCGTTTCCATGCGTCGGCCATGTAGAGCACAACACCGGTGCCGGGCCAGGAGCGGTCGAGCCGATGCAAAGGCGGCATGGCCAGGCCCTGCGTCGAAAGCCGCCGCGAGCACTCGAACACGGGACGGTGAGCGCGCACGTCTAAGCATCCTTCTCGCAGAACCCAGAGGACCTCCAGAGCCGCTGCCATTGTGCCACAAGCGACGATGGCGACTTGCGTCTTGGCGAGCGTGCTCGCCACCCATGTGAACAGCCGATCCGCGGTGCGCTGGGGTGAGGGCGGCTTGGGCTCGGCAGTGGGAATATCGAGCAGGACCAGGTCGCAGCTTTGGTTCTCCACTGCCGGTGCCGAGAGCGGTCTGCCCGTCCTCAACCCGCCGCAGTAAAGAATCGTGCGGTCCTTGAATGATACCTCGAGCATGGCTGAGCCAGGACCGAGTCCGGCGGGTACGAGCCGCAGATCCATGCGACCGAGACGGATGCGACGGTCGTAACCCAGGGTCAGCGCGTCGAGGCCCCGGCGGCTGGCATCGATGGCAGCGGCGCATACGGGCGTTGTGAGCACTCGGGAGCCGCGGCGCGGGATGGGGGCGTCGGCGTGGGGCAGAAACATGAGCCCCGCGTCCCTTGCCTTGCCAAAGCCGAGGGGAGTTCCCAGGATGCGAAACCCGCCGTCGTAAGAGATGCCGCGTGGCCATCGATCGCTCGCCAAAGGCTGTTTGAGCATGACCCCTTCCTCGCGGTCTGAGACTATCGGTGACATGAGGATAAGGCTTAAGAGAACCGCTGATCATCTGTCAAGTAAACAAAAAGCCGCCCAAGGCCGAGGCGGCAAAAAAGGAGGGAGAAAGGGCAATTTTTTGATAGTGCCCATGAAAAAGCAACCGTGCTAAATGTAGAAAACTAGAAATCGGTGCCTTGCGATTTCGTACTCAAGGAGACCGCCGAGGCCTAGTGCGACGACAGGTTTTTCGGGAGCGAGCGTATCGAACGGCTCGAGTCCAGACAGGGAGGGACCCATGAACAGCACGGAGCGACTTGGCGCGCTGATGCGGGGCGAACGGCCGGATGTCGTGCCCTTGTTCTGCATTCTATTAGATCAAGGCGCGTCTGAGCTCAACTTGCTACCTGCAGAATACTATGTCCGCGGCCAGACCGTTGCCGAAGGTCAAGCCAGGCTGCGCCGCAAGTACGGACACGATCTCCTTTGGGGTTCGTTCCACGCATCGTTCGAGGCGCAGCTTCTAGGGTGTCAGCGCCTTGCCTATCCCGACATCGGCCCGCCCATGGTGGACCATTTTGTGCTCGACACGAAAGCGGCCATCGAGCGATTCACTGCGCCTCGCGATCTCGAGGCCCACCCGCTGTGGGCGCAGCAGAAAGAGTGCCTTTCCGCCTTGCGAGCGGAGTTCGGCGGGCAGTGTCCGATCGCGGCCATGGTGGTGGGCTCCCTCACGCTGCCGTCCCTCCTGTGTGGCATGGATCGCTGGCTCGAGTTGCTGCTCTTCGGTCCTGCGACTCTGCGGGATCACCTCATCTCTCAATGCCGGCAATTCGTGAGAGACCGCATCGCCATGCTGCGCCGAAGCGGCGTGGACCTCATCGCCTATGTCAGCTCCTGCGCCACGAGCACTTTTTTGGATCTCCCGCGCTGGCGCAGTGTGGCTCTGCCGTCCATTGTCGCGGATCTCGACGGGGTCGACACCTCGAACCTCGTGTACTTCAACGGCGGAGGCCGCATAGGCCCCACCTTGCCGGACCTCTTGGCGCACACGACTTTGCGGATGTTCACCTTGCACCCCGTGGACGACGTCGTGTCAGCGAAAATGCTCTCCGCCGGACGCGCGACGGTCGTGGGCTCTGTGAACGATGCGACTTTCGTGCTCGCCTCTCCAGAAGAGGTGGAGAAAGAGGTGGCGCGGGTGCTCGATCAGGGAATGCCTGGGGGAGGTTTTGGGCTTGGAACTCCTGTTCTGCCGTCGGACATCCCGGAGAGAAACATCCGTGCCCTGGTGGAGTCAGCCCGGCGACTTGGGCAGTACTCTGACTGATCCCACCTCCTGCCCTTGTGCGTTTGCCCTGCGAAGCGGAGGAAGCCACGAGAGCGCAAGACCGCTAGCGCAGCACGAAGCGCTCGCCCGGATCTGCCACGACTTGTGCTGCAATGGCCGCCTCTAGGCCAGCGTCTCGCAGTTCCTTCCGCAGAGCGTCGGCCGCAGGTTCGGGCAGGGCGACGAGCAAACCCCCAGAGGTCTGTGGGTCGCATACTGCGTCGACGAGGTGTTGGGGAACGCCCGGAGAGATTTCGAGGCGACACTGACGATGGGCGCGGTTGCGGTGCAAACCTCCGGGTAGCAGCCCCATGTCGCTGTACTCCCGGAGCTCGGGAAACACCGGCAGCCTCGCGGACTCGACAATCAGTCCGAGCCCACTGCCATCGACCATCTCCAGTCCGTGGCCGAGCAGACCGAAGCCGGTGATGTCCGTACAGGCATGCAGCTCGAACGGCAAAGCGATCTCCAGTGCCCGCTTGTTGAGAGTCGCCATGGAGGCCTCGACGCGACGCTGTACGTCGTCTGGGACGACACCCGCCTTGACCGCTGTGTTGATGATGCCCGTACCCAGGGGCTTGGTGAGCAGCAATACGTCTCCGGCCAGGGCGCCGTGATTCTTGAGAATGCGCGAAGGGTGGACGGTGCCGGTGACAGCCATGCCGTATTTGAGCTCTGGGTCGTTGATGCTGTGGCCACCGCCCAGAGCGCAGCCCGCCTCTTTGAGCTTGTCGAGTCCGCCGCGGAGGATCTCCCGCAGCACAGCGAGCTCCATGCCACTGGGAAAGCCCACGATGTTGAGCGCGACGATGGGCACCCCGCCCATGGCATATACGTCGCTCAAAGCATTAGCCGCGGCGATCTGGCCGAAGGTGTAAGGATCATCGACGATGGGGGTGAAGAAATCCACGGTCTCGATCAGCGCCAGCTCGTCGGACAAAAGGTACACGGCTGCGTCGTCTGCTCGTTCGAATCCGACGAGCAGTTTGTCATTTTTGCCGATGTCGAGCCCGGCGAGCGCCTCGGCCAGGTCCCCTGGCCCGAGCTTGCTCGCTCAACCGGCTCCGGTCACCGTGCGTGTCAGGGGCACAATCTGCTGCTGCCTCATCTATTACTCCTAGGGCGCAATGACGCGATCGGCCGCGACGAGGGCCGAGGCGATGTCGAACATGTTGGAGACCGTGCCTACAGCCAGGTCGTCCTTGAGATGATAGTAGTCGAGGCATGTGCCGCAGGACCAGATTCTCACTCCTTGCTGCTCGAGCTCTTGCAGAGCGCCTTTGACTTCCGAGCTGCTCGTCGCGAGCTGCACTCCTGAATTCAAAAGCACGAGGGTGCGCGGCCGGGGCACCACCTTGGAAAGCGTCTTCAGAAAGGCGATCATGAGAAGCCGCCCCAGTGCTTCCGGGCCCTGCCCCAAAGCGTTCGACGCAATCATCACCACGACGTCGGAGCCTGGTCCGCAAGCCGGAACGAAGGGCTCTGTGCCGAGGCAAGGCGGGGGCGATTCCGGCGTGCGGGAAAGCCTCAACGCAAAAAACCCGGCCTCTTGCTCCAGAGACACGGCGCAGCCGAGTTGGCGTCCAGCTCGTGCCACGTTCTCGGCTGAGCCTTCATTGTCGACCAGCACGACCAACATCGCAATCGCGTTGTCGGCCAGGGCCTTGCGGGTTTCCCCGACGGGTTCGGGACAGGATTTTCCGCGCAGGTCGAGGGTTGATTTACAACACAGACCCGTTCCTTGGCAAACCTCCTGCGGCTTGCCACTTAAGGGGTTTTCCCGTTAGTCTCATTCCGCTGAATATCGTGGCAGCGCGGCGCATCCAAGAGGCGGATGCACGCAAAAAGGAGGCCCGATGAAGAAGAGCTCACGAACGCCCAAGCTGCTCCCAGTCGCGCTCGCGGTGAGTGCGATTCTGGTTTTTAGCTCCCAGGTACTGGCGCAGGACAAGAAGGAGGATGGCCTTTCTCCGGTCGGCGTATGGCGCAGCGTGGACGATGCCACGGGCAAGCCCAAATCCCTGGTGCAAATTTGGGAGCAGGGCAACAAGCTCTATGGAAAAGTCGTCGAGCTCATCGATCCGCCCGAGCCCAACCCTCTGTGCGACAAGTGCGAGGGCACAGAGAAGAACAAGCCTGTCATAGGAATGACCGTCATTCGCGGACTCAAAAAGGATGGAGACGAATGGAGTGGCGGCAAGATTCTCGACCCAGAGAGCGGCAGCACCTACAAGTGCTACATCGAGGTGCAAGAGGGTGGCAAAAAGCTCAAAGTACGGGGCTTTATCGGCATTTCTCTGCTCGGCCGTACCCAGTACTGGCACCGCGTCCGCTAGCTTTCCCGCTCAGAAATACTCTGCGCAGACAAGGCACCCTTGCCAGCCATCGACGCCAGACGGTGGGTCCAACTCCACCCCCATGCCTGGGAGATACCCTGCATCCTTTTGACCACTTCGCGCCTTCCGCACCCATCGCACCGTGCCTCGCAGACGCGCGACACCGCTTTGTTTTGCCGCGTCTACGAGCCACAGGTCGAGCCGCGCGTCGACCGGCCTAGAGAGAGTCGTCGCCACAAACAACCGGCAGCGGCAATCCGAGGCAAAGCCCCACTCGAACTGCGGGTCATCTCTCGCCCCGGCAAAAGCCTCTGCGACCACGGCTTCGCAGCGGTTCTCTGGTGCTTGCCGCACCGTACAAACAGCCATCGGCCCTCCGTGAAAAGCATGGGTCTCGGGCAAAGGGGCAACAGGATCCGCGCTCGAAAGAACGAGGGAGGGGACGTCTGTCGGCTCGAACAGCCCGGCGGAGAAGTTTCCCATGTCTCGGAGCAGCAGGTTCCAAGACGGTTTTGAGGCGTCCACAAAGAGGAAACCCAGACCGCTCTCGCTGTCGAGCCCGGTGCAGGTCTCTTTAACAAAGAGGATCTTTGATGCTTCAGACAGAACACATCCGTCGTGGAGCGTCAGTCGGACCACAGCCGTTTCGTCGATGGAGCCAGGCACGACAGTGGAAACGTAGACACCGGTGTTGCGCTGCGAAGGAACGAGTCCGGTGAACAGACGCGCGTCGCCGCCTCGCAGATCCGCATCGAGATAGAGCCGCGAACCACAGCGCATCAGCCGCGACTCTCGGCTCGCCTCGGGCCAATGAATGTCTTCCCCCTGCTCATGACTGTGCAAAAAGTGGCGATGGACCTTGAGCGCAGCGATGGCAGGGCTCGCTTCCATTTGACACCTGCTTTGAGAACGCGATGGGGTCAGTCGAAGGGGGGCAGTTCCGTTCGTGGGAACCCGCAAGGACATTTCGTGTCGACCTCGAACGACCCGTTCCTCGTTCAGAAGTCGGCATTCTTTCGCTCGCCTTGAGGAGTCACCCCTCATTTTTCGGTGATATAGTGACGAAAACGTCATTAGGGTGCATTAAGGGTATTGACAGTTTCAAAGGCCTGCATTTTAAATCAGGCATGTTGAATAATCAGGAATCCAACGGAAGGGTTGTCGGCAAGGCGGAGCGCCAGAAGCGCTTGCTCGAAATCGTTAAGGTTCACCCAGTGGGAACCCAGACCGAGCTCACGTCTCTGCTAGCGTCCGAGGGTATCCAGTGCACGCAGGTCAGCGTTTCCAGGGACTTGCGAGAACTTGGATTGGTGAAACACGCCGGCAGGTACGTCACTCCAGAGCTGCCCCCTGGACAGGCGGACATCGAGGCCCTGGGGCGCTCGATCAGCCCGTTCGTCCAGGCTGTGCAGCCGGTGGGCGAAAACCTGCTGGTCGTGAGCACGAGGCCAGGGACCGCCACGACGGTATCCTTGATTTTGGACGCAACGAAGTGGCCTGGTGTTGCCGGAACGATCGCCGGTGATGATACCATTTTCGTTGCCGTGCACTCAGGAGATGTCGGCCGAGCGGTTGTGGATCGGCTCGGGCAGCTGGTCAACAAGTCGCTCTGAGCTCGCTAGCCGGAAGCGGAATCGGGCCTGCGGTCGTTAGATCCTCTGGGGGATCGTGACGTCCATGAGCATGGCGGAAAACTCGAGATAGTACTCAAGCGCTTGGTAGGGTGCATCTAGAGGACAGAGGAACAGCTCGCGCACGAGCGATTTCTGCACCTGTCCGCTCACGAGTCCGTAGTACATTTTGTCGCCTAGGATGTACCCGAGCATGTGTGCCGCCGCGACAAACACCGCTGGATCGGCGAGGAGCTGACCTGCGGGATGCTTGCGGCCTCGACCTCTCTCCCAGGAGAGGTGCTCCAAGGCAAACGCCGCGGCCCTCTGCTCGGCTGTAGGCTTGCCGCTGTTTTCGCCGCGGCTGGCGGCGATGCGACGCAGTTTGCCCGAGTGATCTGTCTTGCGCTTGGGATTGATGACCTTGGAGCCAAAGAACCCGCAGGCCTCGTTGAGTGCGTGGAAGTAGAACCTATCTCGAAGCTCAAGCGGCTCAGCGCCGCCGCCCACCGCGTGCTTCACGAAATGCGCGGCCTCCTCGGCCGCGTGGTTCACCGACAAGGTGCCGAGATAGATGGTCCTAACCTCGGGCACGAACACCGATTCGTCTGCCTCGACCTGAAGCAGCAACCGTTTCTTTCGCCGCCTGTCCGAGATGCTCCCGAGGAGCTCGGCCAGCATCATGTCGCCGGGTCCGAGCACGCGGAGTTCGCACTCTGAGTCGCGCAAAGGCAGCACGAGAAACTCGGCGAGGGTGTGAACGAAGAGTCGCACCGTGCTGTCCAAGGTGGTGTGCTCGAGCAGATCTTCATCGTAGCGAACCCAGTGCAGGTACGACATTTGCTCCACGAGGGGCGGCGTGTTGAGCACGCAGTAGCTTTCATCCGACAGTTGGACGACCTCGGTGCTTTCCCGCCGCTGCGCGGCGAGTTGCCAGTAGATCACCTCGGAATTCTGATGGACGATCACCCGCCGCGGCGGGTCGAGGCCTTTCCTTTGGAAGGCGCGCTCTACGGCCGCGGGAAGGTGGGAGGGCGCGACGTGCAATCTGCCCACGAGCACGAGCAGAGTCGATCCGGGGTAGCGACAGCTCGCTTCGGCTAGAACCTCCGCGGCTCTGCGATCGCGGCTGGTCAGCGGAAGGGTCGCCGGCGCATCGATACCGAGGAGCGGGAAGCCCTGCGCCTTGGCCAGCTCGAAGATGGGACGAAAGTGCGGCCAGATGTCGTACGGCCAATTTTTTTTGTATTCGATTCGGCGCAGGAAGGTCCTCTCGCTGATCCTCCCGCTTTGGTATTTTTCGATATTCTCTTGATGGCTCGCGTCTACGAATTCGAGGGCGAGGCATAGATTGTCAACCTGCTGCATCACTGCGCGGACCAACTTGAGGAACGTCCTTTGAGACAGCGCCAGAGTGTGGTAGTCGGCCACGTAAGCGATTTGCGATCGGGCAATGGCGTCGCACAGGGCGCCGAATCCGGACTCCACCGGTGTGCCACGTACGGCTTTGCGATATTCGTTGTAGTATCGCCGCATCCCTGGACTGGGCGTCGACTCGCTGGCTTCGATGAGCCTCCGATGTCGCTCGAAGAGTCGCCGCTGCAGGGCGATGATGTCGTCCGCTGTGCGGCGGCCGGCAGCCGAGGAACGCTTGCTCTGCGGCTTGCGAGTCATCATTGCTCCGTGCCATGCCCCGGCGAAGACACCGCTTAGCGCCCAAAGAGCCAATCGAAGAACCCGCGCTTGGGCGAGTCGCCGCTTGGATCCACTCTCTTGCCCATGGGGGACGAGGGCTGCTGGGAACGCAGGGCTTCGAGCTCGGCCGGAATATCCATTTCAACGGCAGTGCCGGCCTTGACGCACAGGTCGATGAGCCGCTCCTTGTTGACCTCGACGAGACCCAGGTGGGTGGCCATATCCGGAATATCGAGCTCGATGAGGCTGGGGTTAGTCTCTTGGGCTGCCCGCACGATGAACGGCGATGCGAACCTGGAGAACAGCGCAATTCGCGGCAAAAGCCCGAGCTCCCGGGGGTTGTCGAGCACCGAGGCGCGTACAGCCTCGACGACCTTGCGCGGCAGGTGATTGCGCTCGAGCATTCGGGCCCCGAGCTCCTCGCTCGTGGCGCCATAGCGTTTGATTTCGAAGCCTGCTCGGCTCGTGGGATCCTCCGCAGCGTAGCGCAGCAGCTCAAGGTATTTCGCGGCATCCACGGTGAGACAGGCGAGGGCGCCGATCTCGCTGAGCAGCCCGGCGAGGAAGGCATCCGTCGGATCGAGGCCTCCCACGTCTTGGGCGATGAAGCGCGCAAGGGTGGCGCACAGGACTGCCCGCTCGTGGACGAGCATCGCCAGGGGCTCGTTTTTGGGAAGCGAAGCCAGAAGCGCCATGGCGCTGGCCATGACGTTGAGCTCCTTCATTCCAATGACCACTACGGCCCGTTGCAGGTCTCCGACCATTCGGCTCTGGCCGTAGAACGGGCTGTTGGCGATGCGCAGCACCTCGGCCGCAAGGGCGGGATCGCGAGAAACCTCATCGACCACGGGCTTGACCGAGGCTGTCGAGCCCCGTGTCAGCTGCATCACTTTCTGAGCCGCTTCGGGCACAGTGCAGACCTCGGTGAGGCGCGCTAGGGTTGCGGCGAGCTTGCGCTCCTCGGTGGTCTCACCGCCATAGCCGGTGATCTCGACATTTGCATCGGTCATTAATGATTCCTCCGCTGTCGCAGCGCCTGAGATCCTCTTTCTGATGATTGTATTATGAGTTTGACAGGGCCAAGGGCAAACGCGTCAGCGAGAAGCGGCTCTGCGCAAACGATCATTGATGGCAACGCCTAGGCCGGACTCGGGGGCTCGTTCGACGAACATGACCCTTAAGCCAGCCTCATCGAGGCGGCGCAGAGCGGCAAATAGGTTGCGGGCTGCCTCTGAAAGAGAGCCGCTGCGGCTGAGGATCTCGACCGCGGTAAACCCACCGGGCACCTGTCGACCGGAGATGAGGAGCAGGCCTGTGCCCGGACCCTGCGACGCGGGGATCTCGCCGTCGAAAAGCACGACCTGAACCGAGGGAGAGTAGTGGCGCTTCAGCATGCCCGGCGCAGCCACCGGATCCTCGGGCCTGGCCACGGCGATGGCACAGCCGAGAACGGCTTCGATGGTCTCGATGGGTACGCCCCCGTGGCGCAGGAGTGTGGGGCTTACGCCTTCGAACGAGACGATTGTCGACTCGATACCCACCCGGCACGGGCCACCGTCGAGGATGGCGTCGATTTTGTCCCCGAGTTGCAAGCGCACATGCGCCGCTGTTGTGGGGCTCACATAGCCAAATGGGTTGGCGCTCGGTGCGCACACCGGCACGCCGGCCGCTTCGATGAGGCGCCGAGCGATATCGTGGTCTGGCAAACGCACGCCCACGGTGGGCAATCCGGCAGTGACGATGTCCGGCACCTCGTCCCGCTTGCGAAGCACCAGGGTCAGCGGCCCAGGCCAGAGCTTCTCCGCGAGGAGAGCGGCCTTTGGAGGAACCTCGAGAGCCACTCGCTCGAGCCAGTCGGTGGCGGGAAGGTGCACGATGAGAGGGTCGAATCGCGGACGTCCCTTGATTTCGAAGATGCGCGCCGCTGCAGCCGGGTCGAAAGCCGATGCACCCAGGCCATAGACGGTCTCGGTGGGAAAGGCCACCACGCCGCCGCATCGCAGCAGACGTGCTGCCTTTTCGATTTCCGTATCTAGATTGTCTTGCGTCATGCGCCTGTCTGACCGTCTTTGCCACGGCGGACCACATGCCATTGCTCGAAGTCGTCGAGGGCTCGGTGGTCAGTGTCCAGATCCTGGGCCGCGGCGATATCGACACATCGGTGTGAAGACTCGACGAAAAGGCTCGCCGCCTCGGCTCGCAGCAGCAGGGGACCTCCACCGCAGGGGGTACACACCACACCGCCTCGCACAGGATGAAAGAAAACCTTGCGCTGGGTCGGTACGTTTGCACCACATCCCACGCAGCGCTCGAGGCTCACCTCGAGACCAAAAGCCCTGAGCACCGCGAGCCTCGCCCAGAGCTCGACCGCGCGCACGGCCGTTTGACCAGGCTCGGCGAGGCGAGATACGGCGCTCGAGGCCGCTTCGAACAAGGCGTTGCCGCAGCTCTCCTCCGACGCGCCGCGCAGAAGGAGCCGCAGGAGCCGCGTGGCGGCCTCGAGGCGGGCGAGGTCCATGGCGAGCCCCAGGTGCGGATCGAGCAGGGTCGTCTCCGAGAGTCGGAGCAGCTCTCCCCGACCGTTCTCGAGGCTGGCGTCGAGGAGCGCAAACGGCTCGAGGGCGCCGCGAAAGCGCTTACGGCTCGTGCGTCCGCCCTTGGCCACAGCGCGGATCGTGCCGTATTCCTTGGTGAGCAGCCAGGCGAGCACGTCGGACTCGCCGAGCGGTCGGGCTCGCAAAACGAGCGCGCGAGTGGAGAAGCCCACGGTCATAGAAGCGCCTGGGCCAGGGTGACGAAAATAAATACTCCAAGGGCGTCGATGAACGATGTCAGAAACGGTCCGGTCGCCACCGCTGGATCGATGCCGATGCGGGCAAAGACGAGGGGGATGATAGTGCCAAACGTCGCCGCCAATGTGATCGCGGTCATGGCCGACACCGCGACGATGCCAGAGACGGCCAAGATGTTGGTCTGGGAGTAGCCGAGCAGCGAGGCGATACCGCCGATGACGAGCCCGTACAGAGCGCCGAGGAGTGCCCCGGTCAAGGCCTCTCGCAGCACCACGCGCCAGAAGTGCTTCGCCTCGATGCTGCGCATGGCGAGCCCGCGAACGATAACCGTCAGCGATTGGGTTCCCACATTTCCCGCCATTCCGTTGATGACCGGAATGAATCCGATGAGGATGGGGATGTTGCGCAAAAGGTCTTCGAACTTTCCAATGACGAACGCCGCGCCGACTCCGCCGACGAGCGCAGCCGCAAGCCAAGGAGCACGCCTTCTGACCGAGGCAGAGATGGAGGGTCGCTCGTCGAGCTCGTGGCCGGCACCAGCCATCTTGAGGAAGTCCTCAGTGGCCTCTTCCTTGATGACATCGATGACGTCGTCGACAGTGACGACGCCCACGAGCTTGTTAGTCTCATCTACGACCGGTACTGCCAGGAGGGCATAGCGAGAAACGATGCGCGCCACTTCCTCCTGGTCCATGTCCGTGCGCACCGACACGATGTCGGAGTTCATGATCTCCTTGAGCGTCACGTCCGGCCGGGCGGTCACGAGTTGGCGCAGGGAGATGACACCCACGAGAGACCCGTGGATGTTCACAACGTATATGTAAAAAGCCATCTCCACGTCGGGAGAGTTCTGCAGGATGCGGATGGCCTCTGCTGCTGTGGTGTCTGAGGGGATGGCGAGCACGTCCGGGCTCATGATTCCGCCGGCCGTGTTCTCTCCGTAGCGCATCAGTTCGGTGACTTCGTCCGACTCCTCGTCCGGCATGGCCGCGAGCACCTTGGCCGCCAGTTCTTTGTCGAACGCCGCGAGCAGGTCGGCCCTGTCGTCGCCGGACATCTCCCGAAGAAGAATGACGGTGCGCTCGAACGGCATCTCGCGAAGGAGATCGGCCGCATCGGTGATGGGCAGGCAGGCGACCACTTCGGCCTGGTGGGCGTCGTCGCCGACGAAGAACAAGAGCCGTTGGCGCTCCTGGGGCAGAAAGTGATTGAGGATGGCCGCGATGTCCACTGGATGCTTGCGGGCCAGCACCTTGCGCAGATTGGGAATCGCGTTGCGCCGCAGAAGTCGGCGCAGCGTATCTGCCAATCGGTACTGAGGATGATTGCCGGCAGCCGAGGGCATGGACGACGCTTCCTACAAACCCTGACGGGCTGCGGCGCAGGCCTGACCCATGGGCGTGGTAGTCCCGAGCTCTACGCAGCGCTCGAGCGCTTCGATGGCACGCGCGTCTTGCGATTGGTGGAGATAGGTCATGCCCAGCAGGTGGTGGGCATCCTGAAACGCCTGACACGCCGGTTCGTCCACCGAGATCGCTGAGGCCAGCGCGGCTTGCGCCTGTGGGTACTGCTGCTTGAGGTAGTAGGCCTGGCCGAGGCGGTACATGCCGACGCAAAACTTGGGTTGGTCGAAGATCGAGCGACGCAAGACCTCTATGGCTTGATCGTATTCGCCCTGCTCGATGAGCGCCCAACCGAGATTGCCATTGGCCAGCCAAGGTTCGCGGTTGAGCACCTCGCCGGCAGAGGCCTGCAGCAAGCCGATCGCCTCTGGGTACTCCTTGAGGTGGATGAGCACCACGCCGAGCGCGTTGTGTGCTTCGGAAAGAGAGGATGCATCCCCGCTTTTTTCCCTGAGACTCACCGCGATGCGCAGGTGCTTTTCCGCGTCGCCGAGCTCGCCGCGAGACAAACGGATGGTTCCGAGTAAGTAGTGGGCACGATCGTTTTGGGGGTCGGTGTCGAGGGAGCGCACTAGGTT
>JALOQD010000250.1 GCA_025453525.1 Myxococcota bacterium
ATGCGCAGGCCCCGTTCTACCGAGTGCCGCGCGGCGCTGCTCACCGAGCTCGAAAGCCGAATGACCGCTGCTTTCCATGCTAGGGCTTCTGAGCGGGTCATTTTTTTAAGGGGGATCTCAAGCGCAGTCCGGTGGGTTTTCGAGGAGAAATTCCATTTGCAACACCCGCCTTTTCCAAAGGAGGAACGCAGGCACGACACCACCCGACTGTGAATGCTTGACGAGGCAATACTCAGGCGATCGCCTCTGCAACGAGGCTATTGCATCTCCCGATGCTCCGGGACTATTGTGCGCTTCGAGCCGTCCTTTTTTGGATCTTGCGACGGACGGCAGTGGAGGCATTCATGAAAGTGAGCGTCATAGGGAGCGGATACGTGGGGCTCGTGGCTGGAGCTGGTTTTGCCGAGATCGGCCATAGCGTGCGCTGTGTCGATAACGATGAAAACAAGGTCCGTGCGCTCAACGACGGTGTCGTGCCCATCTACGAGCCGGGCCTCGACGAGCTGTTCAACCGCAATCGCAAAGCCGGTCGACTGACCTTCTCCATCGATGTTCCGTCGGCCGTGAAGTGGGCAGAGGTCGTCATCATCGCCGTGGGGACCCCAGAGCGGGAAGACGGTTCCGCAGACCTCTCATCGGTCTTGGAGGTCGCTAGGACAGTGGGCCAGAACATCGAGGGGTACACTGTCGTGGCCTGCAAATCCACGGTGCCGGTGGGCACGAACGAGAAGATCCGCGAGGTCATCGGCGCCGCCACTCACCAGCCATTCGGCGTGGTTTCCAACCCCGAGTTTCTGCGCGAGGGCGAGGCCATCGAGGACTTCATGCATCCGCCTCGGGTGGTGATCGGCACCGATGATCCACGCGCCGCAGAGACGATGCTCGCGCTCTACTCGCCGCTGTACGGCTATTACGATGCCCATGATCGCATCGTGGTCATGGATCTGCGCAGCGCCGAGGTGACCAAGTACGTGGCCAACGCCTTTCTCGCCACGCGAATCACCTTCATCAATGAAATGGCCAATTTTTGCGAGGCGGTCGGCGCGGATATCACCAAGGTGAGGGTCGGCGCTGGCATGGATCCGCGGATCGGCTTGTACTATTTCCATCCTGGCTGCGGCTATGGCGGCTCCTGCTTTCCCAAGGACGTCCAGGCGCTGCTGCGCACGGCTCGAAGCTACGAGCACCCCCTCAAGGTCCTCGAGGCCGTGGACTCGGCCAACGACCGGCAAAAGCTCGTGCCCTTTGAAAAAGTCGTCGCGAGGCTGGGCGAGGACCTGAGCGGCAAGACCATTGCCGTCTGGGGCCTTTCTTTCAAGCCCGAGACCGACGATACCCGGGAATCTCCGGCCATCTACGTGATCGACAAGCTCATCGAGGCCGGCGCGACGGTCCATGCCCACGATCCCATCGCGGTCGAGGCGTTTCGCGCCTTCAGGGACCCCCGGCCCCGGTTCTCCGAAGACATGTGGGCGACCTTGGACAACGCCGACGCTCTCATCGTCATCACCGACTGGAAAGCCTACCGCGAAGCCGACCTACAGGAGATTAATAGGCGACTGCGGGGCAAGGTCGTGATCGATGGACGCAACATCTGGACCGGCAGGCAGCGTCCAGAGGGTTGGTGGTACGAGGGGATCGGGTTCCTGCCCAGCGCGCGGTAGACGCCTGCCGTCTAAAGGCCCTTCGAAGCCAGAAAGCCCGAGCACCGATTGGAATAGTGGTTGATTTCCGCAGCCGTTGCGTTACGTATCGGCCATGAAAGCTCCTTTGAATCGCAGAGTCGTCGTCGTCGGCTACGAAGTCTCCACGTCCCTGGGACACGGCATCGAGAAGACCTGGGCCAGGGCGTCGCGGGGAGAGTCGGGAATCGGGTGGATCTCGCGCTTCGACGCAGGGAGCTATCCTGTCAAGGCCGTGGGCGAAATCCCGGATTTCGATCCCTTGGCTTACGAGTTTCTCACCGAGCGCGACGTCTACTTCTGGAATGCTCGCTTTGTCCCCATGACCATGGCCCTGTGCTCGGACGTGGCACGGCAAGCGGGATTGCAGATCGACCCCTCCAACGCTCACAGGGTCGGGGCGCTCATCGGCTCGGCCATCAACGGAAACGACGCCTACGAATGGAACCTCGAGGGCCTGCGGGCCGGCGGACCGCTCAAGGTCTCCCCGTTCTGCTTGCCCAACATCTGCGCCAACATGCCGGCGGGCAAGGCCTCGATGCTCCTGGGCTTTACCGGACCGGTGATGGCGCCAGCCACGGCCTGCGCCACTGGGAACCACTGCATTGCCGAAGCGGCCAAGATCATCCAGCGCGGAGATGCGGACGCCATGTTCGCCGGCGGTGTGGAGTTGCCCATTCTCCCGGCGATCCTCTACGGATTCGGCAATATGCGGGCCCTGGTCAACTCAGAGGAGGGCGATCGCTCCCTGGAAGACCCGAGGCTGGCCAGTCGGCCCTACAGCGGAGATCGCCGAGGCTTCGTGCTCGCCGAGGGAGGGGGGATTCTGCTTCTCGCCGAGCTCGACTATGCCCTCCAAAGCGGGCTGCCCATCAAAGCGGAAATCATCGGTCAACACATGAATTCCGATGCTTACCACTACACGAACCCGCGCATGGAGACCATCGCCGCGTGCGTCCGAGGGGCCTTGGAGGACGCGGGGATCGCGGTCGATGAGGTGGGCTATATCAATGGCCACGGCACCTCGACGCGGATCGGCGACAAGACCGAAGTCGCGTGCCTGCGAGAGGTGTTCGCAGGACAACTTCCCCGCATTCCCATCTCCAGCAACAAGTCCCAAGTGGGGCACTCCCTGGGCGCCTCGGCAGGCGTGGAGGCCGCGCTCACTGTGCACGGCATGCTGCACGATACCATTCTGCCCACCCTCAACTTGCGCATCGACAGTGAGTTCGAGGGTCTCGACTTCGTGCCAGAGCCGCGCAAGGCTCGCTACGATATCGCCCTGTCCAACTCCTTTGGTTTCGGGGGGCCGAACTCCTGCGTCGTGTTTCGTCGATTCTATTAGTTGGTTATCGTCCCGAAAGCCCCGTTTTCGGCATCCTTCTCCAAGGCTGCGGAACTCGGACATCGAATTATCCAACTCAAACAGTCCTCGCCTTTCCGAAGGACGCCGGAAAACTTCCATTTCGGGATGGACACTAGTTGACGTTCTGCACGCGGTTGCTTAATAACTCGTTCCCCATGAAGCGACGCTTCGAAATCGAGCAGCAGTTGGACAACGGCTATGTGGTCGAGGCTGGCACTGGTCTGCGTTGGCACAGGGAGCGCTTCCGCGTGCTGTACGCCGACACGGACAAATCAGGGGTCGTGTACCATGCCAACTACCTGAAATACTTCGAAATTGGGCGTGCCGGCCTCATTCGGGCGAGCGGGCGTAGCTACAAGGAAATCGAAGAGACCGGGGTGTTTCAGCCCATTGTCGATTTGGCGATGACGTTCGAATCTCACGCCGATTACGATCAATTGCTGAGCGTCTACGCCCGCCCCAGGGACCTCGCCCCAGTGAAATTTTCCTATGAATACATCGTGCGCAACGACAGCGCACAGCGGCTCTTGGTCCACGGTCATACCGTGCACTGCTGCATCGACGCAGCCAAGAAGGTGCTGCCCGTGGATCCGGTGACCCGAGGCATTTTTTCAGATTACGGTGTCTGCCGTTCGTAATTGGCGTACATGACGGTCCTCCTCGCGTTTCCTCCGCGCGCGGCGGCGACATACGTACCCTTGGGGCTGGCGACCTTGGCAGGACATGTGAGGGCGCATGCGCTGCCTGTCCGCTGCTTGGATCTCAACCAGGCCACTTTGCGCTTCCTCGCAGGACCACGGGTCGATTGGTCGACGCTCATGCGCGACGAGGGCGTGTTTGGTGACCAACGAGCCTACCTCGAGGAGTGGCGATCCGTCACACAGGTGGCTGGGGTTCTGGCAGGGCTCGAAAGCCAAGCGCTCGTCTATCTCGACACCGCGGTCCTTTTGCCCGAGTTGCGCAGGGTTCTGGAAGAGCAGGTGCGGCAGGTGCTCGCTTTTGCGCCGACCGTGCTGGGCCTTTCGGTGCTCTATCCGTCTCAGGTGCCGTTCGCCTTGGCCTTGTCGAAGGCCTTGCGGGACAGCGCGTCGGTTTGTCCGCACCTCATTCGTCGAGAGCCATTGGAGATCGTGCTCGGAGGGGCCAGCTTGAGCGCCCTTCACCTCGATGACCTATTGCTCGCCTGTCCATTCTTGGACGCGGCGGTACCAAAGGAGGGCGAGCAGGCGGTCCTCTCTCTGTGCCGTGGAGAGAGGGCAAAAGAGATCCCTGGGGCCTGCTCTATCGAGCACGGCAAGCTCAAAAGAAATCCAAGCCCCCAGGCCGTGTGCCTTGCGACCGCCGCGCTCCCTGACTTTTCGGATTTCGACCTCAAAGGGTACTTCGTGCCGACTCCGGTGCTTCCGGTGCTTTTCTCCAGGGACTGTCGGTATCGGCGCTGTCGTTTCTGCGCCCACAACTTCTCCTCGGCTGGATACCGCAGCCTGTCGCCCGCGCGTTTTGTGGAAGGCTTGGCGCAGATTCAATCCGCCACCGGAGCGCGCCACTTCTACTTCGCCGATCAGTATATCGATGCCGCCGATCTCGAAGCCATTGCCCAGCACATCGAGACGACTGGGCTCGACGTGCGCTGGAGCGTCATGGCTCGCGCCCAAACGGGCTATACGGACGGCGTGCTTCAGACCATGCAGCGGGCAGGTTGCGTTTGGATATCCTGGGGCCTCGAAACCGGTTCTCAGCTCCTGCTCGATATCGCTGCCAAGGGTGCTCTTGTCACAGTCGGGGAAGAGGTCGTCCAAAGGGCCGCGGCAGCCGGGATCTCCAATCTGGCGATGATGGTTTTCGGCCTGCCCGGGAGCGACGACGAGGCCTTTGAGCAAACAGCGGACCTGCTGGAGCGACTCGATTCGAGCCTCGACGCCATGACCCAGAGCTGCTTCGTCCTTTTCGAGGGGACGCCTTTTGCAAATCAGGCCGAGCGCTTCGGTCTCGTGAACAAAGGCAACCTGGAGCTCGTGCGAGTCGACGGAAAAAAAGTGCGATCCATGCGGCTGGCCTTTGCCGAAGTGGGAAGCGACGGCTCGGCGCGTCCTCCTCGGGGCCCCATCGAGGTCGCGGCCTGGAACAAACGGCGCGTTTACATGTGCACGAAGAGCGTTTTCGACGACCTCCCAGCCGAGCACTATTTGGTGATGGCAGCGCTGGCCCCATGAAACCGAAGGCGCGGGGTATAGAACGCACCAACCCAGTTGTTCTCATGGCGAAAAACCCATACAACCTGAGCACTATGTGGCGTTTTGTCACGCAGCTCATCGTCGTCTGGTGTCTGACGTTGGTCGCCTGTCGCTCCGATGTCGAGCAGACCAGGGCACCGGATTTCGTGGGCAGCGCGCCGCAGCACGTCTCCCCGGTTGCAACGGAGCGAGCCGGCGGCACTCCAGAACCGGAATTCAACATCGATCTCATCGAGGATATCTTGTTTCGCTCCCAGCGGGATGGTTGGACTCTCGTGGATCCCGCGGCTCACACGAGTCTCGACAAGTTGCGAAAGGGCGGGTTGGGGCTGGTGTTCGCAGCGCTGCCCTCTGCCGAGGGGCCGGGGGTCGAGCAAGTCGTAAAACAGATCGAAGCCATGGAAAAGCTCGTGGCGCAAACAGGCGGCGCCGCGCGGATCACCGCGGAGCTCGACCAAGCCCAGGCGATCGCTCGTAGCGCAGGGGTGGCGTTCATGCTCCTGCTCGAAGGAGCGCAGGCCTTGCAGGGCTCGCTCGAACGGCTGCCAGAGCTCAAGGCCCGCGGTCTCGCGATGGTGGGGATCGTCTCTTCCAGGGGCAATGCCTTTGCCGATTCCGCCGCTGCGCTTCGGAACCCCTCGGGCCTGACCAAGGCGGGGAGAGAGCTCCTGAGAGCCCTCGTGGAAGCGGGCATTGCCGTGGATCTGACGCATGCCTCGCCCGCGGCTTTTTGGGAGGCCTTGTGCACGGCCGGCGTGCCGGTTTTCGTGACCCATACCGCCTCTGCGGGCATCAGGCCCGCTTCTCGCAACCTCGATGATCTTCAAGTGCTGGCGCTCGCCCGCACCGGAGGGCTGGTGGGCCTCGTGCTCAACCCAGAGCTCATTAAAGGAGAGGCGCAAGGGGCCGGGGCAGGCGTTTCGGACGTCGTAGCCCATCTTCAGCGCTGGAAGGAGCTCGGAGCCACGACCGGCATCGCCTTGGGAACGGACTATGGCGGCATCGTTCCTCCTTCTGGATTGGAGGACGCATCGAAGCTGCCTACTCTCTCCTCTGCGCTGCGGGCCAAGGGCTGGAGCGAGGGCGACCTTCGAGGAGTGCTGGGCGGCAACGCGTGGCGAGCGCTCAAAATGGTGTCCTCTCCCGGAGGGCTCGCGACGACCGGAGAGGCGCTGCATCCGATTGCCTTGGAATGCGACTGCGCAGAGGGGGAGATCGAAGGGCCCCTGTCCGCCACTTGTGACGGCCTCGTTTTGGGGACGAGCGCGACGATTCCCCAGGAAGCCCGGCTGCGGCTGCGGCTTTCGGACATGCGAAGCGAGCCCGTGCGGCTCGAGTTGTTCGGCGAGCCCGGAACCTTGTGGCAGATCGAGGCGCAGAACGTCGATGGCCGGCCCCTGACCACGCGTCTCCTGCAGCTCGACGAGACAGGCAAAGGCAGCGTGCCGTTGCCTTCGGGACGAGGCATGGCAAGGGTGTTCGTTTCGCCGACCCGTGTGTCCGAATTGAGGGAGGCCGTGGTCTGGGGACATTGGCCAGGCGCGTTGGACCTCAAGGAGAATTGACTCGCTAGGCCCAGGGGTTCGTGTTAATCATAATGAACAAATGAGATAGGGTGTCGAACGATGTATAAAATTCTGCACATCGAAGATGATGAGGGCAGTCGCAGGCTGGTGCGAAAGGTGCTGTCCGCGAACGGCTTCTCGGTTGTCGAAGCCGAGGACGGTATCACGGGGATTCGCACGGCTCTCGAGGCCCAGCCCCACCTCATCTTGCTCGACATCAATCTACCCGACATGGACGGCTACGAGGTGACGCTCAAGCTGCGCGGCGAGATGGGCAGTAGGGACGTTCCCATCGTCGCGCTGACCGGAGAAGGCAACCGCGAAATGAGCCTGGCCGTGGGCTGCGACGGCTATATTCTCAAGCCCATCGATATCGCGCGCCTGCCCTTCGAGGTGCGCAATTATTTGGAAGGCAAGAGGGAGCGCAGCGGGATCAAGCCCGACGAGAACCTGCTCATGGCCCAAGGCCAAAAGCTCGCTTCGCGTCTGCAGGCGAAAATCGAAGAGCTCGAGGAAACCAACCGAAGACTCGTCGAAGCCGAGAAGGTCAGAGCCGAGTTCTATCGCAACGTCTCCCACGAGCTGTCCACGCCGCTCACCCCGGCCATCGGCTACATCAACATGCTGCTGCGAGAGGAGCTCGGTCCGCTCAATAACATGCAGCGGCGCGCCCTAACGTCTGTGGAGCGCGGTTTTCACAGGGTTCGATCGGTCATCGAGAATCTCCTCGACATGACGGCTCTGGCCACGGGCAAGATGTCCTTTTTCGCACGGTACTACAGCTTCAACCAGGTGGCCAAGGAGTCCATCGGTCTGTGCATCCACAGGTTCGAGGACAAGGACATCACCCTCGAGACCGCCATCGCGGATGCGCCGTATCGGGCTTTTGGCGATCCGGACAAGCTCAAAAGGGCCATGGTCCAGCTCCTCGAAAATGGGTGGAAATTCTGTCAGCCTGGCGGGCGCGTGCATGTGGCGACCCAGAATGACAATGGAAGATATACGTTTTTGGTTTACGATTCTGGAGAAGGGATTCCCGAGAAGGAGCTGCGGTCGATTTTCAAGACGTTCTATCAAATAGACGGCTCACCCACTCGGGAGCACGGTGGAACCGGAGTGGGGCTCGCCCTTGCTCGCAAGATCGTCGAGCGTTTTGGAGGCGAGATCTGGGCAGAGTCGCCCCCTGCGGCAGAGAGCAGTCAGTTGTCCTGGGCGCGCACGCTCGTGGCGCTGCGAGTGCCAGAGGTGATGGCAGAGGTCGCTCCTCCCCCGAAAGACAGCAATGCGCCTCCGGCCATTTCTGACTAGCGCGCTTTTTTAAAAAAGAACGGTCTTGGGTGGTCGTCTGAACGGCCATGACCGTAATCGCAGCGCTTGGCGTCTGGAAGGCGCGGAGTATAGTTGCTACTGGCGCTCCTTTGAGAGCAGTGTAAATTGAGGTGTGACATGACTCTGCTTTGTCCCAGATGCTCCAATGTCAATCTCCAAGAAATTGTGGTGAGCGATGTCGTGATCGATCGGTGTCCGCGCTGCGCGGGGCTGTGGTTCGATCACGCCGAAATCGGCGAGCTCGTCGGCCGGCAGTCGAGGGTGTCTGCCATGGAGTCCATCGTACCGAGCGCAGAGCACCAGGATCCCGCGCTGTCCTGTCCTCGGTGCCAGACCGTCGCGCTGCGCAAGCTGATGGTCGAACAGGACAATCACCTCATGTACCGCTGCGTGTCTTGCGTCGGCACCTGGCTCGATCGCGGAGAGCTCCGCGAAATCGAGGATCCCCGTCTGGTCGATACCCTGAAGGCCTACTTCACCCACTGACAACTAGCGAAGTCTTCGACCTCAAACCGACGAGTCAAAAGCAGAACGAGGAGCGAGAGAAACGTTGGAACCGGCCCCGTCGAGACGAGGCCGGTATACC
>JALOQD010000251.1 GCA_025453525.1 Myxococcota bacterium
GACTGGTCCAACGCCTCGAAAAGCTTGGCTATAGCGTCGAGATCAAGAAAGCCGTATGACGAACAGAATCTCGGGAGGCGGGTGAGTTTCGGATGAGTCACCCCTCCCGCTGATAAAGGCGAAATTTTTGTGAACTACCGCCCCTCGGCGATGCGCTTTTTGGCTTCGGCGAGCACGGCCTCGTGGAGGGACACGGGCAAGGGAGCGTAGCGCTTCATCTCCATGGAGTAATTGGCGCGCCCCGACGACAGCGACCGAATGGCAGTGGCGTAGCCGAAGAGCTCCATGAGCGGGGCCTCGCCGCTGACCTTCTGGGAACCCTTGCGGTAGCGGCGCATGTTCTCCACACGACCGCGCCGACGCGTGAGATCCCCCACCAGATCGCCGATGTAGTCATCGGGAGTCGCCATCTCGATAGCCATGATCGGCTCGAGAAGTTGGGGCAAGGCTTGGCGGAAAGCTTCCTTGAAGGCCATGGAGCCGCAGATGCGGAAGGCCTGGTCCGAGCTGTCCACTGCGTGGTAGCTGCCGTCCATGAGCACAGCGCGCACCCCCACCACCTGGTAGTCGGCGAGCACGCCGGTGGTGAGCGTTTCCTCGATACCGCGACGCACGGCGGGAATGAACTCCTGGGGAATCACGCCTCCCACGATTTGATTGACGAATTCGAACCCGCTCCCTGGCATGGGTTCGATGCGCAGCACCACATGCGCGTATTGACCCTTACCACCGGTCTGCTTGACGTAACGATGATTGACCGTGGCCTCGCGGGTAATGGTCTCTTTGTATTCCACCGAAGGCGCACCGACGGTCGCCGTGACGCCAAACTCGGTCTTGAGCCTGTCGACCACGATCTCGAGGTGCAGCTCACCCATGCCGGCGATCACGGTCTCGCCGGTGCGCTCCACGGTGCGCACCAAGAAGGACGGATCTTCGAGGGACAGCTTGCGCAGCGAGGCGTGCAACTTGTCTTGTTCGGCGCGGCTCGCGGTGCTGACCTTCACGCTGATCACAGGCTCGGGCACGCGCACGGACTCGAGCAGCACCGGCGAGTCGGGATCGCACAGGGTGTGTCCGGTGTGAGCGTTCTTCAGGCCGATGAGGGCCACGATATCGCCAGGCCCCACTTGGTCGAGCTCTTTGCGATCCTTGGCGTGAATGCGCAGGATGCGGCTGATGCGCTCTTTCTTCCCCGTGGTGGCGTTGTACAGCTGCGAGCCAGGGCGCAAAAGTCCCGAGTACGTGCGCACGAACGTCTGCTGGCCGACGTAAGGATCATTGATAATCTTGAACGCCAAACCACAAAACGGATCCGATTCGGTCGGGTAGCGCGTGTGGGTGCGCTCCGGGTCGTCGATGTCGACGCCGGTCACCGCGCCCTTGTCTGCCGGGCTCGGCAAATACGCCACCACCGCGTCGAGCAAAGTCTGAATGCCGATGTTTTGGTAGGCTGCGCCACAGAACACCGGGGTCACCAGGGAGCGAACCACGCAGTGTCGCGCCACCTTGCGGATGAGCTCCTCGCTCACCTCTCTCTCCTCAAGAAACGCCTCGGCAAGATCATCGCTGAAGTCCGCGAGCTTCTCGACGAGCTTCTCTCGATACTCTCGGGCCTGCTCCTCGAGCTCCTCGGGGATATCGACCTCGCTGCGCACTCCGTCTTCGAACAGGAAGGCCCGCATGCGCACCAAGTCCACGATGCCGCGCAAGGTGTCCTCAGCGCCGATGGGAATCTGGAAAGCCACGGGGTTGGCGTCGAGCTGTTCGTCGAGCTGGCGCAGCACATCAAAAAAGTCCGCGCCCGGACGGTCCATCTTGTTGATGAACGCGATTCGCGGCACCCGATAGCGGTCGGCTTGACCCCAAACCGTCTCGCTCTGCGCCTCCACTCCGCCCACGGCGCAGAACACGGCCACCAGGCCATCGAGCACGCGCATGGACCTCTCCACCTCAATGGTGAAGTCGACGTGACCTGGCGTGTCGATGATGTTGATCTGGTGCCCGTCCCAGGCGCTCGTGATCGCGGCAGAAGCAATAGTGATGCCACGCTCCTGCTCTTGTTTCATGAAATCCATGGTCGCTTGACCATCGTGAACCTCACCGATCTTCCTGGTCGTACCAGTGAAGAACAGAATGCGCTCTGTCACAGTGGTTTTACCCGCGTCGATATGCGCGGCGATGCCGATGTTCCTCGCCTTGGTGATGCTCATAGGGTCCTCGCTTTCGCGTGACGACGAGTTAAGGTTAGCTGGAGAAAAACTTTCTTCGAGGAGGATCCGTCGAGGCCCAGCTGAATTATCGCCGCCACGAGCTTTAGGCGGCCAAAAGGTCGCTGGCTTAGTAGGCATTCGATCCGAAAAAGTCAATCCCAAAATTGTCGGGAGGCTATTTATCGACGAGCCGTCGCGACTCTCCGCCTACGCAAAAGCATCGCAGACCCGAAGCACAGTCCTCACAGGGAGCGGCTCGACCAGCGCCCCGCAAGAAGCCTTAAGAGAAACGCGCCTGACTGGCAAAACGTCCCAACCACGATAAACTGTCCTAACAGAGAGCAAAAGGGACGAAAAAAGTGACAAGCTCGGTTCCCACAACGACTGAGGTTCGAAGCGATCGTCCGACCCGCGCGGGCCGCTACGACCTGCTCTTCCCTTTGGGTGCCGGCGGCATGGGCGCCATCTACGCTGCGAGACTCTCGGGTCTAGCGGGATTCGAGAAGCTCGCCGCGATCAAGGTCATCCACCCGCACCTCATGCGCAACACGTCCTTTGTGAACATGTTCCTCGACGAAGCGCGCCTCGCAGCCCGCATCGACCACCCCAACGTCGTTCGCCTCCACGAGGTCGGAAAAGACGGGGACATGCTTTACATGGTCATGGAGCTCGTGCGGGGCCAGAGCTTCCTTTCCGTGGCCGAACGAGCGCTCTCGCGCGGCGAGCCCATCACACCGACCACCTGCGCATCCATCGGCGCCCACGTTGCACTGGGACTACACGCGGCCCACGAGCTGCGCGACGCAAAGAACGAGCCCCTCGATCTGGTTCATCGAGATGTCTGCCCGCAAAACGTGCTCATCTCGTACGAAGGTGAAATCAAGCTCATCGACTTCGGCGTGGCCTTTGCCCGCGAAAGGCTCGCCCACACCCAGGCAGGCAAGGTCAAGGGCAAGTTGCGGTACATGGCGCCTGAGCGACTCATGGGACAATCCACGGATCGACGCAGCGATGTGTACTCGTTGGGGGTGGTGGTGTTCGAGCTCGCCCGTGCGCCGTCTTCGCGTCCCTCAAGAGTCCCCGCGGCCAAGGACCCGGAGCTTCTGGCCCTCGAAAACGGCGAAAAGGTGGGCGATCTGCCGGCGGCCTTCCTATCGGTCATTGCCAGGGCCACGCATCGCACCCCTTCGCGGCGCTTTGGTACCGCAGCCCAATTCGCCGAAGCGCTCGAATCCGCCGCTCTCACCTCGGGCGGCAACACCACGCAAGGCGAGCTCAGCGCCAAGATGCGTCGTCTCTTCGGCCCAGAAGAGCAAGCGCTCAACTCCCGGCTCGCGCTCACCTCGGGCAACGAAGTCGCATCTATCGACTCCATTCCTCCCGACGCATCCATGACCGTTCCGGCTGTGCCGAGAGCCATGCCCAACGAGAGGGAAGCGACTCGGACCGCGGTTTCCCATTCCTGGGCGCGGACGCTCCTGGCCTCCCTGCTGCTCTGCACAGTCATCGGCATCGCGACGGCCACGCTGCTGCGCACGGGTGGAGCAGCGCGAGCCCCTGCGACCGACACTCCAACCGAACCTGAGATGCACGAGCCCGGCCCAACCGAGGCTGCGATATCCGAGCCGGTTATCACAGAGCCCGCTCAGCCCCCCCCTGTTCAGAAGGAGCCCACTCCCACCGAGGCCGCTGCGAGCAAGCCCGCGATTGACGAAACCGTCCCCAGCGCTGACTCCAAAGCCGTGGCAGGCTCGACCTCGAGCCAGGAGGGAAAGACGGTCCATCGCGAGGTCAAGCCCTCCACCCCCATGGGCAAGACGGTCAAGACCTCCACCGCCAAGGACAAGACGGTCAAGACCTCCACCCCCAAGGGCAAGACGGACAAGACCTCCACCCCCAAGGACAAGACGGTCAAGACCTCCACCCCCAAGGACAAGACGGTCAAGACCTCCACCCCCAGGGGCAAGACGAGCAAGGAGACGCCCGTTCGCAAGGAGCCACGCCCCTCTAAACCCGTCAAAAAGCCGGGCAAGGCCAAGCAATCTGGTTCCGACACCCCACTGTTCCACAGCCCCTACGAGGAATAGAGGCGCTTTTTTTCTCACATGATTCGAGGGATTGGGCCGCTCTGCTTCCGACCAAGACCCACGACGTAAATCTCATAGCTCTCGGAGCGCACGCTTCGCGGTCGGATGATCTTGCAGGTCGCAAAGAGCTGGCGCACGCGATCGCGGGCCTTCTCGAAGTCCTCACCCTGGAAGATCTTGCCGACAAAATGACCGCCAGGCCGGAGCAACTCGGCTCCGAGCTCCAGGGCGCGGACGAACAACTCGAAGGAGCGCGACTGATCCACGAACTTGTTGCCCGACGTTCTAGGGGCCATGTCCGAGACCACCGCATCGAAACCCTGGTCGCCCGACATCGGCCGCACCGCGCCCACATCGAGCTCCAGGGCATTGGCCTGCAAGTAGGTCACATGACCGGGCACTCCCACGGTAAGAGGGTTGCGGTCGATGGCCACCACGAGTCCGGTCGACCCCACCTTGTCCGAGATGTACAGCGTCCACGAGCCCGGAGAGGCGCCCAAATCGACGACCTTGTCGCCGCGGCGAAACAGATGTATCCGTTTGTCGATTTCTTCGAGCTTGTAAATGGAGCGCGCTGGATAGTTTTCCTGCTTGGCGCGCCTAGCGAAATGATCCTGCCGTCTACGCTCGGCGCACACGGCCGTAGAAAATCAGCCCTTAACGGCCGGACGCAGGGTGACGAGGCTGTTCTTGGCGCCGGGGATCGGGCCGCGCAGATAGACGATGTTATCCTGGGCAAACACCCGGACGACCTCGACGTTCTGCATGGTGACGCGTTCAGCACCCATATGGCCAGGCATCTTGCGGTTCTTGAACACGCGGCCCGGTGTCATGTTGGTGCCGAGCGAGCCGCCATGGCGGAAATACTCGTGCACGCCATGGGTGGCCTTGGCGCCGGAGAAGTTGTAACGCTTCATGACGCCGGCAAAGCCCATACCGCGAGAGATCCCGATGACATCGACGATATCGCCTGCCTTTAGGTCCGCGATGTTGATCTCCTGGCCCACGGAGATTTCGTTCACCTGCTCGGCCGACATGCGAAACTCGCGCAGGAAGCGCTTGGCCTTGACGCCCGCTTTGGAGAAGTGCCCCATCATGGGCTTGTTCACCTTGCGGTCTGCCTTGTCCTCAAAGCCGATTTGCACGGCGCTGTAGCCGTCCTTGTCAGCGGTGCGTTTCTGAATGACCACGCACGGTCCTACTTCCACCGCGGTCACGCCGATGAGCTGACCTGCGGGGCTGAAGACCTGTGTCATGCCGAGCTTTTTGCCTAGTATTCCTGAATTCAGGGTCATGCTTTCCGAACTCCCGCTCGCCGCGCAAGTGCTAGCGCGGCCTTTTACCGAGGGGCGTAGAATACGGTTTTCCCTCCGGCTGTCAACGTTTTTTGCCTCGCTATCAATCTCTTCTATTAGAAAAGCCCCACGAGGAACAGGATTGGGCTCTTTCCAGGACGCCATGCGGCGCTCGCAACCGCTGTGCAATCGCAGGCTGGTCCGCCATAGAACCCGACCTGACCTCGGTCCTGCGACGGTTCTTCGGTACTCTCGCTCTCGGTCGTCTCGGAGGTATCGGTTTGCGGCTCATTGCTCGCGGTTGGAGCGATGGTGCCGCTGGTCGGCTCCTGCGTATCGCTGCTCGTTTCGATTTCGCTGCCGGTGTCGACCCCCGTATTGATTTCATTGTCGTCATTCGACACGCGAGGATCCCGTTCGCCTTTGTCAACGCGGCCGTTGTGGTTCGCGTCTTCCTCTCCGTCCTTGGCGCCGCCGCGATCCGTGTCTGCCCAAAGGTGATTGGTGACAGTCGAGGGATCAGCGTCTGGAATGAAGAACCCGGCCAAAAGGTCGGTGTCTGGGTGAGGCGTGGTGAGTCCTTGCTCTAGGCCGTCGGGCAAACCATCGCCGTCCGCGTCTGGATCCAGGGCGTTGATGAGGCCGTCGCTGTCTGCGTCCTCGGTCCAGCGGAACTCGTTGCCATCGGACACACCGTCATCGTCGCTGTCTCCGTCGTAGGGATTGGTAACGGCATCGAGCTCGTCATCATTGACCTTGCCGTCGCCGTCCGAGTCCAGGGCAGAGACGCGAAAGGTGTCGAAGTAGGATCCGGGCTGACCCGCGCCCTGGGCAAACGCGTAGAGCCCGGCGCGCCCGGATATGGGCGCAGAAGGATCATCGTCTTCGAGCTCGAGCACGCAAGCGGCGTCCCCGGCGATGGGCGACGCTCCAGTGCCTAGGAGGACGCGCAAGGTCTTGCCAAACACCTCGACGCGCAGGCGCTGGAGCTGCGAGGTCTGTCCGGTGTACGCCGTCGGGGCCGGCTCCCCCATGAGCTGTGCCACTCCCTGGCTGATGCGGTAGAGGCGCGTCTCTCCCGAGGGAAGATTTTCGCTGCCCATCGGGCTGGGCATCTCGTTGCGCGACGACACCACCAAGTAGAAATTGCTCGGTGACGCATAGCGCACGACAATCCCCACCGCGTCGTTGTCCAACGCGTAAAACGAGGCTTCCACCGCATAGTCGCGCCAGGTGCTCTGCCCGGCGACGATGATGTTTTCGAACGCATCGACCGGCTCTCCTAGGCTCCCAGGGCTGCTCTCGTCAGTGACCGGGCACACGCCAGAGGGGTTTCGAAAGCTGGTCCACGGATCGCCATCCCACACCGCGTCCCAGGCCTCACTCTCATCGGCAAAGATCGAGCTCTTCGGTTCATCGAAAGAATCGTAGAAGGACTGGGCCGAGCTGAGAGCCGGCACGAGGATGGCGCACAAGCCCCATGGCCAGAAACCCTTCATGGCGTCCCTCCTCGGAGCGCGGCGTTGCCCGAGAGCGCCACGCGGATAATCACGCGTTCGTTGAGCCTGCGCCCCTGCGGGGTATCGGTCGGCGCAATGGGCGCTTTGTTTCCGAGACCTATGGCCGTCACTCGCTCGGCTATGATACCGGCCAGGATGAGCAACCGCTTCAAGGTGTCGGCCCGCGCCTGCGACAAACTGAGCTTGCTCGCTGCATTGCCAGCGCCGTTTTCATGCACTTCGACCCGCACGCTCCACTGAGGGTTGGCGATGATGGCTGCGGCGATCTGTTCGAGCGAGTCATATCCTGGGTCCACGAGCCGGATGGTGTCTTTTTCGAAGCGCAAGGGGCGCTTGGGAACGAGGAGGTCATTTTCGAACGAATACCCCATCGGACAACCGTTTTTCGCATCGGGCGAGCCTGGCAGCATCGGGCATTTGTCCTTCGCATCCGCGAGGCCATCGAGGTCGTTGTCACGGTCTGGACACCCGTCGTCATCCTCAAAGGTGTCGCGGTCCTCAGCCTCATTGGGGCAATCGTCGGAATGGTCAGAGACTCCGTCGAAATCGCCATCCTCTTCTGGGCAGCCGTCCGCGCCCTTGGCGCCCTTGCTGTTCTCGGCGTCATTGGGGCACTTGTCCTTGGCATCGAGGATCCCGTCGCCGTCATTGTCCTCCTCCGGGCAGCCATCGTCGTCCTCCAACCCGTCGAAGTCCTCGGCCGCGGTCGGGCACTTGTCGCTCGGCTCTTCGATGCCATCGAGATCCGCATCCAGGGATTTCGACTGCGCAAAGGGCTGCGCCGCGTCCTTTTCTTTGTGCAACGACGGCAAAGTCCAGCCGATTTCGAGGAGCAACCGCGCGTCTGGCGAGCCGATGCCCGGAGTGAGGCCCGCGCCGAGCAGCGCGCCCAGGCACAGACCCACGCGATGTCTATACCTCAGTCCAGCCTGCGCCACGAGGGCGATCGCGCCACGCGCCGAGAGATCCGAGGTGTCCATCGACGAGCTGAGCTCCACGAGCCCACCCAGGGTGCCATCAATGAAATCGAAACCGAGCAGCGCATTCACCAGCAAGGCCGACCCGCGCCTCGGCACGCCGTCGTCGCTGCGCCGTAGGAGCGCGCCGAGGTTCAAGGCTCCAAGGAACCGCCCGGCGGCGATGTCCAGGGCCAGCAGTGGAGACACCGTGACCGAGCCCGTGCTCGTCAATGCGTGCGTCCGCCCAGTGGGAAAGGCAAGCGGCATCGCGAGACCCAGCCCGAGACCCTTGGGAAGAGAAGGCAAATCGAAACGATGAGCGGCCTTGGGCACGAGAGCCAGGTCGCCCAGACCCCCTTTTTCGCCCGGTAGACCGGTGCTCAGGTACACGGGCAACTGCACCGCGAGCTGTGCGTACCGCCATAGACCCATGGCCACGCCCAGGTGCATGGCCCATTGCCGCTGCACCACCACCTTGGTCTGCTCGTATTCTCCGTCGACCTGCTGCTGTATGGTCAAAGGATCGTCGTCGAACTGAAAAAAAATCCTAAAATCCAACGAAAGCGGAGCGAGCACCAGACCCCGCTCGGTTGTGCCACCGTCCTGCGTGGTGCTGGAAGGGCGAAACGTGTTCAGGGAGAACTGGCTCGTTGGCAACGCAGGCAAGGGCTCGTCCGCT
>JALOQD010000020.1 GCA_025453525.1 Myxococcota bacterium
TTATGGCGATGAGCGATCGAGTGACCCATTTCGTGAGTCACGACCGAGTAATGAGCTTTGCGGGCGACATAATCACGCATTCGCTCGAGGGTCTCCTCGCTGGCGCCCTTCACTGGACCGAACTTCTCCTCGAGAACGTCAGCGAGCGGGGCAACGGACAGTGGAGCCTCGGCCATGTTGGCCTCGAGAATGCACATGCCGCGCTTGTGCATGGCATTTTGGATCATCCGCTTGAGCTCGCGCTGAAGGTCGAGGGAGGCGCCGCGCAGGGGAGAAATCCTGTTCATGATCTCTTCGGTCATTGGCACGTTGCTCACGCCATAAAGCTGCCGGATGGGCTCGCTCAAAAGCTCAGCTTCGATCTCTGTGCCGGCCAAGGCCGCGGCGCGAGCCGCATAGAGTGGCGTATTGCCGTTCATCTTGTCGCCGTCTGCCCTGACACCGAGGAATTTTTGGCGAACCTCGTTGAGGTTGGCTTTGAGCTGGACCTTGTTGAGCTTCAGTTGGGAGCCGAGCGTCTGGAAGGCTTTGACGTCTGCCTTGCCTGTGGCGAACTCGGACACGCGCTGGTCGACAAAGTCCTTGGACATGGTGCCAGCCACACCGCCGCGGGCCGAGGCTTCGGTGGCCTTGGAGTAATTCGTACCCCATGTGGCGCCGCTGATGTCCGACACATCGAGGTCGCCCTTGACAAGACGGACTTGATCGACAGCGAGTTGGCTCCAATAGTCGTTGACCCATGACCACACGTTGCAGCTGGTGGAAATATTTTCACCCGTGGTGGGGTCGATGGCGCTGACCATGATGCCCCAGGGTGACGGCGTCTGGGGCTGATGGAACACGTTGATGGTGTCGAAGCGCAGGTCGCCCAGGCGTGCCTGGGTGGAGTTGTCGCAGGCCTCGATGAGGTCAGCGATCTCGTTTGTGACTTCGTCCTCGGGCAGGTTGATGGCCCAGGTGCAGTCCTCGCCCGTGGCGTCGACCATCGTGCCTTTGTCGTTTTTGATCACCGGCAGACGGCGCTGGCCGCAGGCCATGGGGTCGTGGGCCTGGACCGGGCTGTGGCACAGCACGATCATCTCGGGCATCTTGGCAATGGCGATCACGCCGGGGTCGTAGCCGCGGGCCTTGCCCACGCTGTCGGCAATGCCGTTGCAGGTGGCGGGGTCTGTAAGGCCGCTGTCCGTGCGACGGCAGGCATCCACTTCGCGAGCCAAGACAATGGCGTCCCAACCGTCGTCGATCTGACCATGGTAGACAGGGTATTTGGTGGCGCAATCTTCGCCGTTCGTGCGGTTGCACTCGGCGTAACGAGCGGTCTGGACTGCCACGCGCAGGGCCACGTCCCACTCGTGAGCCGCGTAATCGCTGGGCTCGAAGTACCGCAGGTCGCTCCCGTTGGTGTAGTACCACACCAGGGGCTTGGCTACGCGATCCTTAAACGGCAGGGTGCATTTCTGCTTGAAGGTGTCGCAGCGGGAGCCATCGCCTTGCACGGCTTCACATTCGTCTTCAGTGCCGTCATTGTTGAGGTCTCGGTGCGGATCCTCGCCAAACTCCGTGGTTTGGGAGGTGTAGCAAGCCACCTCGCCCACCATGTTGGTTGGGTCGGTGTAATAGTGGCTGCGCTCCCAGATGTTGTAGCGGTTGAGCAAGCGGTGGTGCAGGGTGTCGGTCATGCCGTAGTTGCGGGCATAGCCGTAGCGCTCGGTGACAAACCCGCCGAACGACGTGAAGCGGCCACCGTCGTGCTCGGCTGGCTCGAAGTCGGTGTCCACCACGCGGCGGAACGAGTGGCGCAGGGTGAGCTCCACGGGGTTGCAGTTGCCCATGGGGAAGCTGCCGCCAAAAATGTCGAGGGGCAGGAAGCACGCCGGGTACTTGGGAATGCCCCATTGGGACAGATCGATGGTCCCTGGTTTGGCAAACGCCTTGGTGGTCACATCAAAGTAACCGTTTTCCATGTCGAACACGGGCGCGTCTTTGTCGTTGGGATCGTCGACGTAGTAAGCAATGGGCTCGTAAGTCGTCCCAAACAGACCGATAAAGTCGAGCGGATTGAAATCATAGCTATCGGTCGCGAGGTTCATCGACCAGTTCACGCGGATGAAATCCCGGTCGTACCATGGGCGGTCCATGCCGTTCTCGCTCACGACATTCACTTTTTCGCCCGTGACCGAATTGTAGTCATTGGCGATGTCAAAGTGACTCGTGATTAAGAACATGGCCACGATCTGGCCATCGTGGGTCTCGGAGCCGACGGCATTGCCACGGTTGTCCTTCTTGGGAGCGCCGTTACCGTCTGAGCCGATGATGCGCTCATAAGACGCGCGGGCGATGAGCAAGTCTTGGGTGACTTGCCATTTGAGGCGAGCCACGTTCTGGCCGATGGTGGAGGGGAACAGGAGATCCTGGCTCGCGCCGTAACCGACGTCGGTTACGGTGGTGCGGCCCCAGAACTCGGGGTCGTCGCGAGTGTCGGTGTAGTCCGGCCCGATGAAGAATTCCTTCTTCAGCGCATAGGGCTGGACACGGTCGATTGGATCGCGCTCTTCTGCGCAGGCAAGCACGAGGGTGCCGGCGATGAGGAGCAGCCCAGACTTCCAGAGAAAACTTTGCTTATCGAATCTCATTTTCACTCCTCGCTCCCTTTGAGCTCTGAGACCAGACTCGCGACATCGAGCCGCAGGTCCAGGAACAACGCGGTGTACCTATTCACGAACGGTGCTTCGTACTCGGATTGGGTGTTGAGCTGGGGGTTGGCGGTTTCGAACCCGAGGGCAATGCCCAAGGGGCCCCAGGGCTTGGCTTCGAACTCGGCGCCGTACAGCATCATGTAGCGCTTGCGCTGCTCGGTGGCGTTGGGGCTGTCGCTCGGCTCGATACAGCCAGGCACTCCTTCGATTTCAATGCACTGATCCCCCATGGGCGCGGCGTAGGAGATCGACACGCCCACGTTGGTGCTGAAGCTCAGCCAATCGGTGATGCCCAGGCCGAGCACCAGCATGTGCGAGAGGCCCCACAGGGCATTGCGCTTGCCCGACAGGGCGAGGAACTGCTCGCCCGTGGCGCCGGCGATGCGCGGCTCTTCGAGCTGTGGGGTGGCAGAGCGGTAGAAATTGCGCGTCACGCCAAAGGCGTAGTTGATATTGAGACCCTTGAGCAGCTCAAAGGTGCGGCCCACGCTCAGGCCTGGCTTGAGGCCCAGGATCAGGGTGCGCGCCTGGGAAAGTTTGCTGGTCGGCGTGACAAAATCGAGCTTGGCGCCCAGATCTATCTTGAGCACCGGGATGGTGTAGAACTTGGAAGCGCCGAGCTTGATCTTGAGGTCGTCGATCACGGCCTCGTTGGCGTAGGTGGTGTCGTCGGCCTCGGTGAGCTCGCCGCTGATGTTGAGGGCCAGGCCCATATTGAAAATGTCCCCGAACCACCACTTGGGTTGCAGGTCCAGGGCCATGACGTAAAATGGGTTGTACGTGTAGTCGGCACTCTTATTGAGCGTCAGAGCGCTCATGGCGTTGCGATACGCGACGTTGGTGCCGCGGTACGGCACTTTTTTGGCCTTGGGCTCGACCGCGGCCTCGGTCGTGACCGCGGCCTGGACGTCGACCCCCAGCTCGGCGCCGGCACCTGCCTCGGCAGCTGGCGCTGCGTCCGCGACAGGGGCCGCCTCCGCGACAGGAGCTGCGTCCGCGGCTGGCGGTGCGTCCTGCGCCGAGGCGCCTCCGGGGACGAGGAGCGCTAGCATGAGGGTGCCAGCGAGCCACTCGGCCCTGCCTCTTCTTCTTCTGGTTTTTGTTTGTTCTACCATCATAACTACTGCTCCGTGCTCCTGGTGTTCGGCCCGAAGTTACTAGCAAGCCTCTTTGGAGCGACTCCCATAGGGCACAGAGCCTACACACAGAAGAGCTGCCTTGTCTAGCCTGCAAAAAACCTGAACAACTCTAAAAAAGCCTCGCGATTTTTCTCTTTGACTGGTGCCTCGAAACACCAACGACAATTAAAGATGCAAGGACGAGTCCAACGAAAATGCCAGGGGTAAGAAGGGGGAATACCCGGCGCTGCCCCAGCGTTTACGGGTGTTTAAGCAGCCATGGTGCACTGCGTCCCCACAGAAATCCTCAGCGGGGTCTCTTGTCCCCAGGACGGGCAAAGCCCTTGGCCCACAAGCCCAGGCCTTTTTCTTTTGCCGCGGCCTGGGCTGCCTCGAGCTGCGCCGCGTACTTGCCCTTGCCAAAGCGCGTGTAGAACCGCGTCCAGCCCGACTCGACCATGGCCAGGCTGAGATTGCGGTCGCCGGCGAACACGTAGGCCAGGAGCCTGCCATAGCGATCTCGCTCGAGGTCGGACCCGGTCTCGGGCTCGAGGCGCAGGGGCCTTTCTCGGATGAGCTCCTCGAGAGTCTGGGTGGCTTCTCGGTATCCGGGCTCGCCCTTTTCCGGGGTGTTGGTGCGCAGCAGGCGCACGTATTCCTGCACTCCGGCGCGCCGCACCTTGAGCGTGTCGCCGTCCACGACCTTGAGGAGCTCGATGGGATAGGGGCCCCTCTGCGGTGGTTCCTGCGCCTCGGGCTGGGACGCTTTCGCGCCAGGCTCGCGCAAAAACGGCGCGATCGTGCGGTACAGCGCGCCGCCAGCGGCCAGCGCCATGATGAGAATGAGCGCCGTGCGCTTGGTGGCGAGCCGCGAACGCCGTATCGGTCCGGTCCGGGTGGTCATCCGCGCTCCGAGGTTTCACAGGCATTGCGCCCGCGGGGCTCTCCGACGATCTTGCCCTGCTCGAACACCACCGCGCCCCGGACCATGGTGAGCACGGGCCATCCCCGCAGCACAGCGCCGTGCCACGGGCTCCAGCCGCACCGCGTCCATTGGCTGGCATTGTCGATGAGGTGCTCGCACCTTGGGTCCACGAGCACCAGGTCCGCGTCCGCGCCTGTTGCGATCCGCCCCTTGCTCGCAAGCCCAAAGAGGCGCGCCGGCGCTTCGGACATATAGGTGAACACCTCGGCCACCGAGCACGAGCCGCGATGGGCCGCGTCCAGCAAAAGGCCCAGGGAGTTCTCCACGCAGGGCACTCCAGAGGGCACGTCCCAGATGTTCGGCCGGGTCTTTTCTTCCAGGGTGTGGGGCGCGTGATCCGTGGCGATGGCGTCGATGGCGCCGCTGTGCAGGGCCTGCCACAGTGCGTGTCTGTCTGCGGCGGTCTTGAGCGACGGGTTCATCTTGGCCAGGCCGCCGAGCCGCTCGTAGTCCGAGACATCGAGGAGCAGGTGATGCGGCGCGACCTCGGCAGTGACCACTTTGCTGCGCAGGGACAGGGCCGTGGCTTCCAGGGCGCTCGACACATGGGCGATGTGCGTGCGGTGCTTGTGGCGAGCCGCGAGGTCCAGGGCGCGCTCAGTGGCCAAGAGCCCCACGCGGTCGTCCCGCACCACGCTGTGTACAGACGCGTCTGTGCGGTGCTGATGCGCCTTTTGCAGGGCTCGCATGCGGTCTTCGTCCTCGCAGTGCACGGCGATCACCCAGCTGGGATCGGTCTGGCCGAACAGGAGCTCGAGCGCTTCCTGTTTGTCGACGAGCAGGTCACCGGTCGAGGCGCCGAGGAAGAGCTTGATTCCACAATGGCCCGTGGACTTGCGCAGCTCGTCGAGATTGTGGGGCGTGGCGCCGATGAACACGCCGAAATCCACATGGCTGCCTGCCGCGGCCAGGGATAGCTTGTCGCGCACGCGCTGCGCTGTCGTCGTTGGGGGATGGGTGTTGGGCATGTCGAAGAACGTGGTCACGCCGCCGGCGGCACAGGCCATGGAGCCAGAGGCAAAACACTCCTTGTGCGTCGCGCCGGGGTCTCGCATGTGCACATGGGCATCGACGAGCCCTGGACCGAGCAGCATCCCGGTGGCGTCGATCGTGCGCGCCGCGCTGCGAGCCAAGGCCGGCCCGACCTCGGCGATCACGCCGTCCTCGACGAGCACCTCGACTTCTTCGATCCCCTGCTCTCTGCCGCGGAACACCCGCGCTCCAGTGATCTTTATGCTGCCTGGCTTCACGTCCCTCGCTCCTTGTCGCGGCGCCATTTGAAACGTCAGAACATCGGATTGTAGCCAGAGGGCTCGCGGGATACAACCTCGCGGACCGCTCCCCAGGCTCCCAGCGCTCGCCGCTCACGATGGCGTCGGTCCGGCGCACGCCGCGTTTTTTAGGTGGGTCACGCCGATTCGCCGCCGCCGGCATCGGCGAATTCCCTGCGATTTTCAATTGTCGCTCGCTGGCACGAACCTTGATCCCCACCGCGGGGCACTGGAGGCCAGATGGGTATTTACGACAAAAGCTATCAACTCTTGTTTTCGCATCCGCAGATGGTGCGCGATCTCATCCAAGGCTATGTCCATGAGGACTGGGTACAGGATCTCGATTTCGCCAGCCTCGAAAGAGCCAGCGGAAGATACACCTCGAGCAAGCTGGTCAGCCGCGAGCAGGACGTCGTGTGGCGGGCGCGGCTGCGGAGCAGCGAGATTGTGCTCTACATCCTCATGGAGCTGCAAGCTCGACCCGAGAAGCTCATGGCGGTGCGGATGATGGGTTACCTCGCTGGCCTCTACGAACGCCTGGCGCGAGAGCGCAAGCTTTGCGGCGGGCTCTTGCCGCCGGTATTCCCGATCGTGCTCTACCGGGGTAAACGGCGGTGGAGCGCGCCTTGCACAACGGCCGACCTCATCGCCCCAGCCAGCGAAGATCTGCGGCGCTACACGCCGCGTGTCGAATTTCTCCTGTTGGAGGAACGAGAGCTGGAACCGGCCAGTCCTCCTGAGCACAACCTTGCGAGCAGTTTGTTCGCGCTAGAGCATTCGCAAGAGCCAGAGATTATACTAAAAGTGCTGCGCGACCTGGCCTTGCGCCTCAGCCGGCCGGAGCAGCGCGACCTGCGCCAAGGTTTCTCAGCGCTGGCGCGACAGCTCGCCTGGGAGTGCGATCCAGGCTGGGCCGAGCAGGTCGAGATGGACATCGATATCGCGGAGGTGGCCATGACGATAAAAAGCCGAATGAAGATTTGGGAGAAAAACTACAAAGCCAAGGTGCTCGCCAGAATTTTGGAAGAGGGCAAAGCAGAGGGCAAAGCACAGGGGAAAGCAGAGGGCAAAGAAGAGGGCAGAGCCGAGGGCAGAGCCGAGGGCAGAGCCGAGGGCAGAGCCGAGGCGAAGAAGGCCCTTCTCCAAAAGCTGTTGGAAAAGAAGTTTGGCCCCTTGTCTCCGGTCGAACGCGAGCTCATCGAAAACGCCGACCACGAACAAGTGGAGGCTTGGACGTTGCGCATTTTCGACGCAGCAAGTCTCGGGGAGCTTCTTCTGCCCTCATCTCGCCCTTGAAGAAAGGGGGCCTTGGCCTCGAGCCTTTTGTGGGAAACAAGGGCGACGCCTTGCTCCTAAAGAACTTCATCCTACGCTTTTAGTACCAATGCAAGGCGAACGCAGACAGCATTTCCGCGTCGTTCCCGAGGCCGGCTACCCCATCGCCGTCGACATCACTGGGGACAATTTTCTCGAGACCCTGGAGGCCGCGGACATCAGCGAGGGCGGTCTGAGCATCATCGTAAAAAGTCGATTCGAGGACTGCCGCATCGATAAATCCGTCACCGTGGTCGTCAGGATACCCTCGCCTGTGCGGCACGAGTTCGCCGTCACGGCGCGCATCCGCCATGTCGTGGGAGAAAGGTTCGGCGTCCAGTTCCTCGACCTCAAAGAGGCGTCGAGGCTCAAGATCGATGCCTACATCTCCCATCGCCTGCGAAATCAGTCCTGGTTCATGAAGCTCAAATACAAGCTGGGGATCGCCTAGAAGCCGTGCTCAGAAGGAGAGTCGCCGCAGCCGCTCGCAGGCTTTCTCGACATCGTCCACGCTCGGCGTGAGGGAAAGGCGCACGTAGTCGCGGCCTGGGTTGCGGCCATCGGGCAGCGGTTCGGAAATGAGCTCGCCGGGAATGCCTACGATGGCCACCTCTGGCCGGAGCAAGGCCTGGGCGAGGTCCAATCCGGTCATGCCGCAGGGCGCCTTTTGCCACAGGTACACCGTGCCCTGGGGCAAAGCGGCCTGCAGGCCCGCAGCGCGCAGGGCCGCGACGAGCATGTCGGCCTTTTGGAGGTATTCGGCGCGCATCTGCTCCACATGGGTCTCGTCGCGCAGCGCCGCGGTGGCCGCGTCTTGGATGAAGGTGGCGGCTCCGGAGTCGAGGTTGGTTTTGACCTTGCGAAATCCCGCGACAATACGGGGATCGCCTGCCACCCAGCCGATGCGATAACAGGTCATGGCCGAGCGCTTGGAAAGGGAGTTGAAGACGACCACGCCGTCTTTGCCCACTTCGAGAGCCGAGGGCGGGGGCGCCTCTGTGTACCACAGCTCGCTGTAGGCCTCGTCGGACGCGAGGATGATGCCGCGAGCCTGACACCAGGCATAGGCGTTTTTGTAGAATGCGAGATCCGCGCAGCGACCCGTGGGCGAATTGGGGTAGTTGACCCACAACACCTTGGCTCTGTCCGCCACAGCGTCTGGAATGGCTAAGAGGTCTGGCAAAAAGCCCGCCTGGGCGTCGAGGGGATAGAACCACGGCGTGCCTTCGGCGAACAGGGCGCCGCGGCTGTAGGGCGGATACCCGGGCGAGGGCGCGAGCACCACGTCTCCGGGATCGACGAAGGCCTCGGCAAAGTGGAAGATACCCTCCTTGGAGCCGATCGTGGTGCTCACTTCGGAATCGGCATCCACAGTCACGCCGAACCGCGCCGCCGTCCACCCTGCCACGGCCTGCCTGAACCCCAGATCGCCGATGGTGCTCGGATAGCCCGCGGTCGCCCGCTCGTCGACGGCCTCTTGGCAAGCGCGCCGGATGAGCTCAGGCGTGGCCACGGCTGGATCGCCGACGCCGAGATCCACCGGGTCAGCGCCAGCCTCGCGCAAGAGCCGCACTTTCTCGTCGATGACCGCGAACGCGTAGGCCGGCAGCGCCGACAGACGGCGGGCGAGGCGAATGTCCATGGAACCTCCCTAATCGTTGACGCGAGAGACGAACCGACCGTCGCGGGTATCCACCCGGATGCGTTCGCCAGAGCTGAGATACGGCGGCACGAGGATCTCGATGCCGGTCTCCAGGGTGGCGGGTTTGGTCTGCGCTTGCGCCGTGGCGTTCCGCAGGGACGGCGCTGTGTCGATGACCGTCAGCTCCACGGTGGTGGGCAACTCGACGTTGATCACTTCGCCGTTGTACAGCATGGAACGGCACTCGAGGCCATCGGTGAGGTAGCCGGTGGCATCGCCGAGGGCCTCGGCTGTGAGCGTAAACTGCTCGTAGCTGACTTGGTCCATGAAAACGTAGCCGTCCTCATCTTTGTACAGATATTGCACGGTTCGTTTCTCGCAGTCGGCCTCCTTGAGCATCTCGCCCGTGCGGTAGGTCTTCTGCAGCACGGCGCTGGTCATGAGATTCTTGATCTTGACCTTCACGAGGGTCGAGGCGCCGCGAGCCGAGGGCGTCTGGAACGTCACGTCCATCACTTGCCAGGGCGCGCCGTCGAGGTCGAGGAGCAGGCCGCGTTTCATGTCTCCTGAGTCGATCATGCTATCCTCCAGGCCGCAGCAGGACTCGCGAGCCCCCAAAGCGGCGGTTCGTGTTTGTTGTCTATCCCGAGGAGCGGTGGAAAAACAAGGGGGAAGCTCGCCTTGCCCCGGCCAGGCCCGCAGAGGCCCCCACCGACCCGTCTATCCCGGAGCAGCATCGACAGCAGGGAGCTTCGCTGTTACCCCTAGGGCATGAGCCATTCCAGCCAGCCGATTCTCGAGCCGTTCACCGTGGCAGAGGACGAGCGCATCGAAGCGTGCGTGCCGAGCCGCGGCCGCAACCCCAACCTGTGCGTGCTTCTCCAGGCCCTGCGCACCCAGACGTTTCAAGGTTTCGACGTCACAGTGCTCGACGATAACCCAGACACCTCCTTGCGAGACGACTTCACTGTGCGGGCCATGCTCGACCTGCTCGAGCTCGAGGGCCACCGCTGTCGCATCCTGCGCGGTCCCTGCCAAGGCCTCATGTACGCCCAGAACACCCTGCTCATGGCGAGCAAGAAGCGCCTCGTGGCCCGGCTCGACGACGACACCGTGCCGCAACCCCACACCCTCGAGCGGCTCATGAAAATCTTGCTGGAGGACAATAAAGGAGACGTTGCGGCGGTCTCTGGTCCGATCCCGGCGTTCGTGGGCGGCAAGCTCGCCGACTACGCCCTGCCAGATCCCCAGTCCCTGGCCCAGTACGCGGCCTTCGAGACTCCACAGACGCGCTACGTGCACCCAGAGGGCGCCGCGCCGCGCCGCATGACCTCTCTTTACAGCAGCTTCATCTACAAACGAGCTTGGTTCGTCACAGCGGGCGGGTTTTCCTTGAGCTACTCGCGCATCGCCGAAAAGGAGGATGCGGACATCACCCTGCGCGTCGCCTTTCTCGGGGGCGTTCTGGTGTTCGTTCCCAGCGCCCTGTCCTGGCATCTCAAGGCGCCCATGGGCGGCATCCGGCACCTGTCGAACGAAGAACGGCAGCAGCTGTTCACCGCCGACTACCTCAACTTCGTCGAGCGAGCCAAAACCCTCGGCCAGGGCGAGTTTCCCTGGGAGCGCGAGCGCCAAGCCAACCTCGAGCCCTTTCAAAAATGGCTGGAGCTCGAGGACGAGGCCCGAGGCTACATCGAAAGATAACCCCGCGCGGCAAGGGCCAAACCCGTGTGAGACGCACGGCACGCTTGCACGAGCGCCGGAGGTCCCTCCACGACGACTCGACCGCCTCCCTCGCCTCCTTCTGGCCCCAGGTCGATGATCCAGTCCGCAGCCGCGACGAGGTCGAGGTTGTGCTCCACGACGACGACCAAGTGACCAGCTTCCACCAGTTCGTGGAGGTGGGCGACGAGTCGGTCCACGTCATCGAGGCCCAGCCCGCGGGTCGGTTCATCGAGGAGCACGGCGGCTTTCTGCTGATTAGTGCTCCGGAGCAGCAAGCCGAGGCGCAGGCGCTGCAGCTCGCCCGCAGAGAGGGTCTTGGCCTCCTGCCCGAGCCTCAAATAGGACAGGCCGAGGTCGCACAGAGCGCGCAGCGGCGCAGTGAGCGCCGCGTCCTTTTCGAAGCGCGAGGCGACTTCGCCAATGGGCGTCTCCAGGAGCTGCGCGATGTCGCGCCCAAAAAGGTTGCACTCGAGGACGCGGTCCCCGAATTTTTGGCCTCCGCACGCCTCACAGCCCACAGTGACGTCGGGAAGCAGATCCATGGGAATCGTCACAGAGCCCCGGCCTTCACACTCTTCGCAGCGCCCGCCCGGGCTCGCGGTGGAGAAGTGCTTGGCCAAAAGGCCCAATGCCCGGGCCTGCTCGGTGGCGGCAAAGCGCTTGCGCAAGACCTCTGCCACACCGCACAAGGTGGCCACTGTGCTCTGGCCTCCCCCTGTCGAGGCCCCCTGACGGAGCGACAACACCTCATCCACCGGCGTGTGCAGCTCCAGATCCTGACAACCCACGCACGGCGCTCCGCGCAGCCGCGCTTCGATGGACCGCCCAAGGACCTCATGCACCAGGGTCGACTTTCCACTGCCCGACACCCCGGTCACGGCGATGAACACTCCTGCCGGAAACGAGACCTCAAGGTCCCGCAGATTGTGCTGCCGGGCGCCGCGCACCGTGACTCCTGGCCGCGGCGCGCGGGGCGTGCGAGCTGGTGCGCGGCGAGCGGCTCGCAGCAAACGGGCCGTATGGCTTTGCGGCAAAAGCTCGCTGGGTGGGCCAAAGGCCGTGATCTGGCCGCCCATGGGTCCAGACGAAGGGCCGAGCTCCACCACCAGGTCGGCCTTGGCGACGAGGGCTGCATCGTGCTCCACGACCACCACGGCATTGCCCGCATCTGCCAAACCGCGCAGCACGCCGCACAAGCGCTCCACGTCGCGCGTGTGCAGGCCCTTGGTCGGCTCATCCAACACGTAGGTAATTCCCACCAGGCCCCCACCCAAGGCCGAGGCGAGGCGCAGGCGCGCAAGCTCGCCGCCGCTCAAGGACGAGGCCTGGCGATCGGCGCTCAAGTACCCGAGCCCGGCATCGAGGAGCAGCCCGAGCCTGTGCGACAATTCTGCCCGGAGAGGAGCGCTCGCCTCGAGCTCCCATGCGGATAGGCCCAGCTTCGCTGGCTCGGCTTCCATGGCATCGAACCAGTCGCGCAACTGCTCGAGAGAGCCTTTGAGCGCTTCGGGCAAGCGCTGGCCAGCCAGAGACACGCTCCTCGGCTCTGGTCTGAGGCGCTCGCCGAGGCACTCGGAGCACGGAACCTCGCCCATCAGACCTTCGAGGGATTCGCCGCTCGCTCCGGCATGGGTCCTCTCGTGCTCGCGCTCCACCAGGGACAGAAGGCCTGGCCACGTCGCATGGAAGCGATGCGCTCCTTGTCGCTTGCCGCGTTTGTAGCGCCACTCCACTTCGAAAACCCGGTCCAGGGCGCCTTCGAGGCACAGGGTCTTTTCCCTTTGCCCCAAGGTTGACCACGGCAGGCTCACATCGAGACCAAAGCTCGCCGCCGCCGCGGCCAGAGTCGCCATGTGCTGGCCGTGGGGCTCGCCGAGATAGGAACCGAATCGCGAACCCTGCATCGCTCCTGCGTGGAGTGGCCGGTCTGGATGGGTGATGAGGGCGGCTGCATCGCACTTTGGGACAAACCCGAGCCCCTTGCAGTGCGGGCAGGCGCCAGCCTCGGTGTTGGACGAGAACGCACCGGCCCAGAGCCTCGGGCGCACAGAGCCGCACGCGCAGGCAGAGAGACCGGCGAGCTCCCCGCACCCTTCGCAGGTTCGCTTTCCGAGGCGGGAGAAGAGCAGGCGCAGCAGCTCGCCGATTTCGCTCATCGTCCCCACTGTGGAGCGAGGGTTGCGCCGACCCGCGCTGTGCGACACAGACACCGTGGCCTGGAGGTCTGCGGCGCTCTCGAGCCTCGCTCCGCCTCCGCGCGGCAGGAACCGCCTGGCCCAGGGCGCCACGATGTCGGCAAAGCGAGCTTCCGCCTCGGTGAGGAGCGTATCGAACACCAAGGAGGACTTGCCGCTGCCGCTCGGACCGGTTACGACGCACAACCCCCGCGCTGGAATCTGGATATCGATGGCGCGCAGGTTGTGGGTGGAGACTCCGTTGAGAGCCATGGGCGGAGGGTTCTCGGGTCGAACCCGGGGGCCGCTTGGGTCTGGTTGTCGCCCGTCTCGTAAGCACTGGGCCGTGATCGAGCCGAGGCAACGCTCGAGCTCTTCGGGCAGTCCCTGGAACACGATCCGCCCACCGTCTGGACCACTCCCTGGACCGATATCGATGACGCGATCGGCGCAGCGCGCGAGCTCGAGGTCGTTGTCCGCGACGAGCAGCGTATGCCCCGCGTCCAACAATCGATCCCAGGCCCGCAGCATCGAGGCCATGTCTGCGCCGTGCAAGCCATTGCTAGGCTCGTCGAGGATGAGCAGGGCATTGCCCTTGCCAGCTCCGGCGAGCTCAGTGGCGAGCTTCACTCTCTGGGCCTCGCCGCCCGACAGGGTCGTGGCTGGTTGGCCCAAGTGCAGATAGCCGAGGCCCATGTCGACGAGCGCGCCGAGAATTCTCCGAAGTTTGGGGTGGTCTGCGAAGAGCTCCACGGCCTCTGCGATACTCGACTCCAGGACGTCCGCGATGCTCGCGTCGCGATAGCGCACCTCGAGAACCTCTTCGTGAAAGCGCTTGCCGCCACACGTCTCGCAGACGAGGTCTACCGAGCCGAGGTAGCGCATGCCGATCTCGATCGCGCCTGCGCCTTGGCACGCCTCACACCGTCCCCCGGTCGTGTTGAACGAAAAGCTGCCCTTGGAGAGGGCTCTCGCCTTGGCCTGCGGCGAGGCCGCGAACACAGCGCGGATCTCGTCGAACGCGCCGCTGTAGGTGGCCGGATTGGACCGAGGCGTGCGGCCGATGGGCTCGGCGTCCACCGTGACGATGCGAGAAAAAGCTCCCTTTTCACCGGTGCGCAGCCTGTTGGCCACAGCGCAGAGCAGCGAGGTCTTGCCCGCACCCGAGACGCCTGTGACGAGGTTGAGGCCCTGGCGCAGAAACTCGAGGTCCGCGTGATGGAGATTGTGACGAGAAAGAGCGCGCACTTTGACCTGCCCGTTGCCCTGCCGCCGTTTCCGCATGAACGAGCCGCCGCGCAGCCAGGTCATGGTGGGACTGGCAGGCTCTGCACAAGAGGCGAGAAGCTCTGACGGGGGACCGCTCCAAAGCAACTGTCCGCCGAGGCTCCCAGGGCCTGGGCCCAAATCGACGAGCCAATCCGCACTGCGGGCCACCATGGCGTCATGCTCGACGGCGATGACCGTTTGGCCTTTGTCCCGCAGGCGCCGCAGAACGCTCAGGAGCTTTCCCGTGTCGTGGGGATGCAGTCCGGCTGTGGGCTCGTCCAGCACCATCACCAGGCCCCGCAGCTCTCCGAGCGCGAGGGACGCAAGGCGCAACCGCTGGGCTTCTCCCATGCTGAGGGTCGGCGCGGCCCGGTCGAACGCCAAGGACGAGAGACCGAGCTCTTCTAGAAGGTCGCACCGCGCCTCGATATCCTCGCAGATGGGGCCTGCCACGGCGAGCTCCCGGCCAGTGTGCGCGCTGGCTGCCAAAAACGCCCGCAAGCTCGAGGCGTTCATCCCAGAAAGGTCGGCAATGCTCGCGCCCCGCCACCGCACCCCGAGCGCCTCGGGCCGCAGCCTCGCGCCGCCGCAGGTCGGGCATTCCCGAGTTTGGACATAGCGCAAGATCGAATCATTGCGCTTGCCGCGCAGGATCTCTTCCATGATCGGAACGAGCCCTCGGTAGTATCCCTCTTGCCGTGGCCGAGCCGTGATGCCCGTCCACTTCATCCGCGATTCCAAGGGGTGTTTGCCAAAGGGGACCTTGCGCCGCTGCGAGCCGTAAAACACAACGTGCCGGACGTCTTCGGACAAGGTCTGCCAGGGCGTATCGACGTCGCCACCGTGCTCGCGCAGCACTTCATCGAGGACCGCGAGGGTCACCTGGGAGTACATCAGGTAGCCGTTCCCTGTGCTCACTCGCAACGCGCCGTCGCGCAGAGACTTCGTCGGATCTGCGACGATGAGCTCTGGGTCCAGAGCGTCCATGAGCCCCAAGCCCTTGCACGCTCCGCAGGCTCCCTCCTCGCTGTTGAAGGAGAAGAGCGCTCGAGTAGGGACCACACCGCTCTCGGACGTGCCCAAGCGGGCCATGAAGAGGCGCAAAAGATCGTAGACCTCGGTGATCGTTCCGACTGTGGACCGAGGGTTCTTCAGCACCACCCTGCGACCCACGGCCACGGCCGGACCGAGGCCAGAGAAGCTCGTGGCCGATGGGCGAGACAGGCCAGCCGAAAACGACCGCGCGTACGAAGGCATTGTCTCTAAAAAACGGCGCTGACCCTCCTGATGGATGGTGTCGAAGGCCAGGGACGACTTGCCTGACCCAGACACCCCGGTGACCACCGCGAGACTCTCTCGGGGAAGGGCGATGTCGAATCCCGCAAGGTTGTGCTCGCGGGCTTGCCGGACCACGATATTTTGGTCTTGCCGCTTTGTCATAAAGAGATGTGAACCACACAAATGGCGAACCAGACAAGGAGAGGGACAAGCGCGACGAAACCCTTTCCCCCTCCCAGGCAAACGGCTAGAATCGCCGCCATGACAACATCTATTCATCGCGCTGCCACCGCGTTCGTGGTTCTGTTCTTCATCCTGGCTCCGCTGCGCGCGAGCGCGCAGAAAAAGGACACGGACTCTGCCGCGCCACCGGCTGCGCCCAGCGCCCCCCCAGCCGCCACTGCGCCCAAGCCACCGGCTGCGCCCAGCGCCCCCCCAGCCGCCGCCACTGCGCCCAAGCCACCGGCTGCGCCCAGCGCCCCCCCAGCCGCCACTGCGCCCAAGCCACCGGCTGCGCCCAAGCCACCGGCTGCGCCCAGCTCCGCCCCAGCAGCCGCCCCTGCGCCAAAGCCACCGGCTGTGTCCAGCGCCCCGCAGGCCGACACTGCGTCCACACAACAGGAAGACACTGCCAGTCCAGAGACGGACACAGATTCCGCCACAGACGCAGGCACCGACTCCACACCCGCACCGGTCGTGGAAGAGCCCGCAGCCGCTGTGATGCCTCCTGCCTCGAGCTTCTCAGAAGCAGTCGAGGAGGATCTTCCTCCTCCCAAGCCGCCCATTAGCCGCGGGTTCGTGCCCGGCACCCAAGAGGCTGCCCTGGGCCTCGCCACGGCTGGATCCGGCGACTACTTCTATTTTGGCGCGAGCGGCCTTTACGCCTACTACGTCATCAAGGGCCTGGCTCCGGGCATCGAGGTCCAATACGCCCATATTTTTTCCGACTTCGACTACCCAGACTCCCTGAGCCTCATGCCGTTCCTCAAGTATGCGTTCACCGTGTCCGAGACCGTGGCGCCCTACCTGATCATCGGAGGCGGCCGTCAGTTCGAGTGGGGCGCGACCCCGAGCTACTACCAGGCAGATTCCTGGTTCCTCGGAGGCGGCATCGGCGCCCACATCGGTTTGGGAGAGCGCTGGGCGATCAAAATCCAGGTGCTCTTCCTGCATCATTGGTACGACTCCACCAAGGTGTACGGGCATCGAGACCGAGAGAACTTCCGCGATGTCTATGACAACAAATACTGGTGTGAAGGGGACGACTGCCCCGTTCGCGACAGCTCGAAGCTTGACGTCGAGCAGAGCGGCAGGCCTACGTGGTTCGCTGACGGGGGGTTCGATGAAGCGGGCAAGCCCATCGATGTCGACTGCTCATCCTTTTTAAAAGACCCGGTGGACCCGAAAGACCCGGACCCGAAGGGCCTGATGGCGCAAGCTACCTGTGAGCAGGCTGCCTACAAAATCTGCGACGATTCGGGCAAATGCTACGGTCAAACCGACGACCCCGGAGATAGAAAGCGCGAATGGATCTATCCGGTCATCACCTTTGGCGTCTCGTTCGTTTTCTAAAGCGTCCGATGGGAAAATCGCCTTTCCTCTTGCTCCTGCCTGCCCTCATTCTTACCACTTGCCAGTCTGGCCAAGATGCGCAACATGGCAGCGTCGCGCCGCCGCGCGTTACGCCTGCAGGAGGTTCCATGCCGCTCAAATACCAGGTGGTCGTCAACGGCCCGTTTCAAGAAAACTGCTACATCGCGTGGGACGAGGGGACTCGTAAAGGGGTTCTCATCGATCCAGGGGACGAACCGCAGGTCATCCTCGCCGCTGCGCAAAAGCTCGGCGTGACCATCGAGGCGATCTACAATACCCACGCCCATATCGACCACGCGGGCGCCGTGGCGACGATCCAGTCCCAGCTCAAGGTGCCGTTCGCGCTCCATGAAGAGGACGAACCCCTGCTCGACGGTCTGTCCGTTCAGGCAAGACTCTTTGGCTTGCCGCCCATTAAGACGCCCAAGGCTGACAGGCGCCTTCGCCACGGCGACACAGTCAAAATCGGAGACATCGAAGGCACGGTTATACACACGCCAGGTCACACGCCTGGCGGGATCTGCTTTCTCTTCGATAAACTGGTGTTCGTGGGCGATACCCTGTTTGCCGGCTCCATCGGCCGCACGGATCTGCCGGGCGGAAGCCACGAAAAGCTGCTCGCTGGCATCAAACGCGAGCTGCTCAGCCTGCCCGACGACACAGTGGTCCTGTGCGGTCATGGTCCTGCCACCACCATTGGTCTGGAAAAGAAACACAACCCATTCGTGGGCCACGGCGCGTACTGACCGACCACCCTCCCCATTTGTCGAGCTCGATCACGTCGCTGAGGTTGAGATTGAAAAAGGATCAGTAAAGCAGCTGCGCCTGGAACAGACCCATGAGCACCGGGTCGCTCACACCGTCTCTGTACTCAGCGCCGAACTGCACCTTGAAGGTGGTGTTGTGGGCCAGCAAGTAGTAGTTGAGCCCGCCGTGGATGCCGAGCAAATCGCCCTTGTCCTCAGTTGCGCCCGAGGGATTCTTGGTCGCGTTGAACCAATCGAAGATCACCACGGGTTGGAAGGCGTCGTAACGGAAGCCCAGCTCGCTCATGATGCCCATGCCCGTGGTGCCAGAGGCCCACAATCGACCGGTGCTGTTGTCGCCGTGCTCGAAATAGAAGTAGTTGACCTGGCCGTTGACAGACATGATGTTGTTCGGTCCGAACGGCTGGTCCCAGAACACATCGCCGGACAACGCGTAGTAGACCTTGGCATCCTCGACCCGACGCTGCGGCACGCCGCCTGGTTCTGCCGGCGGAACCAGGGCCGGAGCCCAGGTCACATTGAGGTCGTTCTGCAGGTCGAAAGAGCCACCGATGGAAAGCACGCGCTTGGTGGACACGGTCTGAGCGCCGTCTTTTTTGATGTAAAGGCCATCCGTGAACATGCCTGCTACACCCGCGCCGCCCTCGGCGTCAAAGACGTTGAACACCAACCGACCGGCGACACGCGGCTGATCGTTGGGATTGCGGGGATCGGTCTGCTCCTGAAAAGCCACGCCATCTGCCGTGGCGGCATCCTTCGCCGTCGTGTTGCCGCGCACGCCGTTGAAGATACCCACACGGTATTCGAACCACTTACCGAACGGCATACCGCGCACCATGATGCCGTAGTCTCGCCAAACCTTCCCGCTATTGATCGGGTATTTGAGCAGAGCAGACTGGTAGTCGATGCCCAAAAGAGAAGTCGCACCCTGTGTTCCATGATGGGAGAACGGAACCAGAAGCATGCCGAAGTCGACCTGAACCGCCTCGTGCAGGTTCAGCTCGAGGTAAGCGTCTTGAATGAAGGTATTGACGCTGTAGTCGCCGTTCTTTCCAAAGTTGGGGTTGTCGGTCTCGACGAAGAAGTTGACCCACTTGTTGAGCTGGCCGGAAAACATGAGGCGCATGCGGCGCAGGTACATCTCAGTGCCAAAGGAGTCGGCATTGGGCGCCCCGTTCTCGGTAAGGGCTGCCTGGAACTGGAGCAGACCTCCCACCGTGAGGTTGGTTTCGTCGTCGCCGATCTTGTAGCCCGCGTTGGCGTTACCCGCGACGAGCAGGGACGTAAAGAGAGCCAGAACGCTGACTCCCATGGCCATCCCTCGCTGACGATTCTGACTAATATGCATCCAAATACTCCCTTTGCTGGGGCCGGGGCTCCGCGCCCGGTCAGTTGTCGTGCTATTGGGGGGGCACACTAGAGGAACTGCAGCGCCATTCAATGACAAATCTCAGTTTCGTTCAAGATGTCCATTTTGAAACCCATGGCGAAGAGGGGCTGGGCAAAGTCCAACGGTAACGGCGCGGCTAGCCTCAGGGCAGCGCCGCTGTAGGGGTGCACGAACAAAAGGCTCCGCGCATGCAGCGCCAACCGATTGAGCCCAAAACAACCGGCTATTTTGCGGTTGAGCTCGCCCTTGCCGTAGTTGGCGTCCCCGATGATCGGATGCCCCAGGTGCTTGAGATGCCGCCGCACCTGATGAAAGCGTCCGGACAGGGGCCTCGCTTCGACGAGGCTGAGCGCGCGGGGCTCGATGGCCACAGTCGAGAGGGTCGAGAACTCGGTGCGTGCCTCGACGCGCGGACCACCTTCACTGCGCGGCACAGGGCTGTCGATGACTCCACTGTCAGGAGGGACGCCGCGTACCAGGGCCCAATAGACCTTGCGAACCGAGCCGTCCTCGAAACCAACCGCCAGGCGCGAGGCGGCCTCGGTGTGCAGGGCGAACAACAGCACCCCGCTCGTGCCTCGGTCCAAGCGGTGCATGGGAGAGGCGCTCTTGCAGGAAGGCCAGGCGCGAACGGCGCGCACCACGGTGCGGGAATCGGCGCACAGACCCTTGTGCACCGCGAGGCCCGATGGCTTGTCCACGGCCAGGTAGTGCTCATCTCGCCAAAGCTCTCGCAGAGCCGAGGCCGCGCAGTCCGGGTGTGCTTTCATTTGTCTTCCGAAGCGGAGATCTCACACACCATTGGGCTCGAGAGATAGAGCTTGAGAGCTGTTCGGTCTGGGATGAGCGAAGCCTTGCGCCTGACCTCGGCGCGCGCCGCTTCCAGAGCAGCCGCGGCGCGGTAGGGAGATCGCGAGGCTTCGAAGGTCTTGGCGAGCCACAAGTGAACCTCCTCGGCGCGCCGCACCTGACCCAGGCCATCGAGCAACTCGAGGGCGCGCCGAGCCGCACTCTGTGCCTTGCCGGGTTGATCGGCTTGGGACAAGAGGAGCCCAAAAAGCGCATTGGAACGGACGGCTTCGCCGTTCATGCCAGACTCCAGGGCGATGCGAGCCGCTTCGTCTGCCAGCCGCAGGCCGGCGTTGGGCAGCCCTGTCTTCATGAGCGCCATCGCCGCGATCTGGCGATGCCAGACGAGGAGGAGTCTCGAGCGGCTCACCACACCCCCTCGTCCCGCGGCCTCCAAGATCTCCCGAGCAGCGGCGGCCTGGTCCAGCTCGAGCAGCAGCTCGGCCAACCCCAAATCAGCCTCGACCTCGCCCACGGTCTCTCGGTTCTCTCGGCAGATGGCGCGACCATCGTCCAAATTGGCTCGCGCGGTGTCGAAGTCGCCGAGCTCAGTGCGAATGCGCCCCAAGGCAGCGAGCTTGCGCCCTCGAGCGCTGGTGTCGCGCACGAGACCGTCGATGCGCATGGCGTTTTCGAGGAACTCGATGGCATGACCCAGCTCTCCTCGAGCCTGGGCCAACAAGGCCAGATTGCTCATGACCTGAGACTCGTTGCGGCGCTTGCCGAGATTGCGAAACACGACGAGGGCCTCGGCGAGCGGCAGCGCTGCCTCGGAGAGGTGGCCCATGTTGAGCATCACGAACCCCTTGATGCCCAGGGCCCTGGCCCTTCGATACGCCGCGGCGGCGTCCTCTGCGGCGCACAAGGCGATGGCGCGCTTGGCGCAATCGAGCGCCCGGATGAGATGCCCCTGCTCCACCGCCACATAGGCGAGCAGTCGCAGAGCCTCTATCTGAACCGCGGAGTCGAAGGTGAGCGCCGCGAGCTCTAGGGCAAGTCGAAGGGACTCGGCCGCCTCGACAAACTCCCCGCTGTCGTAGCCGAGCTGGGCTTCTACCAACGCACACCGAGCGAGCAAGGTGTCGTCGCCGAGCTCCACGGCGATACCGCGCATTCGCGCGAGCTCGGCCTGGCGATCTTCGAAACGGCCCAGGTCCCGAAGAACACGTTCTTTCCGGGACCGCGCTTCGAACGCCGCCTTGGACATGGGCTCGAGCAGAGGTAGAGCCAGCGCATAGAGGCGCACGGCTTCGCGGCTCGAGTACACCTCGAGGGCTTCGCCAGCGGCCTTGAGGTAGTATTGGCCCGCGGCTTCGCGCTCTCCCTTGCCCTCCAAGTGCCAGGCGATCTGCACCGGAGAAACGCTCTTCCCCCGCTGATCGGCTAGGATGAGCTCGTCTGCGAGCACTGTGTGGATCCGGCGGCGATCCTGCTGCGCGAGACCAGCGTAGGCCGCCTCTCGCAACACCGGCTGGCGGAAGCGAAATGCCCGACCAGCTTCACTTGGCATCTCGACGAGAAAGCCCTGCTCGACGAGGGTCGCGATCTCGGCAGACACATCATGACCGACCAGCGCGCCGACGGTCTCTGCGTCAAAGCTCGCGCCCAGGGCACTAGCGGCACGCAGCACCGTCCTTTGGCCATGGGACAGCTTGTCGATGCGGCTCGTCGTGATCCCCTCCACGGTCGAAGGAAGTGGAACCTCGCCTGTCCCGGACTGTCGGAACCGCGTTTTTCCGCCTTCGTTCGTCTGGACGAGAAAGCGCTGCTCGATGAGAGAGTCGATAATCTCGCTGGCAAAGAACGGATTTCCCGCGGCGCGAGTGACGATTTGCCCCTTAAGCTCCTCGAGATCCTCGAACGCGCCGAGGCGATCGCGCACCAGTTCGCGCATGGCCGATTCTGGAAGCTCATCGAGGCTCAAGGTCGAAAGGCCCGAAATGTGGCGGCCCGCAAGGGTGCTGCGCTGCCCCACGAGCAACACCAGCATGCCTAGGGCCGCGCGCTGGCGAGCCAGCTCGCTGAGCACGTCGATGCTCTGAGCATCCATCCACTGCGCGTTATCCACCGCGATAATGAGGGTCTCGCGCCGCGCCAAAAAAGTGAACATGACCCCCATTCCAAACGCCGCGCGACGAATGAGCTCGCGCCGCGTCGCGCCGCTTCTGGCCCATAGATCCTGAGGCGCCTCGAGGAAGGAGGTAAAAAACGCCTGTTGCCGCTCGGCATACTCTGGAGCGCCGCTCAGGATGGAGAACACCCGTTCCCGCAGTCGCGCTTCGGACAGACTCCCCTCGGGAATGCCGAGCAGCGATCTCACGACTGCCGAGGCCGTGGCAAGAGGCTTGGCCCGCTCGGCGAACAGCGCCTCCACATGTACGAGGCGAGTTCCGCGCTCGGCCGAGGTGGCGAGAAAGTGGCTGAGCAAGCGGCTCTTGCCCACGCCAATGTCGCCCACGAGCCGAAGGAGGAGAAGGTGACCGCCACTCGCCGCCGATAGGGCCTGGCGCAAGCGATCGAGCTCCTGTTGACGCCCGAAGAACGAACCGCGCGCTCGCTCCTCAAGGCTGCGATCGAGCCTGCTCTTGGCGCCAACGACTCGGTACACGCAACCCTGGCCCGTGGACGGGTCGAACACTCCTCCTTCGACATAGGTGCCGACGTTGGCCGGAACCTCCTCGAAGTTGTAGTCCCGCCGGGCGAGACGATAGACTCGGCCATCTGCTACGACCTCGCCCGCACGGGAAGCGTCGAGCACGCCCCTGGCCCGCACCTCGAGCTCGGAATCGGCTATGAATCGCGGCAACTCGGACTCGTCATCGCCGTGGCAGCGCACCATGCCCCGCGTGACCGCGACCTTGACGCGAATGCGCAGGCGATGATCGAGGGCCAGGGCGCGGGTGGCGTCGAGCACGTCACTCGCCAGGCGCAAACCACTCACAGCGTCCTCTGGCGAGACGTTGGAGAGCCCGAGAAACAGGTCGAACCCAGCTGGCAGATGGCGAACGACGGCCTCGGCCTTGTAAGCCATCTCGCCGATGAGGCGCTGCAGAGTCGCGGTAATGTCCTGACGCGCCGGATGGGGATCGGCTTCGTAACGTCCACTCACCAGCACCGCGGGTCGCAGCTCCACCTCGCCGAGGCGAGCAGAGGAGAGGTGTGGTTTCGTCGCTGGCGAGCGAGTCACGGTCTCGGTGACAGGCTCGGGCTCAATGCTGGTCGGCTGGGCGCCTGGGGCGATTTCCTCGATCCACGACTCCAAGGATTGGGAATCGCAGAGATCGTCCAGAGAGTGCAGGAATCGGCTCAGCTCTTGCGCCATCTCTCGAGCCGTCGGAAAGCGGTCCGCAGGCAGCGGCGCCATGGCGGTGCGCACGATTTCGTCCAGGGCCGGAGGTACCGAAGGATCGGCTTCAATCGCACGCGGATAATCGGCGCGCCTTACCAAATGAAGCATGTCCTCGCCAGCCCGCGCCTTGAGCAGAGGCCTCCCAACCAGCATTTCCCAGAGCACCACGCCCAAGGCGAACACATCGGTGCGCCGATCCAGGGAGCCCAGCGCCGCCTGCTCGGGCGCCATGTACCCGAACTTTCCCTGGAGAGACGTATCGGTTTCTCCCAGCCAGCGCGCCCGGGCGATGCCGAAGTCGGTGATCTTCACCGCTCCGTCCCGTGAAAGCAGGATGTTCTGGGGGGACACGTCGCGGTGCACGATCTCGAGCGGCTCGCCGCGATCGTCGCGTCGCGAGTGGGCGTAGTCGAGACCCCTGGCCACTTCAGCCGCGATGTAGGCCGCGAGCCCAGCAGGCATCTTGCGATCCCGTTGCCGCGCAGCCCCCTCGATTTCGAGAAGATCGAAACCGTCCACGTACTCCATGGCGATGAGGTAGGTCTCGCCCAACTGCTCGAACGAGTAAGTTTGTACGATGTTGGTGTGATTCAGGCGCATCGCGACCCTCGCCTCGTCCACGAACATGTCGATGAACTTGGCGTTTCGCGCCAGGGCTGGGTGGATCTTCTTGATGACCAGCAGCTTCTCGGTCCCTTGGGCATGGGGCGAGCGCGCGAGGAATACCTCGGCCATCCCTCCAGACCCGATCTGGCGGATCACGGTATAGCGCCCAATACTTTCCATCGTAGCCTTCTCCTATACAAGCAAACCTCTCCACCGCCAACCCAAATGCCTTTTTCTTTGGGCCTTGGGCGACGAAGGTGGCCGCCTTGCACCGAGGGCGCCTATTTGCGACAATAATCGAAGAAAGTGAACCAAAAAAAGAGAGTCCACCTAGTTTGGAGGTCGATATGAAGCTCCTTTCGAGCCTGCTGCTGTTCGCGTCGCTCCTCGGCTGTGGCACGGCATCCCAAGCGCCCGCGCTTTCGACACCGCAGGCGCCGGAAGCCGCGACGGCGTCGCTCGCTCCGCAAGACGCGGCCTTCGACCCTGTGGATGCCTCGAGGGTCGTGGGCACCTGGGACAACTCCTCCTGCGGCGAGCGCAAGTTCCGGCGGCAGGTGGTGCTCGAAGCCTCTGGAAAGATCTCGGGCACCGATTTCGTGGCGCCCTGCCCGCCCCGCGCCCAGTGCGTGTGGTCGGGTATCGTGGGATGGCGCGGCACATGGTCCTCGACCTCTGCGGGGCTCAGCGTCGCTCTCGAACCGCTGGCCGGCGATAGCCCTGGTTCAGCTCCAATGCCACAGAGCTTTGTCATCGTGGGCGAGGACTCTCCATTGCTGGCCGAGCGCGACGGCGAAATCGTCTGCCCCTACAAGCGGGCGCGATGAAAGGCCTTTTGTGTCTCGCGCTTCTCACCCCGCCGGCCTGCACACCCCTTCCTGCAGAGCCTGTTCAAAAAGGGCCCTTCCTAGAAGCGCGCGGGGTACGAGTCGATATCGCGACCCAGGGCACCCCTGTTCACCTCGCCTCGGAGCTTCTCCAACTCGAATCCGAGGTCTCGCCGCTCGTGCTGACCGGCCATGTCACCTGGCAAAGGGGACAGGACTTTGCGGCGCGCTGCGAACAGGCCGAAATCGATCCGCGAACCGGCACGGTGGTTCTCCAAACGCAGGTGCGTGCGTCCATGACGCTTTCTTCTAGGCCATGAGCGGCATGCCCAAGCAAGGCGTTGCTCTTCTGATTTCGGTCGCGTTTTTCGCTTGGGGCACGCAGAGCGCAGCGGCCGACAAAGTCGAGATCAGCGCGGATCGCCTCGAGGTTCGCCATAGTGAGGGTCGCGCCTCTTTCGAAGGTCACGTTCGCGCCTTTTTTGGCAAGCTCCGCCTCGAATGCGCCTCCCTGCAAGTCCGATACGACGACGCGGGCCAAGTCTCGCATCTTGCGGCCAAGGGTCCTTTGTCCGTGTACAAGGGCGATATGTCGGCCACGGCTCAACGCGCGGCTCTCGATGTGGGTCGAGGCGTCCTGGTGCTCGAAGGAAATCCACGTCTCACGAGCGGCCCGCACAAGCTGTCTGGAGAGCGCGTGACCGTGCACCTGGAAACCGGCCAAATGGAAATCGAGCGCGCCACAGGCACCTTCGAGCTGCCCTTGGGTCACAGGAGCCAGGAGTGACGAGGTCCCTCGAGGCGAGAGGGCTCACCAAGTCCTTGGGCGGACGGCTCATCGTGAGCGACGTCGACTTGGAGGTGCGCCCGGGCGAGGTGGTGGGCCTGCTCGGACCCAACGGCGCGGGCAAGACCACGACCTTTCGCATGTTGCTCGGCCTTCTGCGACCAGACCGAGGCGCCGTGCGCTTTGGCCTTCCCGTGGACGGCTTGCCCCTCGATGCCCGCGCCCGTCTCGGGCTCGGCTACCTGCCCCAGGGGCCCTCGGTGCTGCAAGGACTCAGCGCGCAAGACAACCTGCTCGCCGTGCTCGAGGCCAACCATCAAAAGGAGCCGGCGCGCAAGGCCAAAGAGCTCATCCTCCAATTCGGCCTGAGCGACGTCGCAAGCCAAAGAGCGGCCCGGCTTTCTGGCGGAGAGCGGCGACGTCTGGAGTTCGCCAGAGCCCTTTGCATCTCTCCCTCGGTGCTCCTATGCGACGAGCCCCTCGCCGGTGTCGATCCGATAGCAGCGGCCGAGATATCCCGCGCCGTGCTCGCGCTCAAGCACAGCGGCGTCGGCGTGTTGCTCACCGATCACAACGTCCGCGGGGCCCTGGCCTTGTGCGACAGGGTCTATCTGCTCGCCGAGGGCAAGATCGCGGTCCACGGCACTCCCTCGGAAATCCGGGACAGCGACGTGGCCAAACGCGTCTACTTGGGCGAAGAGCCGGTGTAAGGGGTCACGCAGGAATGACTCCCTCGATCTCGGGGATCTCGGCCTTGAGGAGACGCAGCACTCCCATTTGTAGGGTGATTTGGGCCGAGGGACAGCCATGGCAGGCGCCCTTGAGCCGCACCTTGACGTTGTTGCCTTCCATGCCGAGGTATTCGATATCGCCACCGTCCATTTGGAGCGCCGGACGAATCTTCTCGTCGATGATTTTTATGATCTTCTCTTCCATGATGGGTCGCTCTCTTTCCCTTGGGGCTTTAGCTGCCAGGCCTTTGCGCCGCCTTTTTGGAGCACAATGCCACGCATAATCCCTGTCCAGCAGCCCTGTCAAGCACAGTCAGAAGGCCTTCGGGCCAAAAGGCTCACGCACAAAGCGCCTTTACCGACAATGGATGAGGCCGCTGCGCCTCTGGGCCAAAATGCGTTTGCCCTGGGCGATTTGTTGGTCCCAATAGCCGTCCACGCGACCCGTTGCGACGAGCTGCCGCAGGCGAGCGATGACCTGCGGTTCCAAGGCCTCGGGCTCGGCAGGCCACGCAGGCGTTCCAGGGAGGGGCAAATAGACGTGCAGATGAAGGCGACTGCTCGGCAGGGACAATACCCAGAGAGCGAGCTCCAAGGTGGCACGGCGATCCGCGCTCGTCTCTCCGGGGAAGCCCAGCAGCAGATCGACATGGGGCATGAGCCCAGCCTCGCGAATGAGGGAAACAGCGCTGACAGACTCCTGCACCGTATGCCCTCGCCGCATGGCGCAAAGCACCGCATCAGAGCCGGATTGCACGCCCACCACGACCGTCGGATTGGCACAGTGGCGCACCAAAACGCCCAGGAGCTCGGGACAGACTCTGTCAGGGCGCACCTCAGAGGGAAAGTTGCCCAGCATGAGGTAGTCGGCGCCAGCCTCGCGGCAGGCGAGCGCGAGGGATTCCAAAGAGGCCGCAACCTGGGCTGGGCCACCGCCGCCATAGGCAAAGGCGTCTGAGGTGAGGCACCGGATGCGGCGATGACCCCTGGCCACGGCATGGGCGACGCCCGCAGCGCTCATGGCAGGTCCGCGAAAGCGCATGCGCCTTCCAAACGCCATGGGCACCTGGCAGAAGGCGCACGCATAGGGACAACCCCGACTGATTTCGAGAAAGGGGAACTGTGCGGTGGATTCGTCCGCGTGGGTCTCGCTGTTGAGGTCGTAGGGCTCCCCAGGGCGAACGATGGGGTCTTCCTGCACGCGCTTGCGGCTCGGGTCATCAGTCCAGGCTCGCAGGAACTGCGGCAAGGTGTGCTCGGCCTCGCCGACGAACACCGCGTCGAAACCGAGGCTCAAGGTTCCATCGGGATCGGCGGTCGCATGGGCTCCACCGGCAAGCAGCAGAGGACGCCGCGGTCCAAGCAGAATCGGCCTGAGAACTTCGACAACTGCGTCGAGGTCGGTCGTCGTGAAGGAGAAGGCGAAGATGTCTCGTTCGTCGAGATCCGTGGGAACGGTGGTCTCGGCGCGAGTCGATATCCGAAGGCCGGAAGAGCGCAGCACGCGCTCGAGCACGGCGATGCTGTTGCGGTTCCTCGGGCTTTTGAGAAACACCATTTTCATGGGGGCCAAAGGGTGCGATTCCACCGTAGCTATCAGTTCGCCTCGCCGCGATTGATCCCCAAGGCTCGCAGCTTCTTGTGCAGGTTGGTCCGCTCGATGCCGAGGATTTGAGACGACCGTGAGATGTTCCAATCGTGGCTCTCGAGCACCTCGAGGATGTACTGGCGCTCCACGGCCTCGCGCATGTCCTTGAGGGTCAACTGTTGGCCCCGCGGCAGTCGCAATGGACCGCCGGGCTCGAAGGATCGGCTCGGGGTCATCTCGGACGGGAGGTCCGAAAGGGTGATGCGCTCGCCGCTCATGATGACGAGCCGCTCTGCGAGGTTCTTGAGCTCCCGTACGTTGCCCGGCCAGCTGTACATGCACAACCGGGCCATGGCGTCTTCGTCTACGGGTTTGTGCCTGTAGCCGTTCTCCTTGCAGAACTCGTCGATGAACGCTTCGAGCAGCAGCGGCACGTCGCCTTCGCGGTCTCGGAGCGGTGGGGCCTTGATGGGCAGCACATTGAGCCGGAAATACAGATCTTCTCGGAACGCGCCGATGGAAACGGCTTCTTCGAGGTTGCGATTGGTGGCAGCGAGCACGCGCACATCGATCGTGATGGTTCGCTGGCTCCCCACGCGAGCCAGCTCGCCGGACTGCAACACGCGCAGGACCTTGGCCTGAGCCGAGAGGGCCATATCGCCGATCTCGTCGAGAAACAGCGTCCCAGCGTCGGCGAGCTCGAACTGGCCTGCCTTGCGACCCACGGCGCCGGTGAACGCGCCCCGCTCGTAACCGAACAGCTCGCTCTCGATGAGCTCCGAAGGAATGGCAGCGCAGTTGACCTTGACGAAAGACCCGGCGCTCCTGGGGCTTCCCCTGTGGATGGCCCGAGCGATGAGCTCCTTGCCTGTGCCGGACTCGCCCGTGATGAGCACCCTGCTGCGAGTGGGCGCCACTTTGCCGATCTCCTGGACGAGACGCAGCATGACCCCGCTGCTGCCGATGAGCTCGCCTCGTTCGATGGCCGCAGCGCGCAGGGTTTCCACCTCGGCCCGCAGCTGCACGTTGCGCAGGCAGTTGCCAATGCGCAAGAGCACCGCGTCCCGGTCCAGCGGTTTCTCGAAAAAGTCCGTCGCACCGTGCTTGACCGCATCCACGGCCTCGGCGAGCGACGCGTGTCCCGAGATGATGATCACCGGAACGTCCTTGTAGTCCGTGGAGCCGCTGCGGATCTTCTGCAGGGCCTCGACCCCGCTCATGCCAGGCAATTTGATATCTAAAATGACGAGGTCGGCGCCCTCTGTGTCGAGCACGCGGATGCCCTCTTCTGCCGTTCCCACGGCCCGCACCTCGTAGCCCTCGCCTTCGAGCACCAGGCTCAAGGTGCGGCGGATGTTCTTCTCATCGTCGACGACCAGTACTCTTCTGTTCAACATCCCCCGGATCTCCTTGTGCGACTCATGGGAGGCTCGGATCGACAGCATTCATGGAAGGGTTCTCGATAAATGCCTCGTGGAGCCGAGACAGCGCAGGTTCCAGCGCAGCAGCGGTGGTGATGATCGAGATGCGGAACCCCGAGGTCGACAGGCCGAGCACCGGCGCCTTCAGCGCTTGCATCGTTCGCAGGGCGCGGGTGAGATTGCGCGCGTCGCGATTGATGCCCACGCCGATGAGGGACACGGCTGCGAGATCCTCCACGATCTCTAGATCCTGCCCGCCGCAGACCAAGAGCGCCGCCTTGGCCTTGTTCCAGTCGGGCAATTGGCCCGTGGACACCGCAAAGGCACCGCGGGCCCATGCCGCATGGCCTTGCGGGTTTTGAACGCGCAGCTCTTTGATGGGCGTCAGAGAGGCCTCAGCAGCCTCGAGCAGGTCGACGAGCCTCTCGGTCACAGCCGTGCCGCGCAAACCCACCCAGGCGATATCTCTCTCCGAGACCACGGCCCTCACCCCGTGATCCTCGAGGGGCGTGTCCTTGCGCACCACGGTCTCGCGGCCCGGAGCAAACGAGGCGCGGGCATAGATGGCGATGCCGGCTCGCTTGGCGAATTCTACGGCCTCGGCTTTGAGAACCTTGGCCCCGGCCATGGCCATCTCCTGCATTTCCTCATAGGAAAGCTCGGCCAGATGCCGGGCCCCGAGAACCTTGGCCGGGTCCGCGGTATAGACACCGTCGACGTCGGAGTAGATTTCGCACCGCTGCGCGCCCAGGGCTGCGGCGAGCGCCACGGCAGTGGTGTCAGAGCCGCCCCGTCCCAACGTGGTGATCTCCCGCTTGTAGCTCATGCCTTGAAACCCAGCGACGATGACCACGCAGCCCCGCGCCAACTCGTCCTCGACCCGAATGGGGCGCACCTCGATGATCCGCGCGTCCGAGTGCCGGTCGTTGGTGAGGATGCCGCACTGGGAGCCGGTCAGAGCCACGGCCTCGTAGCCCGCCGCGTGGATCGCGATGGATAAGAGCGCCGAGGTGATGCGCTCGCCGGTCGTCAGCAGCATGTCGAGCTCTCGACGAGGAGGCGTATCTGTCAACTGTTTCGCGAGCGAAACGAGGTCATTGGTCGTCTTTCCCATGGCCGAGACCACGACGACCACGTCATTGCCGGCGGCCTTGCAAGCCACGACCTTTCGCGCGATTTCGCGGATTTTATCTAGATCCGCGACTGAGCTGCCTCCGTACTTCTGGACGATGATGGGCATAAAAGAGACCTATCACAACTGCTGGTCGCTTGTCCCAATGGTTGTACAATATGGCAGAGACATTGAATCCGGTCTCTTGCCTGTGGTAACTTCCCCTGAAAGTTCCCATGGGCGAAAAGGCCTCGAGGTCGACCCGACGCATGAAGAAGGAGAGACGAATGAAGAAGCTCGCGCTCCTATCCGCTGTCGCAATTGCCATGCTGCTGCTTGGCTGCACCCAAGACGACAAGGACTCTCGCAAGGTGGTGGCGGAAAAAGTAGACACCTACAAGGCGAACCTGCCGCCGGTTCCGTCCATCCCCAAGCCCACCGCACCCGAGGCCTACCCGGACGGCTCGCACTCGGTGTACGGCGTGCGCAAGCAGATCCTCAAGACCATCGAAACCCAGGTCACGGTCACGGCCTACATCGCCAACGTGTACAAAAAACCCGAGTGCGAAGAAGGCAAGGCCTGTTTCACCCTCATGCCGCATCTCTTCCTCGCTGATGAAAAGGCCGAGAACATCGAGAAGCGGCTATTGCGGGTCGTGGGTTACGCCAAGAGCTTCAAGGAAATGGACGACCAGAAAGAAAAAGACGAGAAGGGCATCAAAGACGAGTTGCCCGAGGGTGTGTACCTGCCTCCGGTGATCTGGGATTGGCGCGAAGGTCAGAAGTACAAAATCACCGGTCGGTTCACCCGCCAGTCAGGCGATGGATTCATGGCCACCGACGGTCTGCTGGAGTACGAGAAGCACGAGTGCCTCGACTGCCCGCCCGAAGAAGCAAAGAAATGACAGGGCTCGCTGACGAGCCGTCCTAGCCTGGAGTTTCGTCATTTTTCCTACTGCGTCGAAAGCTGAACGACCGGCGCTGCGTCATCCGCGCTATTTTTCACTCACCCTACCGCCAGTAGGCCTCCGCGAAAAATATCGCGGCTTCCTTGCGGCGGGCGGCTCGCCCAGCTTCCGTCCTCCCTACGAAAAAATGTCGAAACTCCAGCCTAGCGCTTCGATTTTTCGATACATCGGCGAAAAGAGAACTTCTAGTAGGAGTACTCGGCGCCCACCATGGCGACGAGGTTCGTCGAGTCGGAATGGAAATGCTCCGGACGTTTGATGAACAGCAGGTTGTACCCTGAGACAAAAAGGTCGAGGCCTTTGACGAGAGTGTAGGCGACCTTGGCGTTGAGAATCGCCTTGGGCCGCACCTCGTATTCGCTCGTCTCGTAGGTGGCAGTGTAGAGCATGCCCAGAACCTGATCGGTCCGCGCCAAGGTGTGGCCAGTGTAGGCGTACACATTGGCATTGATATTCAGCTTCTGGATTGGACGGATATCGAAGGTCAACCCGCCGTAGACGCTCGGTGTTCCGCGGTGTCGGAGTTTGCTCTGATTGGCCGGATCCTGGGGGTCGTATTCGAAGTCGAACAAGTGCAACGTGTCTGGCGCATGGTGGGCAAGCAGAGTTTCCTGAACGGTCGCGAACAACTTGAGCCGGCTCTTGGGCAAGGTCAAAAACGCGCTCAACGTGAGGCCGATCTGATGGGCCACGGTATCGAGAGTCTCTGCCTGAGTGTAGATGCGCAACTGGCCGTCCACGAGCTCACGGGCGTGGGGATAGAAACCCGAGAAGCCGCGCGTATTTGAATAGAAGAGCTCGGTGTCGACCTCTAGCCCTTCGAGGAGCTGACCCCGGTGGCCGAGTTCCACGGCATCGCTGGTCACGACGTCCAGGGCGCGATTGCCCAGCCCAATGACCGGGGGTGAATAGTCGTCGTAGAAATAGGTGTTGATGAGAAAGGGCGCGCGGTGGGCCCGGCTGTAGGACAGGCGCAACAGTTGGAGGGGCGAGATTTGCGCCGTGGCGCCGATCTGCCAGGATGGGATCGCGCTCTTGCCTTCCACCGATACCGCGGTCGCGGCCGTGGTGTAGTCGAGGTTCTCTTCGGTGCGCGGATAGAAACGGTCCTCAACGCGATCGAAATAGTAGTCCACCCGCACCCCAGCCACGACGCGGACCTTGTCGAACAGCTTGAGATCGCCTCGCAGGGAGCCTGAGAGGGCCTGCAGCGCTTTGTCTGGATCGGAGATGTCGAGATTGCCTGGAAGCAATTGATCGTCCTCAAAGGAGTGAGAGGCGATCAGCGCTCCAGAGTACTCGGCGCGCCTGAAGCCCACCCCTGGGGTGATGCGCAGCTTTTCGTCGAGCAGCCCAATATCGTAGGTGAGCTCGCTGTCGAGCACGTTGAATCTGTAGGCCCGGACATTGCCTTCGGCGAGCGCCTTCAGATTGCCGAGCATCGCCTGGTCGCCGAGGTAGTAGGACACGTGGGCCGTGGCGCCGTACAACTTGGCCATGACGTCCGCGTAGCCCGTGACAGAGTCGTTCGTCGTCAGAGGCGTGGCCCAGGTATCGGCGTAGATCTTCTGGACGCGGGACGTCTCGAATCCACCGCTGATGTCGAGGCTCCCGTGCTCCCCGAGCCGAGCGTTCAAGAAGGCATTGACGGCCAGGCGATCTGTGGCCAGATCGAGGCGTGGGTAACGCTGCACCGGGTTCTCGAGGGGTGCCCCACTCATGCCGCGGGGCATGTCCGCTGGATCCTCGTAAACAACCCGATCGCGAAACGAGAAATAGCCACTGTCATGCCGATCCGCGTGATGGTAATCGCCCGAGACGATGAGGCTCAGCGGCCCGAAATCGTAACCCGCGGCCGCACCCACGAGGCGCTCGTCCCACAAGGGTCCGTACTCCACGCGGTTGCTCGTGTAGAAACCCTTCTTCTTGGGCCGAGCCGTGATGATGTTGATGACACCGGTCACCGCGTTGGGGCCGTAGAGAGCGGCGGCCGGACCTCGGATGATCTCGATGCGCTCCACGTCATGGAGACCCACCGGAATCGTCTCCCAGAAGGTGCCGCCCTGAAAGTAGTTGTAGACCACCCGATAGTCGACCATGACGAGCAACGTGGAGCTCGCCATATCGTGCAATTGAGTATTGGGGGGCACGTTGTCGAGACCTCGAACATGGATGTCGTAGTTTCCCACGGTCTGCTCGCGCACGATGAGGCCTGGGGCGAGGCGCAGGGCCTCCATGATCGTGCGCGCGCCGCTGCGCCGAATCTCGTCCCGAGTGATCACGGACACGGCCAAAGGAGCGTCGAAGGTGCGCTCGGCCTTCTTCGAGACCGACTCCACCTTCACGCTGAGCAGCTCTGAAAGCGACATGTCGATGAACTCTTGTTCCTGACCAGCTCCGACAGCGCTTTGAACCATCGGCCCACCCACCACGAGCTCATTTCCGGCCGCGCTTGTCCCAGGCTCGCCCGGCATGGGCAGCTCTTCGACAATCAGGCCTTGGGTGTCGGCGGGTGTGTCCCCGGTCTCGGTCGACGCGGGATCCTCGGCCAAGGCGAGCCAGCTGTGCATCAGCAAGGTGCTCATCGCGACGACAAAGCCCACTGTTCTCGTTGTTTTCATGCGCTCTTCCGCTTCCTTCAATCCATCTTGAAGCACACCCAAGAGAGGACCCCTGCGCTCAAGGATGTGGCGTCGATGCACGGGATATTGGGCGGACAGGTCGAGGGGTCACTGGGCTCGCAGTCGACCACCAGGCAATGGAACTTGATAAACGGCGGCCCTTGGTCTGGGCACATGGTGCTGGGCATGCAATCGCACTCCTCGTCCTTTTTGCATTCGCTCAAGAAACAAGACCAGTCCGTGTTCGTGTCCGTGTCCGGTGCTGTGGAGACTTGGGTGCTCGACCCTGAGCCCGTATCGGTCTCCGGGCTGTCCGTTTCCTGGGGGGTGAGGTTCGTGTCCTCGACGCAGCGGTCCAGATCCTTTCGATCGTCAATACAGCCGAGCAAACCCAAAAATACGAAGGCTAAAGACCACAGTCGCATGAGAATTCTCCCGGCGGCAGCCCGCCGTTTCATCGTCGTTTGAGTATGAGTATACCCCGCCAGGCGCCTCGAGCCGGTCGCCTCGCAAAAAAAAAGCGGACGTACGGTCCTAGGGGGGTGATGTGGGCGCTCTCGCGAGGTGAACGACGTCCTACAGCCCTCTGAGAAACTCCGGTCGCAGTCGGTGGCGCTCCCCGGCGAGCACGCGATCGATCTCGGCCAGGAGCCTGGGTTTGTCCTGCGGCAAGTCGCCTTTTAGGGCCAGGTAGTTGGAGGCGTGGTTCGAACGAAAGGTCGTGCCTTTTGAGTCGAGCTCCTCGAGAAGCGTGCGGCACTCCTGCACGATTTCCAAGGGGTCGAGCTCGCGAAAATCCGGGTCGTCGAACACGGCTTCGAACGCGGGAGCTCGCGGCTCGAGCATGAGGGTGAGCGCCGAAGCATAGCGCGGCGCGATGGCGCTCAGCAGCGCGCCCGTCTCCCGGGCGTGGCTTTGCGACAGACGCGGTCCGCCCAGGCCGAGAATGACCGTGATGGACAAAGACTGGCCCGCTGCCTGAGCCTTGAGGCACAGCTCGATCATCTCTTGCGCGGTTGTGCCTTTGCGAATGCGGCGCAGCACCTCGTCCTGGCCCGATTCGGCGCCGAAATACAGCAGACGCAGGCCCGCGTCCTTGAGCTCTTGAAGCTCGGCCTCGGTCTTGCGTCGAAGGTTGCTCGGTCCGGCATAGGCCGAGACTCTGTTGAGATTGGGCAAGCTGTGCCGCAGCTCTTCCAGGATCCGCAGGAGCCTGCTCGTGCCCAGGGCCAAGGCATCGCCGTCGGCCAAGAAGACCCTCGTGACAAAGGGAAGCTCGACACCGGACCAACGGATCTCGGCAAACAGCTCCTCGAGGCGACGGGCCTTGAACTTCTTGTTCCGATAGCCAACGCAAAAGGCGCATTCGTTGTGAGAGCAGCCAATCGTCGCCTGCAGAATCAAGGAGCGCGCTTCGGACGGCGGACGTAAAAGGGGCTGGACGTATCGAATCATGGAGCGCTTTAGTCCCGCAGGACCGCCTCGAACGCCGGCAAGGCGCCCTCGATGTTCTCGTCGTTGGTGCAATAGGCGATGCGGAAGTAGCCCCGGCAGCCAAAGCCCGAGCCCGGCACCACGAGCACGCGGCGTTTCTTGAGCTTTTCGATGAACGCGATGTCGTCGCCTCCGGG
>JALOQD010000252.1 GCA_025453525.1 Myxococcota bacterium
ATGCGGAAAGGCGGAGCATCGGCGATGTTCGCGGGTGGACTACTCGGCCTATGGCTCGTAAAAAACTCGTCCCGACTGTCGGCTTCGTCGATCTCCCCCAAAAGAAACGGGTGAGGATAGGCGACCGCGAGCCTCTCCGGCGAGGTCGTGCGCGCCATCTCCATGAGCTCGAAGGCTCTTAGCTCGTCTGCGAGGTGCATCGTTTCAAACTCGACCCTTCTTTTAATTCGTCGCATTAAAAATAGCTCAAAGGCGAGAAAAAACACGCGAGGAAAGAGATTTAGACTTCGTATCCGACGAGCAGTGCGCTGAAAAGCAAGCGCCAGCCATCCACAGCGACGAACAGAAGCAGCTTGAGCGGAAGAGCGACCGAGTGGGGAGACAAGCTGGTCATCCCCATGGCGAGCAGGCTGGCGGACACGAGCAGGTCCACCACGAGAAACGGCAGGTAGGCGAGACACCCGATCATGAAGGCTTTGCCGATTTCGGTGAGCACAAAAGCGGGCAAGAGAAACCGCAGCGACGGCTCTGGTCCGCAGGATGTGCCAGCAAGGTCGCAAAAGAACGCGACCTCGTCGTCCGGTGTGTTGGCGCGTAGAAACTCGACAATAGGGGGAACAGCGACATCGAGAGTCGAGCGCGCGGTTCCAAGACCGAGAGCATCGGTCCCAGCTTGCGGCAACGTCGCTAATGCAAGGAGCACATCGCTTGCAACCGGCGCCATCACGAAGTAGCTGAGCACGGCAGCGAGCGCGGTGAGCACCGAGGTGGGCGGCACGCTGGGTGCGCCAAGAGCCTGTCTCAAAATGGCGAGCACCACCGCAATCTTGATGAATGAGGTTGCTGCGATGGCCAATAGTGGCAGGGCCGCGAGCACCACCGCGCCGCCTATGGCCGAGGTCAGGTCGCTCATGGCGAACACGCTGGCGATCACGGCGCGCTCTCCGCGGCTGGCGCCCCGCCGGGAGCTCGCGGTTCCTCACAACGCAGCAACTCGACGCCCTGCTCGCTCGTGCCCACGAGCATCGTCTGGCCGTCGACCTCCACGAGGTGCAACGCGCGACGCGGCTCGAGCACGAGGCGCTCCAAAATCTTTATGCGCCGCGCCCCCGAGGGCAGGCCGCGCTGCCGCAAGAGGCGAATGATGAACAAAAGCGCCACGGTCACGCACCCGAGGGACAGGCCGAGCTCCAAGAGGCGCGAAGGGGATGCAGGGGATGCGAAAACAAGGTTCACGTCAAGCATGGCGGAGTTTGTACCGGCCAGCCGCGGCCAGTGTCAAATTCCATTTTTTAGCCAAGCTCCACAATCGTCGGCAACAAACGCTCTAAACCCGCGGCATGGACGAGCGGCTGGGGAATCGATGGCAGGCTCGGAAGAGAGACAGCTCCGAGCTCTCGAGGCGTAATGCTCCGTTCCTACTTCTTTTTTCCCTTCGGTTTCCTGAGGGCCTCTAGCTCTTTCTCGGCAGCGCGGACCTGCTCCGGGTCTTTGTCTTTGATGAGCGCGATGAACCGCTCGTAAGCGACGACAGCCTTCTGTCGTTGGCCCGAGTTGCGCAGACAGACGGCCAGGTCATAGGCAGCGTTCTCATCGTTCGGCTTTAGGACCAGAGCCTGCTCGTAGTGAGGGATGGCATCGGCGCAGCGGTCGGTTTGCCGAAGGGCAATGGCCAGATTGAGGCGGATTTCATAGTTGTCCGGATTGCCTTGCACGGCATCCTGCAGGAGAACCACGGCCTCCGCATCGCGCTTCAGCTTGGTCAGCGCCACTCCCAGGTTGGACAAGAGCTCTGGGCTGTCGGGGTTCGACACGAGTCCTTCCTTGTAAACGCCCACGGCATTCTCGAGCTGGTTCATTTTGCGGTAGGCCAGCCCCAGGTTGGCAAAGGCCGTGGCGTCCTTTTTGTCCAGGTCCGTCGCCCGGCTCAGTGGAGCAATGGATGCTTGCCAATTCTCGAGACGCAGGTACGCCGAGCCCTCCATGGCCCAGGCATTCTGATAGCTCGGTTCGATCTCACGGGCTCTGCGGAACGCCAGGACCGCGTCGTCGTAACGCTCCATCAGGCGCAGCACGCTGCCGCGGGTGAAGTGCGACGAGGCGAGGTTCGGGTTGAGCGCGATCGATTCATCGATGGCCACGAGCGCCTCCTGGAGATTGCCGTCCTTCTTTTGCTGGATGGCGATCTGTTCCTTGACCCCAGCCTCGCGCTGGTCCGCGTATGACACCTTTTTCGGCTCGAACCGCTCTTCTTCAAAAGCATTGTCCAAACGGCCCGTATTGGCTTGGGACGGCTCAGAGCCTCCGCAGCCCAGGAGCACAAGCATGCAAAAACCACAACCGAGAGCGCGAGCTTCGATACCCCTAGAAAACATGGACGACCTCCTTGGCAAGGTTCGTTTTGTGGAGAGCTTTTGAGGAAGTATAGCGCTGGAAATGAAGATGGACTGCGAGCAGGTGCTTTTTTTCTTTCTCGGATTGCTACTCCCAATACCACGGAGGAGGATTCTGCGGAGGTGGCGGAGGCGCGAACTGGGGCTGCGCCGAGGGGAACGGTTGGGGTTGGGGCGGTTGCGGCGGGTAGTAGGGCCGCGCCAACACGCCGTTGTCGATGAGTCCCTGGCGATCGTCGTAGCGAATCGAAAGCAGCACGTCGGGTCTGCGGGCCGAACGCCGCACGAACTTCGTTGTCGAGACCGGCGAGTAGGTGCTCTCACCATAACCCGTGCCCAGGCTCTGGGAACGCGGCGCGTCAGCGGCAGCCTCGGATTCGTAACTTCTCGCAGCGCCCGAAGAGGGAGCAGGAGCGGACTTTGCCGCACGGCCAGAACCCAATCCGTCGCTTCGGCGACGCGTTTCGTAGGCGATGGGCGGCGGCGGCGGCACGTAGGGCGTTCGCTCGCGGAACACGGCCACGCCGATGACTCCGAGGTTGCGAGAGTCGCCCATGCGACTGGCGTAGGCATCGCCCGGGGCGGTGAAGTAAAATGCCGCGACATTCTGATAGGACTGGCGGAAACCGTCGATGAGCACTGAACCGTAGGGGTCGATGACGTAGCCGCGCTGCTTGCGGTAGTCGCCGCTGCCACCGCTGACCACGTCCCTGCCGTCCACGCTGACCACGGCCTCGATGCGCTCTCCAGTGTGGTTGAACACGCGAATGGCGTAGCTGCGTCCGTAGACACCTTCGATCCACGAACGACCGTCGCCAGAGTAGATGGGCGCTGCGTAGCCGTCTATCTCCACCTGGAAGCTGTACTCGCCGTTGTCCGAGACATGACGGGCCCCACGCCGAGCCTCGGCGCTCTGGGCGCAGGCCATGGTGGCGCAAAGGGCAAGGGAGAAAAGCAGAATCGAGCGGGTCATGGCGTCCTCCTGTGTGACTCCCCAAAAAGGGGGGCATCGTGCGCTCCTGCGGTCTTAGACGGCGCCACTGGCACTTTGATCTAAGCTCCCCCAAAATTTCTCGAGCGCCAGGCAAAAAGACGAAGCTGTGTGGCGGCAGGGGCTGCTCTTCACTCCCACTCGATGGTTCCCGGAGGCTTGGAGGTGAGATCGAGGCACAGTCCGCAGACTCTGGACAGGCCGAGAATGCTCTGCTCGAGCTCTTGGACGAGGGACAGGGGCAAGCTCGCGGCCTTGGCGGTCATGGCGCGCTCGGAGTGGATGGGCCTCACGATGACGAGCTCATGGCCTTTCCCGTCCAGCTCCATGGGCACGAGCACTGTCGGGCACTGCCAGATGTCGCCGTAAATGCCGTGGCGACGCAGGCCATCCATGACCAAGGCATCGGCCTCGCGCAAGAGGTCGAGACGGTCCTTGGTCATCGTGGCGGCCACGAGCCTCGCCGACCGAGGCAACCGCTCGGACACGGTCCAAATGCAGCGATTCACGCCGTCCACGTCGCGCAAGATGGCGCTCGCCACTTCGAGCAGCTCGTCGAACGGCTTGTTCCCGGCGATCATCACCGGGTGCTCGTAGGAGCGCAGATCGGCTTTCACACCCACGGAGCGGATGGGCAGCACCATGGCCGACAGCCCACTCTTGCTGGCTATCGCCTCTGCTTTTGCCGAAGCCGCCGCGGTCTCACCACCCTCTGCCTCGCCTCTCGAGCACAAGCAGCGCACGCCCAGTCCTGGCCCGGGGAACGGATGGCGCCAGATGGCATCGTGGGGAATCCCGAGTTTCTCTCCGAGCTCGCGCACCTCGACCTTATAGAGATCCGCCAGCGGCTCGATGACCTTGCCCTCCTCGATCATTTTGTCGATGACTGGCACGCGGTTGTGGTGAGTCTTAATGGTATCGGCGCGACACGTACCGCCGGTTTCGATGGTGTCTGGGTAGATGGTGCCTTGGCCGAGCAGGTGTGTCTCGATGCCGAGCCGAGCCGCCTGCTTCTGAAAGACCTCGATGAACGTATCGCCGATGATGCGGCGCTTGCGCTCTGGCTCGGTCTCGCCTTTCAAGGCCTCGAGAAAGTCGAAGGTAGCGTCGACGAAGTGCAGGTTCTCGCCGAGCCCGAGGTCTGCGAACATGTCGAGCACGCGCCGGCTCTCGCCTTTGCGCATCATGCCATTGTCCACGTGGAGCAGGTGCAGCCGATTAGGGCCGAGCGCCTCACCGATGAGCCTCGCGGCGACCGTGGAGTCCACGCCTCCGGAAGCGAGGAGAAACACGCTGTTGTCGCCGACTTGGGCTCTGATTTTTTCGATCTGTTCATCGATGTAACGCTCCATGGTCCACGACGGTGTGGCCTGGCAAATATCGAGCACGAAATTGGCGATCATACGGCCGCCGTTCACCGTGTCGTCCACCTCGGGGTGAAACTGGAAGCCGTAGCGCTTGAGGGAATCAGAGCCAAGGGCCGCGAACCCGTGCAGCGCGTCACCAGCCCGGCTGCTCGTACCGAATTCCTCGAACTGCGGGCCCACCTCGACCACGGAGTCGAAATGGCTCATCCACACTTGCTCCACCGCTTGGCAGCCCTTGAACAGCGGGTGATCCACTCGCCTCACTTGAAAATCGGTATGACCCCATTCGCGTCCACCGTGGATGACCTTGCCGCCGTAGTGTTTGGCGATCTCCTGATGACCAAAGCAGAACCCGAGGATGGGAATGGGAAGATCGTAAATGGCCTTGTTGTAATCCGAATCCTCGCCATGGGACGCGAGCGACGGGCTGCCGGAGATGATAATCCCCTTGTACTGCGCGAACTTCAAGGTGGGATCATCGGGCTGCAGGATCTCGGCGAGCACCTTGGCCTCGCGGCGTACCTTGGTCGCGATGAGGTGGGCGTATTGACCGCCGAAATCGATCACTGCAATGGCATCGTGTTTCATGGCTGTTCCTCTAACGAGGCACGAGAACGCGCAAAAGGGTCGGCCTCGGTGCCAGCCTTTTAACGCATTGCCGCAGGGCGCGAAAGGGGATCTCGCACTCGAAACAACTTGGCACGCCTCGTGCTTGTACATGAGTTGTCGGCGGCCTTTGACGCACGAGATTTTTGCGCCGCCCCGAAAGGTATTTTTTCCATGTTCGCTGTGGTTTCGAACGATGTTTCTTCCTTGCCGCGATTCCTCGCGGTGTCCTGCCTAGCCCTCGGCTCGGTCTTTCCCGGCTGTGAAGCTGCAGATTGTGCGACAGATTCCTGCAACGACCGAATCAGCGTCGAGCTAGAGCCAGAGCGAGGGCCGATTCCCACGGGAACCTATACTTTCACCATGGCGCCGGGAACAAGGCCAGGTATCGCGGCCATCTGCTCCGTGCCAGGCCCTGAAGGGCTCGAGAGCTGCGAGGCCCGCGGAGAAAACCTCACGCTCACGGCGAAATCGGCGAACAACCTCATCGTCCTCGAGCTCCTAGCCCCGAGCGGCGACCTGCACGGCATTGAAACCTATGACATTTCTGTCGCCCTGGACGGAAAAATTCTCATAGCCGAAACGAAATCCGCTCGATTCAAACCCACGAGCGATGACGATGCCTGCGGGCAGTCCACCTGCCAAAAAGCCGCAGACGCCCTTCCCTTGCCCTGAGAGCTTGTGAAAAAATCTCCTCGGTCGGAAATTCTTTCACAAGCCCTGAGCCGCGCTGCGAGTTTGACCTGACAGTCCCTGACGGAGTAGTCGTGGCGACCATGGACGAAGCCAAGCTCATCGCGCGCATCAAGGCCATCGAAGCGCTCCACGCTGGCGCCACCACTGCTGGGGAGAAGGCTGCAGCCGAGGCGGCCCGAGAGCGGATCCTCGCGCGGCTCGCCACCCTCGTGCGTGAAGACCCGCCCATCGAATACCGCTTCACCATGGCAGACGCCTGGTCGCGCAAGGTGCTCGTGGCCCTCCTGCGCCGCTACGGGATCACGCCCTACCGGTACCATCGACAGCGGCACACCACGGTCATGGCCAGGGTGTCCAAGCGCTTTGTCGCCGAGACGTTGTGGCCCGAGTTCGAGGAGCTCGCCGCGACCCTGCGATCGTACCTATCGGAGGTCACCGACCGCGTCGTCCACGAAGCTCTTCACAAGGACACCTCGGACGCCGCCTCCGTGGCCGAGGACGAGCCCATCGCCACGGCGACCCGCGGCTTTACGCCGAGCGAGCCAGCGCCAGCGCAGCCACCAGCACCGCCCCCGGCCCCCCAGAAGCCGGCCTCGCCAACCGATCCGTACTCACCCTGCCCATGCGGCAGCGGCAGCAAATACAAATGGTGCTGCAAGGACAAGTGAGAGCTTGGAGCGAGGCATCCCGCGTTGCAGACGGGGACATCTTCCACGGCTCTTTTTCAGAGCAAATGTTGAAAACTGGCGGGCTGTCCGTGCGGAGGCAAGGTGCAAGCCGCGGAGGCTGACGCCATTCCTCCATCTCCTCTGTTTTGGACAATTCGTGTGATCTAAACTATCTGATCTATCGAAGCTTGAGAAGGCGGAGCAACACGATGGAAACAGCGACGGCAAACGACCTTCTTATCGGACGAACAATCGACGGCAAATACAAGCTGGTACGGGTTATCGGCAAGGGGAACATGGGTCTCGTGATGGAGGCCGACCATCTCCAACTCGGGCGGAAGATAGCCATCAAGCTGCTCCCCTCCCATTTTAGCGTAGAAGACGATGTCATCCTTCGCTTTGAGCGCGAGGCCAGAACAGCCGCATCCATCGGACACAACCACATTGTGGAAATCATCGACGTGGGGAAGACGGAAGACGGCAATCCGTTCATGGCGATGGAGTACCTCGACGGCCAAGAGCTGGACCGTCTCATGGAGAATGAAGCCCCTCTCACTGAACAACGTGCGTGCCACATTATGATCCAGGTTCTCTCCGCTCTAGAGGCGATCCATGCCCAAAACGTCATTCACCGAGATCTCAAACCGGCCAACATCTTTCTTATCCATCGCAACGACGTCCCAGATTACGTCAAGCTTTTCGATTTCGGCCTTTCCAAACCCTGGGGACCAAGGGGCAGCACCCAGCCCCTCACTCGGACGGGCGAGATACTGGGAACGCCAAACTACATGTCACCAGAGCAGGCCCATGGGTCCAAAGAGATCGATGCGGCCGCGGACCTCTGGTCTTGCGGAGTGATCCTCTACCAAATGGTCACTGGAGAATTGCCGTTCATCGGCAAGAACCTTACCCAGGTGCTCCTGGCTGTCAGCAACCTCGACCCCATTGAACCGCGACGCCACCTCCCGCGTCTTTCACCCGCACTGTCCGCGGTGATCATGCAAAATCTGAGTAAATGCCCTGGTGCTAGAATGCGGAGCGCTCGTGCTTTTCGGCTTGCCCTGACCCCTTTTTCCCCCGACACGCCTGCCCTCGTCGGTCTCCCAACAACTCAGCCCTCCCTCGAGGCAGGCGACATCGCCCATCCAACGACTTGTGACGACGCTCCAAAATCCCGCTACAAAACGGCCCAATTGGCCGTTCTAGTGGTCATCGGCGCCGCCTGTGTCGCAGGAATTCTGTTCATGTTCTTCAGATAGAGGGGTGCCATTCCTCAAATTGCGAGCTTGGAAAACATGAAACATATGAAGCCGGCTGGAGCAACAATGAACAACGACCTCGAGATGAGGAGAGTCGATGCGCAAAGATGATCTGTATGTCGTCTTGGCCAGGGGCCTGGGACTGATAGAAGATGAAGACTACGCAAAGCTGAGAGCTGAACCTGACCAAAATACCGTCAGCGCTCTTAAGGCCAAGCTCTCTGAGCGGGAAGTCGAGCGTCTCGACAAAACCTTCATGACCGCAGTGGGCGAGAACCGAGTCGCCGGACGCAGAAAACCTGACGAGCAGGGATCTTCTCAAGGCACAAAACCCGGCGGCGAGGCAGAGGGATCGGAACGGCGACCCGCTCAAAAAGCCTCACGCATCAGTGTTGTGCCGCCAACGAACCAGGGTTTCGACCTCATACCGAATGTCAGGGATCGTTATGAGATCAAAAAAGAGCAGGGGCATGGAGGGATTGGGAGAGTGCTCCTGGCCTTTGACCGCCACATCGGCAGGAACGTGGCCCTCAAAGAGTTGCTCGAAGCAATCGATTTGCAGGATCCAGTGCTCGACGGGCAGGATCGAAAATCGTTCAGAGAGAAGCAGATTCGGTTTCTCAAAGAAGCCCGGATCACCGCACAGCTTCAGCATCCTTCGATTGTGCCTGTCTACGAAATCGGTCGCCGGGAAGACGGC
>JALOQD010000253.1 GCA_025453525.1 Myxococcota bacterium
CCCTGCCCCCTTACGAAGGGGGAGTTGAGTACCCGTCATCGGAGGCTTGACGAGGTACTAGGAGCCTGTGGGTTTGCGACCGGCGAAATCGACTATGATTTCGGCCATGTGGTGAAGTCCGACGACCTGGGATACCCCGCCGGCCTCTACCGCCGCTCGGGGCATACCCGGAATGACTGCGGTGGTTTCGTCCTCGGCAACCACATTGGCACCCCTGGTCGCGAGCTCCACGGCACCCCGGGCACCGTCATCGCCCATGCCGGTCAGCACGAGCCCAAGAGCAAACGGGCCGACGGCCGCGGCCACGCTGCAAAATAGCCGATCCGCAGACGGGACATATCGCTCGTCACCCAGCGGCGGACGAACGCAGGCGATGAAGCCGTCATTCGAGTGGGACACCTCGAGGCAGGCGTCGCCAGGCGAGAGATAGGCCACTCCGGCACACAGAGGCTCACCGTCGCTGGCTTCCTTGACGGAGATGGCACACTGGCGATCGAGGCGCTCGGCAAAGGTAGAGGTAAACCTCGGTGGCATATGCTGCACGATGACGATCGACGCACCCAGAAAACCTCGGTGGCATATGCTGCACGATGACGATCGACGCACCCAGATCCCCGGGAAGGGCCGACAGGATCTGGGTCAGCGCTCCTGGTCCACCAGTGGAACAGGCAATGGCCACGACGCGCTGCATCGGGCCACGCCGGATCGAAGGAGCGAGACTCGGCCCAAGTGACGGTCTCGGTGAAGCCGGGGGGGCGCTCACCGACTGCAACGGCGCGGACGGTGGCCGCAAGCCCATTCCATACGGCGTTTCAGGCAGCGCCGTATCCTCGCGCAGGAGCCTGGCCAGGCGCACCTTGGCCACGACCTCGTCGCGGATCTCCCGCAGTCCAGGGCTGTTTCGGGCCGAAGGCTTGGCCACGAAGTCGAGGGCTCCGAGCTCCAGGGCGCGAAACACATTGTTCCTGTCCGAATGGGAGCTGATCACGATCACCGGGATGGGCCTCTTGGCGCGGAGCAATCTCAAAAAAGTGAACCCATCGAGGCGGGGCATCTCCAAGTCGAGGGTAATGACGTCTGGATCTTCGGTCAGTGCCATGCGCAAGCCCTCCTCGCCGTCCGCAGCTTTGCCCACCACGACAATGCCCGGAACCTCGGCGAGCATCTCGGCCAGGGTTTTACGGTTGTAGGCCGAGTCGTCTATCACGAGGACTCTTATCCGTCCTCTACTGCGCATCGAGCACCTCCGGCTTGCGGTAAACCAAATCGTCTGACAAGTGCACCAGCTCGAACGCGGTGGATAAGTTGAGGAGGGACTCGGTGTGCCCCAAGAGTAGGAATCCCCCTGGATTCAGTCGCTCATAGAGGGATGAGATCGTGCGCAGCTTCGACTTCTTGTCGAAATAGATGAGCACGTTCCGACAAAAGACGACGTCGACTTTTCCGAGCAGGGCGATGCGGTCTTCGTCGAGCAGATTGAGGTGCCCGAAGTGACACAGGGACCGGATGTCGTCGTTGATGGCAAATCCCTCCCCGGCCTTCGTGAAATGCCGAGTCAGCTGGGCCTCGGAGGTCGCTCGGAACGACGAAGCGCGATACACACCGCGGCGGGCTTTGGCCAGTACCCTTCGCGACACGTCCGACCCGAAGATGCGCACGTCCCAGTCTGCGAATAGGCCGCTGTCGCGCACCAGAACCGCGATGGTGTAGGCCTCTTCTCCAGACGAGCATCCGGCGGACCAAATCATGAGCTTGCGCCTCCCCCTTAGGTTTCGGGCGAGCTCTGGCAAGATCTGGCGGGAGAAGCTGTGCAGCTGGTACTCCTCGCGGAAAAAGTAAGTCTCGTTCGTGGTCAGGACGTCGATAGCCTCCTCGAGCTCGGTCTGTCCGTCCGCCGAGTAGCGAATGTAATAGTAGTAGTCCTCGAACGTCGGCAGGCTCAGGTGTGCGAGCCGCTCTCCGAGCCGGCTCTGCACGAGATAGCGAGTGTCATCCCCGAAAAAGATTCCATAACGCTCGTTGATCATATCCCGCAGCAGACGAAACCGCTCCACCGAGAGCTGGACGACTGGATCGCCGATGCGCACTAGCTCTCCCTCCTGCCGCGGCGGGTCTCAAGGGCCTTGTTCAGCGCGGCGATGACGAGGTCGTCGCGCTCCAGGTCGAGCCGCTCACTGAGCAGCTTTTCGACGTCCTTGTCGGGCAGACGTCCCAACCCATCGACCGCAGCGAGCCGCACGTCCCAGTTGGCATGGCTCAAAAGACGTCCGAGCTGCGACCCGGACAGCGAGTCTCCCAAGGCCGCGAGGGACTGCTTGATGACCTCGGGGTCTCCGTGGGACAAGATCTGATCCGCGACCTCCTCGAATCTCACGCCCAAAGCGAGAGCCGCCTCGAGCGCGGCAAGAGCCACCTCGGTGCTATCGCGGAGCAAGCTCTTGAGAATTCGGGGCGCATCTGCGTGACCCACCTTTCCGAGCCCGCGCACAAGAGCGGCCTTGAGGGGTCCGGTGGTACCGTGAAGGGCCGAAACGAGAGTCTCGGCCGCGGCCGGCCCCAACTTCGACAGCGACGCTGCTGCGGCCATCCGAACTCCCAGATCCTCGTCGGTCATGGCTAGAGCCAGAATACTGATGGACTCCGCACCACCGAGGCTCGGCAGGGTAGCCACCACAGCGCGCCGAAGCTCTGGAGAGGGAGAGCTGAGCGCCGCAGTCAGGCGAGGCGCGTCCTGCGGGCCTCCCACGACTTCGAGCACTTGACACAGCGCAACCCCCGCTCTGCCTTCGAGCTCGACCGCCGCGAGCGCCTCGTGGACCTCCTTGGGATACTTGCGCCCGATATCCTTGAGAGCATGGCCCGCGGTCTTCGACAGGCGTTCGTTGTCCGAACGCAACAGCAACGCCAGGCGATCCACCACCTTCGAATCACCAAACCGGGACAAGGCCCCGGCGGCTGCCGTGGCAACCACGGCGTCGCAGCTCGCCAAATGAAAGGCGAGCACATGGCGCTCTTCGTCGCCAATATCGGCTGGCCACAGGCGCGCCAAAAGACCCAGAGCCGAGGCCAGGGGACGTCCGCTGAGAGTGGAGAGCTTCTCGCTGAGCACGTCCAAGACAGGTTTGCCCCACTGCCCGAGCTCGGACAAGAGGAGCGGATACAGAGATTCCCGCTGGGCGAGTTCGATGATCGTATCGATTTGCGTCTCGGACCTCGACCAAAGCACACAGGCCACCGCTGCGTGGCGATCTTTCGGCTCGAAATCGATGGCCTCCATGGCCAGGCGCGAGAGGAGGGACGGTTCGAGCTTCCCGAGCGCCTCTTGCACCGCGGCAGCAGCAGCGGAGCTCGCGCCGTGTAGGATCTCCAAGGCGCGCGCCGCAGCGAGCTCGTCCCCGAGTTTTTGAGCGATGACCGGCGCTGCGCGCGGATCGCCGCTGCGACCGAGCACCATGAGCAAATCCCCACCAAACAGAGCCTGATGAGCGATGGACTCGACCTCGTACCAGGGGACCGCTGCGCTCTGCCGGTCCAGGGACTGGAGCGCCGCGAGCACGAGCATTTTGTCCGCGCTGTCGAGACAGCCGCGCAGAGCCAAGATGGACCGTTCCTCGGAAAACTCTCCGAGCCACTCGGCCGCGCAGATCCGCACGGCGTGATCCGGATCGTGGAGCGCATTCACCAGAAGATCCAGCGCCGCTTCGGCGCCGGCACCGCCGAACACCTCGATGGCGATCTTTCGGCCACCGGGCCTCAGACTCGGAAATCTCTCCATCAGGACTTCTACCGCGTGGGGGCCGGCTCCTACCAAAACCTCGACGACGGCATTGCGCGCTCCGATGTCCTCTTCTTGCACCAAAAGATCGATGAGTCGCAGGAGAACCCTGTCGTCTCCCGCCATCTGGCGGGCGATGCCCACGGCCTCCTTGCGCACTCGCCAGTCCTCGTCGGACAGCGCATGGAGCACGTGGTCCGCGCTTGAAGTGTTCCAAGGCGGGCCCAGGTCGAGCAGAGCTCTCCTGCGCACCTCGGGGCTCGGGGCCTCCAATCGCTTTTCAATATCCATGAAATCGTCTGTCACTGGTTGGGTTCTCCCACAGAGTCGAGGGCCGGAATTTCCGAGGCCCGTCCGGCTACGGCATCTAGGTCGAGCTCGAACACGAGCTGGTGGTCGGCTCCCCATACGTCGCGAATCCAAAGCGCCTGACGATCGCTGAGCAGAGGAGGCACCTCGCGCCTCTGCTGCGTGCGCAGGCGCAGCACGTCTGTCACTCCATCCACTAGTAAACCGACGTCCTTGCCAAGGGCTTCCACGATGATCCATTTGGTGCGGCGAGTCGCCGTTGTTTGCGGTAACCCGAACCGCAACCGGAGATCGACGATGGGAACCACGGCTTCTCGGTGATCGGCCATTCCCACGACGTACGGTGGAGCAGCCGGAACCTCGATGACAGGCGCGGGGTTGACGATCTCGCGGATGCGCATGATGTCTATTCCGTAGAGCACCTCGCCCACCATGCAACCGATGAGCTTGCGCTCCTCCTCGTAACCGCCTCTCAGAAGGGAATCGCGCTTCATGGCAGCCACTCACGCAACACGGCGTCCAGATCGATGATGACCACGAAGTCACGGTGGCCCGTGCGGCCCAGGGCGAGGACATACTCGGCCCGCGGCCCGTCCAGAAGAGAGGGATCGCGTTCGATGCTGCTGCTCGGCAAACGGCGCACCTGGGTCACCTCATCGACGAGCAGCCCCAGCGCCTCGCCGTCCCGCTCTACAATGAGAATTCGGGATGAACGCGGCCATTTGGTGGGCAAAAGGCGCAAGCACGACCGAAGATCGATGAGCGTCGCCACCTCGCCGCGAATGGAGACGACGCCGAGGATGAACGGCTCGGTTCGCGGCACCCAGGTCAAGGCAGAAGGCTTGACAATCTGCCGCACGAGGTTGAGGTCGATGCCGTATTCATCATCGTCCATCTTGAAGCACAAGAACCCCGAAGGCTGGGTCTCGAAGCTCTCGAGCTCCTCTTTGTGCCGGCCATAGCGCCGCAGGGATCTGCTTTCGCCTTCGACTGCCGGGACGATGGCCTTGCTCATGTCCACTCCGAATTGTCTACGCGCGTTTCGAGCTTCTCAGAGGACTGAAACGCCTCCTCGATGACCGCGGCGGTATCGATGACCAGGACGAGCTGCTCTTCGCCGATATCCGTGGCCCCGGAAAAGCATCGCACACCCGAGAGGCTGCGGCCCAGCGGCTTGATGACGACATCTTGCTGACCGATGAGGTTGTCGACCACCAGGCCCAAGCGACGCTGTCCGAGACTCGCCACCACAACCCGAGACTCATTGGGCGCCGTGGTGCGGCGGTCCACTCCGAAGAAGCGGTCCAGGCGGCAAAGCGCCAGCGTTTGGCCGCGCAGCTCCATGGTTGGGCTGCCGAGCACATCTCGCACGTCCGAAGGAGAAACGAGCAGCGCCTCTGCCACAGTATTGAGGGGTACGGCATACGTTCGGTCCGCGACCACCACGAGCAGAGCCGGAATGATCGCCAGGGTCACGGGGAGCGTGATGGTGAATTTGGAGCCAATGCCGAGCTCGGACTGGACCTCGACCACTCCCCCCAGCGCCGAGATGTTGGTTTTGACCACGTCCATGCCCACGCCTCGTCCAGAGATGGCCGTCGTCTTTTCGGACGTCGAAAGGCCAGGAATAAACAAGAGGTACATGGCCTCGCGATCGCCCATGACCTCGGCCTGCTCGTGGGTGACGAGACCCCTGTTCAGCGCGGCGGTGAGAACCTTGCGCGAGTCGATTCCCGCGCCATCGTCCTCCACCTCGATGACGACATGGTTCCCCTTTTGGTACGCGGTGAGCGCGACCGTACCCTTGGACGGCTTGCCCGCAGCCCCCCTCACTTCACCAGCCTCGATGCCGTGGTCGATGGCATTGCGAATGATATGCATCAGCGGATCGGAGAGCTCCTCGATAATGAGCTTGTCGACCTCTGTGTCAGCGCCGCTCATCACGAAATGGATCTCCTTGCCCAGCTCCCGCGACACCTTGCGCACCATGCGAGCCAACCGGTCGAACATCTGTCCGAGGGGCACCATTCGAACCTCGAGAATACCCTCTCGTAGCTCACCGAGGCGTCGATCGAAGCCCCCGCTGATGCGATGCAGCTCAATGGCCAGGTCGCGCCTCCCGCTCATCGCGCCGAGCTCGGCGCCGATGCGTGCGATGGCAGTGCGTGCCAGAGCGAGCTCTCCGACGACGTTCATGAGCCGGTCGAGCTTGCGGATGTCGACGCGCACGGTCTGCGCCACGGACTTGAGACTGGCGACTCCTCCTTCACGGGAGAGCCCCCCATCTGCTCCGCCTGCGGTGTCGACATCGACGGCGAGATCGTGGGACAAAGCCGCGGCGGGCTCGGGCCGATCCGAGAGGCGCGGTGGCAAAGGAGGCCTCGAGCGGGGGCGGATTTCCTCGACAACATGGGCTTTGTCGGCAAGAACCTCCTCGAGGTCGGCCAGGGTGCCGTGCAGGGCAATAATAATGTTGAGCGCAAGCTTGTCCGGGTCCGCGGTGTCGGCGCTCGGCAGATACGTGATGATCTCTCCCACGGGCTTGAGTCGCTTTTTGACCTTGTCGAGCTCGATGTCGATGGCGTCGAGAGAAAACGACATGAGCACAAAGCACAACTTCATCCCGCGCTGCAGGTTGACCCTCAGGCGGTGCTCCTCGTACTCGGTGAGCACCTCGAGAATATCCAGCCCGAACAAGTCCTCTGGCTCGTAGGCGCGGTGCTGTGGAGCGAGGTCGTCGGCCACCCTCGAGGGTCTGGGCGCTTGGCTTGCATGACTCGTTCCCTCGAGTCGAGCCAGAAGAACGAAAATGCTCTCCAGGTCGTCAGCGGCCGTGGGATCTTTCTTTTCTGCCACTACAGACAGAGCCGAAAGAAAGCATTCGACGCTCTCGAACAGAAGGTCCATGAGATGCGCTTCCCAGGCTTTCCTTCCGAGCCGAATCTCCTCGAGCAGGCTCTCCTCGAGATGGGCGAGCCTGGCCAAGGGCTCGACACCGAACATGCCGCACAGACTCTTGAGCGTGTGCATCCCGCGGAAGACGTCGTTGACCACGTCGGGATCCGGCTCTCCACGGCGAAGAGCGTCGTCGATGCTCATCAGGCTGCGGCCGAGCCCCTCGAGTATATCCTGAGCTTCGGACAGGAATTCCTGCAGAGCCTTGGCGCCGGCTTGACCCTTGACTTCTCCCATGGCCTAGCTCTTCGTCCGCTGGGCGCTTGGCACCAGTTGGCGAACGACTTCGACGAAGGCCTCGGGCTCGAATGGCTTACTCAGGAAGGCATTGGCGCCCATGGCCATAACGCGCGACTGATCCCGCTCCGAGGATTGGGTGGAAATGATGAGGATAGGCACGTCTGCGTGCTTCTCCGACTGGCGAATGAACCGCACCAGCTCGATGCCGTTGATGTCGGGCATATTGACGTCGGTGACCACCAACTCGAAAGGGGCGCGCGGCAAAGCGCGCAATGCCTCGAAGCCGCTGCCCGCCTCAGTGACGTCACAGTGAAAAAAGGCCTTGAGGGCGCCTCGCACATAGGCGCGCGTCGCCCGGGAATCATCGACCACGAGTACGTTCAATCGAACCTCGCTTCGCGCTACTGGTCCTTACCCGAGGCGGAAAAGGACCATCCAAAAGCCCCACCGAGCAGGCCGGTGACCACCGGCGAACACATGAGGCTTCAGCCCGCTCCGGCAAACCGCAGGAGGTAAGCAACTCCCACGCCTGCCAGCGCGCCGCCAAAAACGAAAAGCCCTGTACGAGCCCAACCCTTCATATGCCGTCCTCCTCGCAGCCATGCCCTCGCGCCTGGCCCCAATAACCAACTGTAAATATTGTACAAGCGATAGGTACGAGCGGCAACGAACCAGCCCCTACAACCGACGCAAGAAAGGAATTTCCGTCTCGCGTCGCATCTCGTCGATTTCCTGCAAGTCGATGCCTCGCAGAGCTGCGGTCACTTCCGGATCGAACGCGGACCCGGAAAGAGCCGCGATCTCGGCCATGGCCTCGTCATGGGGCCTCGCCGTGCGGTACGGGCGATCAGAGGTCATGGCGTCGTAGGCGTCGACGACCGCAAAGATCCGAGCCCCCATGGAAATGCTCTTTCCGCGCAGCCCGCGAGGGTAACCGGTTCCATCGAAGCGCTCGTGATGCTCGAGCACGATATCCCGAGCGCAGCCCAGGAACTCCAGGCTCGAGAGGATGCGGTGACCGAGCTCCACATGTCGCTGCATCTGCTCGCGCTCGTCGTCCGTCAGGTCGCCAGGCTTTCTCAGGATGGAATCCGAGACGCCGATCTTGCCGATGTCGTGGAGCAACGCGCCGCGCTCGACGTCCTGGAGCTCAGGGGCAGAGAGCCCGAGCTTCTCACCGAGCAAACGGCAGAAGGCGGCTACTCTTCGCGAATGGCTGCGGCTGTCGGTGTCTCTCAAATCCAGGGCTCCGAGCAAACCGTGGAGCAGGTGAGAGGTCCGCGCCTGGATCTGCTCCTCGAGGCCGCGGTTGAGGTCCGCGAGCTCGGCGCACTTGCCTGCGTAAAGCGTCATGAGCCGGCGATTCGTCTGCTCTATTTCGTATCTGTCGATGGCCTGCTGGATCACCCCTCGCAGCTCGTCCACTCGCCACGGCTTGAGCAGAAACCGAAACAGCCCGACGCGGTTTATAATGTCAACCGTCGAAACAAAGTCTGCTCTACCGGAGACCAGGATGCGGATCGCCTCGGGTTGCAAGCGACGAATTTGATCGAGCATTTGGGCGCCGTCGAGCCCGGGCATGCGCAGATCCGAGACCACCACGGTGAACTCCATGGATTTCACCAGACGCAGCCCCTCCTCCGCGCCCTCGGCGAGGTAAACCTGTACGTCCCTGCCACGAAACGCCCGGGCAAAAGCCTTGAGGATGACAGGCTCGTCGTCGACGAAGAGCACCCTGTGCAGTGGGCACCTCGCCTCTCTGTGGAGAGCGTCGCTGGACTTGTCTAATTCCACGCATCCTCCGTGGCAAAGGCCTGGGCTGACCTTTGTCCGACCCGTCGATTATTCTGGACGTCAAAGACCGATCGCGCAAAGCGCTTCTGGGGCGAATTCCGCGAGCGCCC
>JALOQD010000254.1 GCA_025453525.1 Myxococcota bacterium
GCTCGCCACAAGGATTCGTACCCTCGTGCCGAGCAAGGCTGCCTAAATGAATCTGCCTATTTATACTTTCTTCGGGTGCCTTCGGAGATCACGGATGAGTGCCCCCGTGGAATGAACTGGCTGAAATCGATGATGGTGACCTCTCCAAGGAACGGGACCTCTAGGATTTGGCGAGTCGCGATATTGTCCAGCATCGCGCTGACCTCATCCGCGACCTTTGGAGGGACCTTGGCTTCCGGATCGAGCAGTTTTTGCGCCACGCCGAGGTAGAACAGAGCGTCGCGCTGTGCGTCCGCATTCGGGTCTAGCGCGCCGACGGTTTTCGCCAGCAGTTGCTTGAGCTCCAGGGCAGCGACCTTCTCCTCGCTGAACTGCAAAATGGCGTCAAAAGAGCGATGCCAAGCGTGGAGGATCGCATCGGCGGATACGAACACAGGCAGGTCTTTTGAAAAGACTTCGTACAGAACGTCGGCGGGCCCGTTCTCAACCGGCACGGCAACGAAGCCCTTTTCTGCCAAGATGCTTTGCGCTGGTTCCGAAAGGGACATCGCAGAGACGAAATCGTCGTAGTTCTCTGCCGTGGCCACGTCCACGCCCGGCCCTTGTGCATAGGCCAGCCGACGGCGCTCGAGCTGCTGTTCTGCCGTGAGGCCTTCTTCCTTGGCATAGGCCGTGGAGAAGACGTCGTTGAGCTGTTTTGCAAGTGGACCCGAGAACGGCTCGCGATCCGGCATCTCGGCGGGGTTTGCGGGATTCGTGTCTTCTGCAGTGCACCCGAGCGGCAGGCCTGCTGCGCCAAGGAGCATACACAGGATTCCAGCCGTAAGGGTGCGCAGCGATGTGGACGGATGAGAGGTGTGATCCAACGGAAAAAGGGCGCTCATGATCTTTCCTCCTCTTTTTTTAAGCTTGTGGATCAATTTCGCACACAGCGTACCCAGATGGGATGTGAGTTCCAGCTGTCGACATCCCCGTCCGTCCAATGGCTGGCATCCTGAGCTTCTTTCGCCATTGCCCAGGGCTCGTCGAAGCCAAGGAAGTGATTCTGGTCATTTGAAGGGCTCCTTTCTCGTTTGGAGCGAAAGAGGCCCTCTCATGGTCTCGCTCCCACAATGCTTTTGGACAGCATGCCAGAATCGAGCCAGACCGCTGCGATTAGGGGCATTTCACTGGAATGACAGACATTTTCGTGCGATGGGCCGTTGCGTCTCTGTGCGAACGGGGGGCAAATGTGGCACAGATTGGCACGCCGGGTTTGGGGGCCGGCGCTCTGCGCTTGGGGCAAAACGGAGAGAGATCGCTGTGCGGCATCGATCCGCGGTCGTCGTCGTTGTTCGTCGTTCTTTTGACCGCCACCCGGGCGGTTGGCTAGAACGCTCAACCACCGCCCGAGGAGGAGCAGCCGCCTCCGGAGCTGCCCCAGCCGCCCGAGCGGAGGGCCCTTACAGCAAATCCCGAGAGCAGCTTTCGGGTGTCTCCTGCGCATTTTGGACATCGAACCGGCTCGGTGTCTGATGCTCGTCGAACGACCTCGAATTCCTCGGCGCACTGTTCACAGACATATTCGTAGAGCGGCATGTGACCACCTCCTTCTTCTGCTCAGGGAAGCGCAGCTCCCCTGAGGCTGATGTGTTGTCTTGCGCTGTGTCGATCAGGGCAAGGCCTGGACACTCCTGTCCGCGCAGGGCCGATAGGGCCTGGAAGAGCGTCGCCTCGCTCTGCTCGCCCACGAGCCGCGCCACCTCTTGGCCTTGTTCGTCGAAGAACAAAAACGTGGGTACGCCCACCACTCGATGCTCGGTGACGAGGGTCTTGTTTTCAGGCTGGGACACGTCGATGGCTTCGACCTCCACGCCCTGGTTGTCGCAGGCCGATATCACCTTGTCCATGGTGGGTTTCATCCGCGCGCAGATCGGGCATGAGGGAGCGTACAGCTCGACCATGCGCGGGACCTTTTGCGCTTTCTCGCTTTGATCGGACAAAACCACGGCAGCGGGAACGCTGGGCATGGAAGCGGTGGACGCGGTGGGGGCGGCTGTGGCGTCGAGGAGCATGGCGCCAGCCACGACCACCAGTAGGGCGCCCACAGCGCGTTCGAACGCGGGCAAGAAGGGGGATGCGCGGCGCAACACCTTGACCCCTGCCTCGGCAAACCCGGCGAGCACGAGCAGCGGCAGCGCGAAACCGAGGCCGTACAGCCCGAGCCAGGCCGCTCCTTCGATGGAGCTGGTGGTTCTGGCTGCCGTAAACGTGAGCACTGAGCCCAGCACTGGCCCGACGCACGGCGACCAACCCGCGGCAAACACCGCACCGAGGAGCAGGGCGCTGCCCATGGACGCCGTGCCTGAAAAGCGGCTGTCGTCGAGCTTGGCCACGCGATCGAGCAGGGGGATCTGCACGAGCCCGAGAAATTTGAGGGCAAACACCGCGATGACGAGGGCTCCGATGGCCGATACGAGTGCTTTATGCGTCGAGAGCACTGCGCCAAGAGACGACGCACCGAGTCCGAGCAAGGCAAAGACCGCGATGAACCCCAGGCTGAACGCCACGGCTCGAAGGAGTAGAACGCCCCTGCGAGCCGCGGACAAACCCGCGATATCGCCGCCAGACAGAGTGGCGAGGTACAAGGGGATGACAGGCAACACGCACGGCGTGAGAAAGGTCAAAAGGCCTGCTCCAAAAACGGTCAATGCGGACAGATCCATACCCACCTCCCTGGCCAGGGCTCGAGTGTCACACGGCCTGGCTTTGCGGCTGCTCGTGCAACAGGTCGTTGTCGATGATGTCCTCGTAGTAATGCTGACCGCGCATGCCCACCACCCGCTCTACGACGCGACCCTTATCAAAAAACAGCACAGTGGGGGTGCCGCGCACGCCGAGCTTGCCCACGGTTTTGGGAGCAGCGCCCACGTTGAGCTGGGCCACCTTGATCTTGCCGTCGTACTTGCAGGCCAGTCGCTTGATGGTCGGCACGAGCGCGAGGCAGGGCTGGCATCCGTTGGACCATACATCCACCAGCACCGGCACCTTGGATTTGGTCACCTCGTCCTGGAAGTTCTTGTCGTTCAGCTCGACCGGCTCTTTTTCGCATCCACCCGTGATTCCCAACCATTCGAGAAGTCCCATGTTCGCTCCTATTCGCTCTGGCGAGTTGCGGTTGCCATCGCTTCTCCATGTAGCAACCTGCATGCCATGAGTCGCAAGTTGCCTTGGACATTACACAAAACCTTTTGGGTGAGGTCGGTTTGCCGACGGAAAAGTGTTGCAAAATCACAAAAAAGCAACATAAGAAACACTATGGCTACAACTTCAGCATCACCACAGCTACCCGCGGCCCTTGTCGAGCTCCTCGAGAAGAGCCGCGAGGCTCTTCCCACCTTGCTCGAAAGCGTGGGAGACGCCCTGTACGTCGTCGATACAGAGCGCAACATCATCTACTGGAACCCACAGGCCGAGCACTTGACGGGCTTTACCGCGAGCGAGGTACTCGGTCGCCACTGCCTGCTCGGAATACGCTGCGTCAACTGCCTGTATTCCTGCGAGCTGTTCGAGCGGGGCGAGGTGCGCGATGTGCCAGTGGTGCTGCGGACCAAGGACAGCGGGACAGTCCATGCTCGCAAGACCGCGTTCGTGCTGCGCGATGATGAAGGGCAAGCCATCGGAGCCGTGGAGATCCTGCGGGACGAGACCGCGCTGCGCGCCCAGATCGACCGCTGCCAGGCTCAATGCGACCGCATTGCGCAGCTCGAGACGCTGAGCGAAAAGGCGCAAAGCGATGCGGCGCAAGGGACGCTGCCTGGATTGCCCGGGCTCGTGGGACAGGCTCCGGCCATGCGAGAGCTCATCTCAGTCATTGAGAAGGTCGCGCCCACGGATGCCACGGTGCTCATCACCGGAGAGTCGGGCACGGGCAAGGAGCGCGTGGCTCGGGCCATCCACGAGCGGTCGCGGCGCAGCAAGGGTCCGTTCGTCGCCATCAACTGCGCGGCGCTTCCTCTTTCCCTGCTCGAGACCGAGCTGTTCGGCCACGTGCGCGGCGCGTTCACTGGCGCGGTGCGCGATCGCATGGGCCTCGTGGAGGAGGCGGACGCGGGCACGCTGTTTCTCGATGAGGTGGGCGACATGCCGCTCGAGCTGCAGAGCAAGCTCCTCCGGTTTCTCGAGCTCCGGCGGTTTCAACGCGTGGGCGACAATGCCGAAAGAGAGGTGGACGTGCGCCTCGTGTCCGCCACCAACCGACCTTTGCTGGAGGATGTGGCTGCGCGGCGGTTTCGCGAGGACTTGTATTATCGTCTGCGAGTCATCCCATTGCACCTGCCGCCCCTGCGGGAGCGCGTCGAGGACATCCCGCTGCTCGCCGCGCACTTGTTGCCTCTGTTGGCGCAGCGCCTGCACCGGCCTGGCATGACGCTGTCGCCCTCTGCCCTGGAACGCCTGCTCGCTCACCGCTGGCCAGGCAACGTGCGCGAGCTCGTCAATGCCCTGGAATACGCGGTGGCCATGTCGAACGGCAAGCGCATTCGGGCCGAGGATCTGCCTGCCGAGGTCATGGAGAACACGAGTCGCTATCGCCGCTCGGGCAAGACACCCCAAGACGAGGCGAGCCGCATCCGCGCAGCTCTCGAGTCCGCAGGAGGCAATCGCGCCAAGGCGGCGCGGCTCCTGGGCATGCACCGGGTCACCTTGTACCGCAAGCTCGAGCAGCTCGGCATCGAGTGATGCGCCGCAGCTACTGGTCGAGAGGAGGAGGGAGCTCTGGACGGTTCGAAGCTGCTCGATGTTCGTGCCTGTCACCGAAGCGTTTATGTCGAGCACCCTCTCCAACGACCAGCGAGAGAGGACTGCCGCTGGCGAACGCCGCGCCAGCATCGATCCGTGGACAAATCCGGCGGGGGGTGGCAGGCTTGACGCATGAATACCACCCGTCTATTCGAGCGATTCGCGGAGTTTTCGCAAGCGCTTCGACGCCTGTCCGAGGCCGCGTCGTTGCCCGTCGATGATATCGTACGCGACGCTCTTATCCAGAGGTTCGAATTCACGTACGAGCTCGCCTGGAAGACCCTCAAGCTCTACCTCGACGGTCAGGGCATCGAAGCGACGAGTCCCAAGCAGGTGCTGCGCGAGGCCTTGAGCGCGGGGATCATCCACAACGGCAACGACTGGTCCTTGCTGCACGAGCAGCGCAACGTCACGAGCCACACGTACAGCGAAACCACGGCTCAGGCCGTCTATGATTTCGTTGTCGCTTGTGGCCTCGCGTTGCTGGCCGAGCTTGAAAAGGAACTGAAAGTACGTCTCGGGGTGGCTCCATGAAGCGCTTCGGCCTTGACCCTCATCTCGTGGATCTCATCCAGGGCGTGGTCGCGAGGTACGACCGCGTCACCCAGATTTCCATCTTCGGCTCACGAGCACGAGGCGACTATCGCCCGTCTTCGGACATCGACCTCGCGGTGTTCGGACCAACGCTCACGGATCTCGACTTCGCCAAATTGAAGCTCGATCTCGACGCCTTGCCCATCATTTTCAAAATGGATGTCGTGCACGTCGACAAGCTCGGCACAGGCGCCCTAAGAAACAAGATACTGGGAGAGTGCGTGGAGCTAAGCCATTGCCCTAGCCCCTAGTACCGCAGACCGGAAGATCGTTCCGTAAGTCGCCAAAGGGATCCGCGGCGAGGGCAAGGCGCGACGACGAGTCATGCTTGTCGGCATGTCGAGGACCTACGCGGATACCTCGAAGAGATCAGAGGTAAAGTGCCCTGCTTGTGTGGCGACGCTACTTCTGATTCTGTGGGGATCCCTTAGGTCCTAACCCCTTGTGCTGTTTGCGAATTTGGGGTGCAAAATCCCCAATTATTTTCTCCAACATTTTTCGCAGATCCCGTTATTTTTCAAGCTGTTAAATGAATTGCTAAGGTTAATTGATCACAGATGGAACACTGGCATCGAGTTTGCAGCAGGAGAAAATGCTCCGAATAGATCGGAGCGCGTTGCAATTGCCTATAAAAATTAAGGGCAAAAAAGAGAGAGGCACAAGGATATGATGACTCTAACAAAAAAAATGGTGACTGGTGCATTCATTCTCGGGATGACGTTTGCGCTCGGCGCCGTAACAGGCTGCGAATCTGTCGATGATGAGCAGGAATACAGTGAGGTCGCGATCAATGGCTCACATCAAGATAACGGCGGTGGTGGTAGCTCAAAGTATGGAACAAAATGGCATCAAGAGAAATTAATCAAGTGGTTGTCGCCTTATCCTTGGGATACTTCTGAAGAGACTAATGCAGCATTTTTTAATTGTACTCACCCAGCAGCGATTAGATTTGGTGTTAACAAGCTTTCTGGGGCTTGTGATAGTGGCAGTCCTTGGCCGTATCCGGTGGAGGTTACGGTCTCATTGATGAAAGTTAATACAAATGGGAAGGATAAGGAGATGGACTCGTTCAGAATAACTTTAAAATCTGATCAGGTCTCAAATTGGGTAGACAAATGGTATAGTCCAAAATACGGTGATAATGTTGCAAATTATTATATACGAGCATCAGTCGCCAGCAGTTCCTGTGCCTTTGGTGGAACGTTTTTTCTTGGAGCCAATAATTGTTGGCTATGACGTGGATCCCAAAGATGTCCACGTTAGGAAAAAAAGAAATTGCTTTTTCCAACCCAATTCACACAATCTTCAACCCCTGTTCAATCTAATACTTCCCACTTTCGTCCTTAAAAACCTCAATCACGCTCGTCAACAAGCTCATCCCTGTCACCAGCCCCATTGTCTTGTGCGAAAACAAGATCAGCGGAATTCCGCCGCAATTTTTCCATGAGCCGAGGTTATGGCCATGACCAAACAGGAGCGGGACAGGGCATCATCGACGCGGCGCGCAAGGGCGTGGAGCTCGTCGCGCCAGAATCTCAGATATTACTTTCCGGTCGCTCCCTAGAGCTCGCAAACGCCTGTTGACGAGGCACCAGATTTGATCCGTCTCTAGAGGGGTTTAATGCTGAGAGAAATCAAGGCATCTTTGCAGTTAGAGGCGCCGTCTCCGTGGGTTTTCATCGAACCTGTCTCGCCCGTCGAGCTCAGCTTCTTGCCAAAGAGAAAGCCAGCCTCATCGCTCTGGCTGACATATCCGAAGGTGCTGGCGCCGTCTGGTGGGTTGAATTTCGACTGCGCCACCATGTCGTCGAAGGACTGCGACATGAGAACCATATCGCCGCTTTGGCCATAAACCGAAGGGAAGAGGCTGTCGGGGTTATTGTCGCAGCCTGTATGCGCCCAATCCCGAACCGGAGAGCTCGTGGCCGCGCCTCGGAGAGCGGTGAGGATGGCCCAGCCCGGATGGCCGGTCGAATCTCTGTTCAGGTTGAACGAGTAGGAGCCCGGTTCGCTGGAGCCCGCCTTCTTGTAGAAAACCGCTTGGGCCAGGTCATGGCCTTCACGGCCGTAGTCTCCGAAATACCCACAGAACTTCGAGTCGTGCCAACTCGTGCAATTCGCTTTCGTCGAGCAGTTATACCCATTGTCTCGCTTGAAGCACTCGGCGACCCGAGTCCAACCGCTGACGTACAGAGGCAGATCGTCGTCGGTCCGATGTAGGATGAGGACCAGCAAGTCACCGGCTCGAACAGCCGAGGGGCGAGAAATCGTGAGACCTTGCCCGTTTGAGTCATAGGCCGTTTTAGTCCCGACATGCGATATCACCGAGGTCGCCCTGCCCGAGAGCCCGTCGTCCATTGCATCTGCCTCCAAGTCATCCACTGTCTCGCAACCGAGGCTCCAAAACGACATCAAACCTCCAATGACTGCTACTGCCAAAAGCTTCTTCATAGGTGTTCCTTTCGTTCTGCCGGTTAAAAAAACGGAAGTTTCTCACCACTTGTCCCATCGAATTCAGCACCTGCTGCAGCATCCGAGACAGGACCGACAGACCTTCAAAAACCGTACCAATCCTGTTTGGAACCGCTCAAAGCCCAGCGCGGCCCAGTAAAACCCATATTTAAAAGGAATTTAGGGGGTTCGACTCGGGCAATAGCAGTGCAATCCACGATGGAACCGTCACAGCCACGCGACGCTCGCGGCTCTCATGTGACCTTCTAGAATGACAGTGGGCGATCAGAGCGTCGACACCTCGTCGGCAAAGGCGTCCACGGCCTGCCAGTCCGTGTAGACGTGATCCTTAGTGACATCGGTCTCTCCGCCTTCCTTGCGATTAATGGTCTCCATGATCTTGCGCTTGACGAACCCGTACTGGGTGTAGAGCAGCGCGCCGGCAAACGCCTTTGACACCCTGGGTTTCCAGTCGGTTTTTTGGGCAAAGGTCTCGAGATACCCCGCGACAATACCGGGAGCCTCTGGCTTACCCGAGTGGGCTGTCAGGCAGACGAGGAAGAACGCCGATGGTTTGCTCGAAAGAAGCGCGGCGTGTTGTCTGGCAAACTCGAGAACCCTCGTGTGATGGTTGCCAGCGTGGATAGAGCCTCCAACGATGGCGATATCCGCCTGCTCGATGTCCCCTGTCTTGGTGTCACGGCAGCGCGCCACCCTGACCTCGTGGCCAGCCTGCTCGAGACGGGCCTTCATGCGCTGCGCCACCGCGGCTGTCTGTCCTTCGATGGTCTCGTAGTAGATGTCGATGCGTCTGGGGTTCATGTCGTCCTCCTTGCCGA
>JALOQD010000485.1 GCA_025453525.1 Myxococcota bacterium
CGCTCGCACCAGATCCACTCTGCCCGCGCCGGCGAACATACCGATGATGGACACAGCGGCACTCGCAAGACCAATGACCGGGAGCGCCACGAGCATATCGACCTTGGAGCCGGCTCCATATCCTGCCACGGCATCTTGCCCGTACTCGGCGAGCAATCGATTCACGAGGCCCGCGGCTACGGAGAGCACGACCTGTCCGGCCGCTGTGGGGGCGCCTATCGCCAAGATGGGCATGAGCAATTGGCGTCGCGGCAGCAGCGTGGAAAGCCTCAGCCGCAGGTAGGTGCGACCTTTCCAGACGATAGCGTAGAGATACGCGATGACCGACAGGCCCGCAGAGAGGACCGAGGCCAGCGCCGCGCCCCGCACTCCGAGCTCGAGGGCAAAGATAAAGATCGGATCGAGGACGAGGTTGAGCACCGTGGCTATCGCGAGAATAACCATGGGGATCCTCGCCTCTCCCTCGCCGCTCAAAATGGCCCGCAGCACCCACGAAAAAAGCATAATAGGCATGCCGAAACTGATGATCTGTAAGTACTCCCATGCGAGCTTGGCCGCCCGCTCCTGCGCTCCGAGCACTGGAATGATCTTCTCGCCAAAGAGCAACCCGCAGGCGCAGAGCGCCAAGCCGACTCCGAGCCCCAGCAAGATCGAGTTTCCCGCCAGATGCTCGGCTCCTTCTTTGTCGCGTCGCCCAATGGCCTGGGCAATGGCCGCGGTCACGCCGATGGACAGTCCCGTGGCGATGGCAATGGCAAAGAAGACGAGCGCGCCCATGTAGGTTACCGCCGCAAGGGCATCGGCCCCGAGCCTTCCGATAAACGCCGCGTCGGCGATGGCGTAGATGGCGTGAACCATGAAGCCCGCCATCATCGGCGCGGCCATGACCCACACGGCTCGACGCGGCCGCGCGACGAATTCGTCGAGGCGGCTCGTGCGTTGCTGCTCGTGGTTAGTCATGCGACAAGTGGGACAGGGAGAGGCGCCACGAGGGACGCCCCGCCCTCGTCAGGAACGATTGCCAGGGGACTTCTTGTAGAAGTCAGCCGGAAGCTTGGCGACTTTTTGGAAGTGAAAGAGCTGATAGGTCGGCGCCACGGGCCGACCCTGCTCGTCCTTGGCCATGGGGAGCTCGCGACCCCATCGCACCACCTTGCGCATGCCGTCCTTCTCCTCGAAGCCGACGCAGTCCGTGGGGCACACCCAGGCGCAGGCGCCGCAGGCGATGCAGCTCTGGGGTTGATCCATGAAGGCGCTGCCCACGCCGCGTCGATCGCCACGACCGTTGAAGGTCAGCGCGCTGACCCCCACGACCTCGGTGCACACTCGGGCGCACAGGCCGCACAGAATGCAGTTGTCCCGCTTGTGCTCGCCGTCTGCCGGACGGACAAACCGAGAGACGTCCACTCCATGCTCGGCAGCCATCCTGCGCACGGCCTGCGCGCCTGGAGCCTCGGAAAGGATGAGCTCCAGCACCATGGCTCGATGCTTGCGGATTTTCGGAGAGTCGGTGACGACCTCGATGCCTGGTAGCACCTCGTAGTTGCAGCTCGTGGTGAGCTTGCTTCTCCCACCCTTGGTAATCTCCACCAAACATACGCGGCACGCGCCGTAAGCGGCGATCGCCTCGTGGTGGCAGAGGGACGGGACCTCGAAGCCATACCGGCGAGCGGTGTCGAGGACACTCACGCCCTCTTGTGCTTCTACCTCTACGCCGTTGATCTTGAACTTCACAGTCATAGGTGTCCTCCGTCCTAGAGCACCTGCACCGCATCGAACTTGCAGACATCCATACAGATGCCGCACTTGATGCAGCGGGTCTGGTCAATGACGTGGAGCTGTTTCTTCTCACCCTTGATGCACGTCTCAGGGCACCGCTTGCCGCACACCAGGCAGCCTGTGCACTTGTCCGTGATCTCGTAGTGAATCAGCTCCTTGCACACGCCCGCCGGGCACTTGTGATCCCGAACGTGCGCCTCGTACTCTTCCCTGAACAGCTTCATCGTCGACCGCACCGGGTTCACCGCCGTGGTCCCGAGCGCGCAGAGCGATGCGGCCTCGATGGTCTCGGAGAGCTCCTCGATGAGGTCCAGCGTCTCCATCGTCGCCTTGCCGGTCGTCACGTCGGTGAGCAGCTCGTGCAGCCTTCGAAGCCCCTCCCGGCACGTCGTGCACTTCCCGCACGATTCGAACTTCAAAAAGCCCACGAAGTACCGCGCCGTGTCCACCATGCACGTCATCTCGTCCATGACGATCATGCCGCCAGAGCCCATCATCGAACCCTCTTCCCAAAGGGTGTCGAAGTCCACGGCGAGCTCCAGCTTGGACGCAGGCAAGCAGCCGCCCGACGGGCCGCCGGTCTGCACGGCCTTGAACTGCTTGCCGCCCGGAATGCCGCCGCCGATATCAAAAATGATCTGCCGCAGCGTCATGCCCATGGGCACTTCCACGAGGCCCGTGTTGTTCACCTTGCCACGTTGTTGAGGTTCGACGGCTTGTTGTACAGACCCTGCACCACTGTGTGGATGTGCTTGGCCCGAGGCTCGCCCACTCGCCCCTCGATCGAGGCCATGAGCGCCGTGGACTCGCCGCACACGAACGCACCGCCGCCCTTGTTGATCTTGATGTCGAACTTCAAGGCAGAACCCAAAATGCCTTCGCCCAAAAGCCCCATCTCCCGCGCCTGCTGCAGCGCCAGCCCCAAGCGCTCCACGGCCAGCGGATACTCGTGCCGAACGTAGATGAACCCCTCGTCCGAGCCGATCGCCAGGGCCCCGATGATCATCCCCTCGAGCACCGAGTGCGGATTGCCCTCGAGCACCGATCGATCCATGAACGCGCCAGGGTCCCCCTCGTCCGCGTTGCAGATCACGTACCGCTTATCACTCTTGGCGTTCTTGCACGTCTCCCACTTGCGACCTGCCGGAAATCCGCCGCCGCCGCGACCGCGCACGTTTGCCTTCTTCACCTGCTCCATCACCGCGTCTGGGCCCATCTCCAGGGCCTTCGCGAGCGCCTCGTAGCCGCCCAGCGCGATGTAGTCGTCAATCGACGAAGGATCGATGTGGCCGTTCATCCCCAAGATCAGCCGCTGCTGATGCTTGTAAAACGGAATCTCGTGCTCCTTGCGATACTTCGCGTTCGTCACCGGCTCCACGTACAGGTGCTTCTCCAGGATCTCGCCGCCTTTGACCGTCTTCTCCACGATCTCTGCCACGGCCTCGGGCTTGACCCTCTGATACAACACCCCCTCGGGGTGGATCACCACCAACGTGCCCCGCTCGCAGAATCCGTGGCAGCCTGTCGCGCGCACGCGCACCTTGCCCTCTAGGCCCTGCTTCTTCACTTCCTCCCGAAACGCCGCCACCACCTTGTTCGCGCCGTACGCCTTGCACCCCGTTCCTGCGCAAATCGCCACGACCTTCTCGTCTTTCGGCCTGCTCGAGACGAGCTCCTTGCGGTACTCCGCGAGCTCCTTTGCACTCCTAAACTTGACCATCACTCGCCTCCTTGGCCGTCGCCCTTCACCGCGGCCACCACTTTCGATAACGAGTTCGTCGTCATGTTCCCGTGGTACTCACCGTCGATGATCACTAACGGACCCAGCGCGCACGCGCCCACGCAGTTCACTTCTTCGACCGTGAACATCATGTCCGCTGTCGTCCCGCCGCTCTTCACTTTCAGATCCCTCTCCAACTGGTCCACGAGCTTCGGGGCCCCGCGCAC
>JALOQD010000255.1 GCA_025453525.1 Myxococcota bacterium
TTGAAACTCGAAGACTTCACCTGCGAGGGCAAGGTCATTCAGCTCGGCCTGCCACCTCGGCGAATCGATATTGTGACATCTATCGACGGAGTGGACTTCGCTTCGGCTTACGGTCGCAGAATCGAAAGCACCTACCACGGCCAGGCTCTCCTGGTGATCCACCGAGACGACCTCTTGCGCAACAAGCGCAGCACGGGTCGCCCGCAGGACGCTCTCGACGCAGACGTGCTTGAAAAACTGCCGACCTCTTGAACAGAGTGCGCTCACAGCGCCGCCGTCACCACGCATCCACCATCGACACAAAGTTGTAAGAGCTGTGGAGCTATCTGTGGGGACAGTCTTCACTGGCGGGACGCCTGCACCCCCACCACTATATGTCAATTGGGGTGGATTGACCCCCGAGCGTCCCGTGGGAGAGGGCGGCGCGCAGTGTGTCGAGGGTCGAGGCATCGTCGACGAGCCCCACTGGGTACAGGTTGGTGCTCTTGTCGAAGTAGGGCGTGCGTTCGTAGAACCAGTCGAGCACCGCCGCGGGGTCGGTGGCGAGCTTGGGGTTGCGCCGCTTGGCGGCGGCGAACTCGGCGGCGAGGGTCGGGTCCGCGGCGAGCATCTCCCGCGCCATCCGCTCGATGACGTACGACTCCGCGTATTCGGTCTGCTGGAAGATTCCGTTGAAGAACCCCCAGCGGACGAACGAGTCCGGCCCCGCGGGCTCAAGAAGGTGACCGATCACCCGCGCCGTGCGCTGGGCGGTCTCGACGACCGCCGTGCCAGCCAGAAAGACGCGGGTCTCGTCGACCGCCACGGTCGTGAACTCGGCCTGTTGCCGGCCTTCGAAAGGGCGTCCGGCGGCCTCGAACCAGCCGCCGGGGCTGAACGTGACGTTGTCGAAACGATAGCCACGCACCCGCACCGACACGTCGCGAGCGAGCCGCCGCACCGTGACACCGTGGAGTGTGAGCCGTTCGATGACGTCGTCCCACTGCGGCGGGATGAGGTAGGCGCGCGGCAGGGCGACGGTCTGCGTCGGGACAACGTCGTTGAAGTACGGAATCTTGAACGTCTCCTTCTTGTCGCTGTACCGGAACCAGTCGCCACCGGTCAGCGCGCTCTTCTCAACGGTGTAGGAGAGGCCGAGGAAATCGACGATCGTCGCCTTTTCGGTCGTTTTGAACGCTAGCGGCAGCGGCGTGGCGCGGAAGTCCGGGGCGGCGGCCCGCGTGTCGGCCCGGGCGACGGCGGCCCGCAGCTCGCCATGGGTGGCGCCGAGTTGGCGCAGCGTCTGCACGAGCATGGCGTAGGTCGCCCGGACCCGCGTCCCGTAGTCCTTGAGCATGTGTGTTTCGAGGAGCACCCCGGGCCGGTTCTGGATGGCCATGTAGCCGAGGGAGAAGCGCGGGTCCGAGGCGTAGGCGACGAGGCCGCTGCGCGGGTCGTGCCACTTCTTGAACATGACGTACGATGTCATCGGGATCCCGGCGTCGCCGAGGGCGTGGGTCGCGTCGCCGATGAAGCCCCGGGCCCAGGTGGTGAGCCCGGCGTCCATGTTGCCGAACAGCTCCAGCCCATAGGTGAGCGGGTACTGGTAGTCCGCGCCGTCGGTCGTGTGCACATCGACGGTGAAATCGGGCAGCCACGAGGTGAAGAGCCCGAGCCAGGCCCGCATCTCGGCGGCGTCGGCCTTCATGAAATCGCGGTTGAGGTTCAGGTTGCGCGCCGTCGTCCGCCAACCCATCTCCCGCGGACCGTTCTGGTTGATGCGGTTGAACGGTCCGAAGCGCTCGTGGCCGTCGACGTTGAAGATGGGGAGGAACAGCAGGGTGACGTGGTCGAGCAGGCCGGTGAGCGCGGGCTTGGCGAGGAGGTCCCGGATGAGCAGCAGCCCCGCGTCCTTGCCTTCGGATTCCCCGGCGTGGACACAGGCCTGCACGAGCAGCACCACGTTGCCGCTTTGGCGCACGGCAGTGGGGGTGAAGTTGCCGTTCTTGTCGACGATGAGCAGCGGGAGGTCGCGGCCTTGGGGGCTCGTGCCGAACCGTGTCAGGTGGACCGCCGGGGACGCGGCGGCGAGGCGTGCGGCGTAGGCGATCGTCTCCTTGTATCGCGGCGTCTGGGTCCCGCCCGATTTTTCGAAGTCGGTACGCCAGTCTCCCGCCAGGGGCGCGGCGACGACCGGTGTCGGGGGCGGTGGTGGCGGGGAGGCCGCGGCTGTGTCCACTTGTCCGCGACAGGCGCCGGCGGCAAGGCAGAACAGGGTGATGCCGATGATGAACCGCAGGGGGGGCTGCATGATCGCCTCCTGATGGCGCCGGCTCAACCGGCGGGTGTTAGAAATGACCGTTGTATCGCGTGCAGAAGGCCAGGGGTCGCGGTAGGGACAGCCCTTCGCACGGATCTCAGCGAGCGGGATGACCGCGCTCAAGCTCTTGCCTCAGGTAGTAACGCAAAGTCGCCTCGATGGGTATGGATGAAAGATACACGGTGGAGGCAGTCAGCGGTGGATGGTCCACCGCATCCGGTCCCAGAGAACGTGGCCGTTCTGGCGCGCTGTACGATTCTGCCGGCTCGCGCCCGTGACCACGAGACGTGCACTGACGCCGCGGTCATCCCGGCGAGCACGGCGTTGTGGCTGGGAGAAAGCTCGGCGCGCCGTGGTCCCCCGTTGTGTACACGCTGTCGAGCATCAGCGTGTGGAAATCGAGCGACGACTCTTTCCGTCGCTGGCTCCAGCGCGAAGAGCAGCGCCTCGCCCAGAGGTAAGGCTTCTAGAAAGCCAGCCGCGCCTTTGCTCACAAAACAACCTTCGAAAAATGGCCCGTCGGCAACGCGGGATGCCTGACTCCAAGCTTTCGCGAGGAGGCGATACACGACTATGTGTTGGAGAGTCCTGCGCTATATCCGTCTTTTCACCGCAGCCGAGCGCGCACGACAGCGCCAAGACGACAGCCAACTGTCGATGAAAGTCCCTGGACATCGCCCCTCCTTGCGGGTGTGGTGGAGAGCAAAGATAGCATCCAAGCACTGGCGAGCCATGCCCTTGCCGTTCGCAAGGCCAGGGGCTAGCCTGGCCGCATTCCACCCGAGCGGAACAGCCCCGCCTGTTGTCGCTATATGTCAATTGCCATGGATTGACCCTCGGATTCCCCGCAAAATTGACACCGATCCTCCTCGAGCCCATGTTTCTTTGCAGGTTAGCTGGGGAGTTACCGAGTTGGTCGATGATGAAGGTGCCCCGAGAGACGAACGAAAGGGGATAGAAGAGGTTTTTCATGCCGACTTCATCGCCAAGCTCAACCGCGAGCTGATGAGGGCGTTTCTCGTGAAGCAAGAGACCAGCTAGCCGATGCCCGAGCGATCGGCCACTCAACGAGTGTGTGAGCTCGACGTGTGTCGTGCTCGCTCCATCGAGAGGAGAGACGCATGAATCTCAGGTCCATGGCAATGTCATCAAGTCTATGGGGCGCAGCTCTAGTGTTCGTTGCGAGCATGGGATGCGGCGGCGCCGAAGAGGACAGCTCCGACTCGATCACGACGGAATACGATAGCCTGAACGACACGGAAGAGGACAGCTCCGACTCGATCACGACGGAATACGATAGCCTGAACGACACGGATGTCTGCATGCCGGTCGAGCAGCGGATAGAGCTATGCGGCGCGGCGACGACCCAGCAGGAGTGCGGCACCGCCTCGTCGCAGCTTCCGCCGGATGAGTGCGATTGCGTGGCGGACTGCAGTAGTAGCTGTTCCTGGGTTCCGGTGGTCCCGACGTCGTTGAGCGAGGACGGCTGCGCGTTCGGGGACGTCGAGTTTCGCTGCTTCTACACGGGTTCGGGAGAGAACTCCTACTCGGCAGCGCCTCCCTGCGATCCCGCGCTTGGGTTTAACGATAACGCGACCTTCCTGTTCGAGGAAGCCGGCGACACCTTCATTGGATATTTCTGGGCGAGCGGGGTGAGCGCTCCCGAGAGCACCCACCTTCAGTACTGTGACATGGAGCTCCGCCAGCCCGAGACATGCAGCTGCCTGTGCGATGCAGCCTACCCGGTTCAGGACCTCGGCGATTTTTAAGGCAAGGAGGAAAGTCGAAGACGGAAGGTGCTGAATTATGACGAAGCGAAACATTGACTGTGTGGCGATGAAGGAGTTGGGTTCCAAGCGGGTGTACGAGCAGCTCGACGGGATGACCCTGGATGAAGGAGAACAGGTCAAACCATGCCATTCGACATATAATGGCACCTCCATCTTGCGCTCCCTACGTCCCAGACAGCCCCGCCTGATATCGCTATATGTCAATTGCCATGGATTGACCCTCGGAGCCTCGGATCAAAACGACAGCCAACTGTCGATGAAAGTCCCTGGACATAGCCCCTCCTTTACGAGTGTGGTTGAGAGTAAAGATAGCATCCAAGCACTGGCGAGCCATGCCCTTGCCGTTCGCAAGGCCAGGGGCCATGTGTGCGGATGATATTCGTCTGTTGAGACTTGCTCCCCTCCCTGCTAGGCTTTCCCGGTCGTGAGCGGATTGGCGTACAACGGATCCTCTGTCGATTCCGGCCGGGGAAGACCAATTTGTCGCCAATCCCCCTGCTGCCCAGACCCTGGGTGGCGGCTTATGAATTGAAAAAGGGGCTGGCATGTTGATCGAGTCGGTTCATCTGGAAAACTACCGCGCCTTTGCCGATGCCACCCTGGGTGGTAATCAGGGTCTTCCGCGCCTGGCGGTATTGGTTGGTGCCAACGGCAGCGGCAAATCGACCTTTTTCGATGCCCTCGGCTTTTTGCGTGACGCATTGGACAAGGATGTACCCACCGCCGTCATGAAGCGGGGCGGCATGAGGGAAGTCCGCAGCCGTGGAAAGACCGGACCTGTAGTCATTGAGATCAAGTTTCGCGAGAACGGGCCACGCATCACCTACCGGCTCGAAGTCGGTGAGCAGGATGGGCGCCCCATAGTGGCCCGAGAAGTTCTCAAGTATCGCCGCAAAAGCCATGGCCAACCATGGCACTACCTGGACTTCGCCAACGGCAAGGGTGAGGCGGTCACCAATGAGCTCGCCGCCATCAGCGATGAATCGCAGCTCGTTCGCGGAGAATACACCCTCGATAACCCCGGAATCCTGGCAATCAAGGGGCTGGGACAGATGAAGGAGTTTCCGGCCGTAACCTCCTTCCGCCGCCTGCTCGAGAGCTGGCACGTCTCCGACTTTCACATCGCCGATGCCAGACCCACCACCGAATACGCCTTGGCAGAGCACTTGTCGTCGACAGGCGATAACCTCCCACAATACGCCAAATGGCTCTTCGACCAACATCGCGACCGCTTCGACCTCGTGCTGGAGAAGATGCGCCATCGCGTTCCCGGCGTAGAGATGATCGACGCAAAAGAAACCGTTGACGGGAGATTGGTCCTCCGCTTCCAGGACGGCTCCTTCAAAGACCCCTTCATCGCCCGCTTCGTCTCTGATGGCACCATCAAGATGTTCGCTTACCTGCTCCTTCTACACGATCCCTCACCGCATCCCCTGCTTTGCATCGAAGAACCGGAAAACCAGCTTTACCCAACCCTCCTCAGCGAGCTGGCCGAGGAGTTCCGTGCCTACGCCGCCGCCGGCGGGCAGGTCTTCGTCAGCACCCACTCGCCCGATTTTCTCAACGCTGTCAGGCTGGAGGAGATCTTTCATCTCACCAAGAGGGATGGCTACACGAGCATCCGCCCGGCCGCCGAGGACGAGCTACTCCGAGCCTTGGTCGATGAAGGCGATCTGCCCGGCACCCTGTGGAAGCAGGGTCTCTTCATCGGAGTCGATCCCCGATGAATCAGCCCTCCAAGCTAATCTTTCTGGTCGAAGAGCCATCGATGCAGGACTTCCTCTATGGTTTCTTGCCCCGCGTTTTGCCCCACGACCTGCCCTTCCAGGTCGTCTCCCACCAGGGCAAGAGCGACCTACAGCGAAGCATCCCACGCAAGCTTCGCGCTTGGCGTGAACCGGGCGTGCGCTTCATCGTGCTGATGGATCAGGACTCCGCGGACTGCGCGGATATCAAAGCACGCCTGCTGACGCTTTGCCGAGAAGGGCGGCGCGATGACACCATCGTGCGCATCGTTTGCCGAGAACTGGAGGCCTGGTTCATAGGCGATCTGCCGGCGTTGGACAAGGCTCTGGGCACCCGGCTCCAGTATTCAACCAGACGGGCCTTCAAGCGAGACCCCGATGCCATCGGCAGTCCATCCGCCGAGCTGGAACAGGCGCTTCCCGCCTTCCAGAAGCGTGCCACCGCCCGCGCCATCGCGCCGCTGATCACCATCGACCCGGAATGCAACCGCTCGCACTCCTATGGGGTGTTCCTCCGCACGCTGGCCGCCTTTTCGTGAAGCCTGTACCGATGGGGATGGGACACATAGGGCGCGCCGCTTAAACGACTCCTCGTTGCTCTCGCAGAGTCATGACAAACCCGCCTTGTTGGGCGATGGGGTTGCAGCGGCGCTCGTAATGACCGCTCTCTCGCAGGCGCACGAGGTTGCTTGTCCTTGGAAGGAACATTGCCGCGGTAATAAGTCGATGAGAGCGTCCTTGCGCTTGTCGCGGCCGGTAAGGCGGGTCAGCGGAATCATCCAGCGGTCGTCGCCCATCTCTCGGTAGTACAACGAGGAACCCTGGTACTCCTCGGGGCGCTCCACCATCTTGCGCTCCCTACGTCCCAGACGGCCCCGCCTGTTGTCTCTATATGTCAATTGCCATGGATTGACCCTCGGACCTCGGATCGAGCCAGGTGTCACACCCCTACTCGAAAACAATGGGATAATGGACGATCATCTCTGGGCCATTGAAGGAGCGAAAGCGAATGGACTTGACGGCGCGGCGAATGCACGAGCCTGATTCGCCTTTGATGATGACATTGGGCCCGGCGAGGTCCACGCTGCTGACTGCGCCCGAGGGCGCGATTTTCATCCCGACCACGACCTTGCCAACAGCGGGCGCCGCGTTCGGGACGAGGATCAGGCATCGCTCGATGCCATTGAAGACCCGGTCGACCCCGGCTTCGATCTCTGCGGACGAAAGTTGATCTTCTCCGCCAGCGCCCATGGACAACTCGCGAGCGCCTGGCGCACCCAAATCGTCTCCGATGCGCCCTTCACCCGTGTCGTATTTGACGCCTGTCTCTGGCCTCCATCCGGCGCGCTTTTGTCTTTTGCGCTTGCCTGCCTTCTTGCTCCCCTTGCCCTGCTCGCCGGTCGCTGCGAGCGCGTCTTGTGCCGTATCTGTCGAAAGGAGCTCCCCGTCCTGCGAGGCTCCCCCTAAATCGACGAGGCCTGTGGCTTGCGCCAGCAGCACGCCCCCCCAGATCACCGAGGCCACGCCAAAGCCCAAAAGGAACTTCCACATGCTTTTCGACCTCATGAGTTTTGGCTGCCGCGTCGCCTAGCCTTCTGACCCACTTTTAGATACTCGACGCTAGGCTGCGCCGAAGTTCTTGGCGACAAAGTCCCAGTTCACGAGGCTCGCGAGGAAGACCTCGACATACTTGGGTCGTAGGTTCTTGTAGGACGGGTAGTACGCGTGCTCCCAGACGTCGCAGGTGAGCAGCGCGACCTGCCCGTGCTTCATCGGCAGGTCTGCGTTGGAGGTCTTGGTCACGGCGAGCTTACCGTCCTTGGCCACCAACCAGGCCCAACCCGAGCCGAACTGGGAGACGGCCGCGGCCGCGAACTCCTCCTTGAATTTGGCAAACGAGCCGAAATCCCGCGCCATGGCCTCTGCCAAGCGGCCGGTGGGCTCGCCGCCCCCGCCGGGCTTCATGCAGCGCCAGTAGAAGGTGTGGTTCCAAACCTGAGCGGCATTGTTGAAGACCGGCCCATCAGGCGAGGCCAGAATGAGCTCCTCGAGCGATTGCGTGGCGTTGGCCTTGCCGTCCTCGATGAACTTGTTCAGGTTCACCACGTAGGCGTTATGATGCTTGCCGTGGTGCAACTCCAGGTTCTCGCGGGACAGGTGCGGCTCGAGGGCAGCGGCATCGTAGGGCAAGGCTGGAAGCGTGTGTGTCATGATTGGCGTCTCCTTTTTGTTGGTGGAAAGCGGCGCGATGTCCGCTGTCTTGGCCGCGCCACAGGCGGCGACGTTGGTCGCCAAACGTTGTCTTTAATAATTTCACCGAAATCCTATCAGAGGAGCGCACAGGCCCGCAACCTCGCATCGGTCCTCAGCTCTCCAATCGTGCACTGGCGGGTCGCTGGACAAAAAAAATGCGGCAACTCGTTTGATGTGGGGGGCATCTGGGGGCCGAGTCGCCGCACAGAAAAAATGTGCCGTAGCCGCAAGCTGGTGTCAACGATTTCTTCACTTCCAACCTCGATGGATTGACATCCATCCCGACCTGCGGTGAGCTAGTTCCCGTCCCGAAATGGGAGTTTTCCGGCGTCCTTCGGAAAGGCGAGGACTGTTTGAGTTGGATAATTCGATGTCCGAGTTCCGCAGACTTGGTGAGACACGAAGGCAAGAGGTGTTGCGGACCTTGAGCACCCTTCAATGCACCGCACTCGCGGTCTGCTTGTGCACACTGACCCTGCCGGCCAGAGCAGTGGATCAACACCTGACGTCGGAGCTTTCGGCGCAGGGCTACAGCGTGCCTCGCAAGGACGGCGAGTTTCTCAAACAACGGCGCTTTGTGGAGGATCTGGGCCTATCGGTGTGGAACCTGCTCCCTGGCTCCGACTCCCCCTACTACCGCGGCCCTCGCTTGTCGTTTATCCTCGATTTTCGCCTCAGCGCCGACGCGGGCCTCCGCAGCAGCGAAGCTCGACCCTCGGTGGAAGACGCCTACATCCCCGGCGCCCAACCGCTCGAGATGCAGCTTCTGCAGGCACGCCTTGCGATTGAAGATCTTTGGAACAAACGACTCGATGTGTCACTCGGCCGACTTCTGCGAGTCGATTCCCTGGGGCTCTTCGCCCTTGACGGGGTGCAGACCGTTCTCACCCTTCCTTTGCACCTCGAGCTCGCCACGTATTTGGGCTTTGAAGTCCGGGGCGGCCAAGTCCTCGGATACGACGCCTTGGAGCTCGACGGCACTGACAGCGGCGGGCGGGACGACTTGCTTGCGGGTCAGTACAAAGATCGCCTCGATCCAGAGCCTCGCCTGGCCATCGGGACCGAGCTCGCGGTGTCGCCCACTTCCTTCGTCTACGCGGCGCTCGGCTTTCGCGCCGTGGGTGTGGGCGATGCGCTCGCAGACCAGCGGATCGGCGGGTCGCTCACCCTCGGGAACCGTCCGCTGCGGGCCGAGCTCGACGCTGTTTACAGCGTGCTGCTGCAGAAGGCCGAGTCCCTGGGTGGGAGACTGGTGGCCAAGCTCGGCGATCCGGTGACGGTCAGCCTCGGCTACGAGTTCTGGAATCCGGTCTTCGAGGCAGACTCCATCTTCAACATGTTCGACTTGGACCCGCGCAACGACCTCGTGGTCAGAGTCGAAGCGCGTCTCTCCGACGCCCTGATCGCGGCCCTGTGGGGCAACGGACGCTTGGCCAAAGGCAGCGCCGGTGTCGATGGAAAGCGCGAGGATAGTCCGCTGCTCGGCCTCGGTGGAGGAGCGGGTCTCGATCACCGCACGCCGAGCCGGCACCTGGCGCTCCGCCTGTCCACCATGCGGGAATGGGGCGAGCAGCGTTCCAGCGGCGAGATTGGAGGCGAGCAGCGACTGCTCAAATCAGGGCGTGCCTGGTTCGGCCTGCGCACCTCTTTGTGGCGTGTCGACAGCGATTTCTCCCCTGGCCCGGCCGTGACGTTCGGAGGATACGTGGCGAGTGTTCGTTTCGCCTTTGCTCGAGGCGCGCAGCTCCTTGGGGAAGTCGAGCACTACGTCGGCGGCGGCAAGGGCTCTCGAGTCACAGGCCTCGGCCTTTTGCGATTGGACCTGTGGCGATGAAACGATCCTGCCTTCTTCCCATGACCTACGCCGCTGCCGGGCTTGTCGTTGCGGCGACCTTCGCCGCTGCTTCGCCAAAGGCGCGATCGCTCTTGTTTCCTGCGGCCCGCGTGCCCCTCGTCGAGGTGCATCCCGCGCATCAAAAATCGAAGATCGATTGCGACCGCTGCCACGCCAAGGCCAAGAGCTCGGCCTGGGCCTCGGAGCGCCTCTCGCCTCGCATGCCCAACTGCGAGCCGTGTCACGCCGAGGTCAAGGGCGTCACGGCCGCGACGCCGGTCAACCCGACGTGCCGAAAATGCCATGGCGCGCTCGCGAACGACCGACCGCCGGTTCCGGGGTTCTATCCTCAACCCTTGGTCCGCTTTTCTCACAAGGCCCATGGAACCTCGAGCTGCGCCTCTTGCCACCAGGGCTCCTCGGACACCGCGGCGGCGCCATCCATGCCCACCATGCGGCAGTGCTACGACTGTCACAAAAAGCGCAGAGGAGCCGCCGACTGCCGGCGCTGCCACCTCGCGCAGGGCGACGGCCGACTGAACACTCGCCTCTCCGGCGCGGTTCTATTGCCGCCCACCTGGCTGCTGGGACCAAACCACGGCTCAGGCTGGGCCGGAGACCATGCCATCACCGCTGGCAGCCGCTCCAGCCTCTGCGGAGCGTGTCACGGAGAGAAGTTCTGCTCAGAGTGCCATAGCGGCGCGCGGCGCCCGCGCAATTTGCACCCCGGCGACTGGCTGCGCACCCATGGAACAGCCACCCGCTTCGACAACCCCCACTGTCAGGGATGCCACCGCACCCAATCGTTCTGCCTCACCTGCCATCGCCGGGCTGGCGTGGCGACAGACAGCCCCGCCGCCACCATGCCCAAGCAAGGGGCCGGACGAACCCACGGCACGACTCCCGTGTCCGAGCTCATGCGCCGAGGCAAGAAGAACATCACCGCTTGTGTCGCCTGTCACACCGAGTCGTCGTGTATCGACTGCCACTCCATCGTCAACCCTCACCCTGCCTCATGGCAGCACCGCTGCTCGAAGATCGCCCCTAGAGCGGAAAGCGCCTGCCGCAAGTGCCACGTCGAAGGCGCTGACCGGTGTCGATGAGGCCTGTGAAGCTCATCGCCGCGTGCTCCATGCTGGTGTCCCTCTCTGCCCAAGCGCAGACTCCGCCCCGGCCAGAGGCCACGCGATGCTTTCTCGAGTCCTACCCCGGCATCCTATGTGGCTTCGAGGACAACGAGCTACGCTTCTGCGATGGCGCTCGTCTGCTGTGGGATGACGGTGCGACCAAGACGCATGCGCGCATGCTCGAATCCGCGGACTTGGAGGACACGCTCTCGCAAGCCTACCCCACTGTGCCGCTCTCGGGTGTTTTGCCCCTCGACTTCGAGCCAGGGAGAATACGCAATCAAGCCTTTCTCGAGACCGTGTACCGGGGCTCGGAGCTTGCCCTCAAGGCCATCGCTTGGCCAGGCAGCGGCCGCAAGCTCCGCGTCACCACCATCGCGGGCGTCGCCGACGAGCTCGCCAAGGTCGCACAGGGCGTGACACGCCTTCCGGCCTCGATTCGACGAGCGGTCGCCAAGATCGGCGGAGGCTATCACCCACGAGTGATCGCAGGCACCACCCGAAAGAGCCCCCACTCCTACGGGATCGCCGTCGATGTCGCCATGGAGCGCGCCGAATACTGGCGCTGGAGGCTGCTTCCCACGGGTTTGCCCCGGCCCATGAAGGGCGGCGTGCCGCCACAGGTCGTCGAGCTCTTCGAGCAGCATGGGTTCATCTGGGGCGGCAAGTGGTATCGCTATGACACCATGCACTTCGAGTATCGTCCCGAGCTGCTGCATCCCATGTGCAGATGCGGCCCTCCAGACTCCTGCTATCCTTCATTCACCCAAACGTTCATGACCGCTGAGAATGAAAATGACCCCGGCGCGCAGCGGGTGTGCCTCGTGAAAGCTTGGAGCGAGGCATCCCGCGTTGCAGACGGGGGCATTTTCTGAGCAAACAAAAGAAGGAGGAGCCCCATGACAGCCTCGCCCAGCCCGCGTCCCTACGTCCCGATTCTGAGCCCCAAGCAAACCGAGCAGGCCATCCGCCTCATCAAGGGCGCGTTCGAGACCAACTTGGCGTTCGAGCTCAACCTAACCCGTGCGACAGCTCCCTTGTTCGTGGAGTCTGGCACAGGCATCAACGACGATCTCAATGGCGTGGAGAAACCCGTATCCTTCACCGTTCGCGACTTGGGCGGACAGACCGTCGAGGTCGTTCAGTCGCTGGCGAAGTGGAAGAGAATGGCGCTCGGGAATCTGCGCTTCAACTGCGGCGAGGGCATCTACACCGACATGAACGCCATTCGGCCAGACGAGACCCTCGACCACCTGCACTCGCTGTATGTGGATCAATGGGATTGGGAGCTCGTCATCGAGCCAAAAGATCGCACGCTAGCGCTGCTCGAGCGCGTCGTTCGGCGGATCTACGATGTCATTCGTCGCGTAGAGCGATTTGTGTGCCACGAGTATCCCGAGATCGAGCCCTTTTTGCCGGACGAAATTGCCTTGATCCACAGCGAAGACCTGGCCCTGCGCTACCCATCGCTTTTGCCCAAGCAGCGGGAACGAGAGGTCTGCAAGGAGCACGGCGCCGTGTTCGTGATCGGCATCGGCGCTCCCCTGCCGAGCGGCGAGCCCCATGACGGCCGTGCGCCCGACTATGATGACTGGATCACGCCGACCACCGAAGGGCACCGCGGTCTCAACGGCGACATCCTCGTGTATAATCCGGTGCTCGACGATGCCTTCGAGCTCTCGTCCATGGGCATTCGAGTCAGCCCCGAATCCCTGGAAAAGCAATTGGCGCAGCGCGGCCAAGACAGACGCAAAGAGCTCCTCTTTCACAAACGCCTGCTGCGAGGCGACCTGCCCCAGACCATGGGAGGCGGCATCGGTCAGTCGAGACTGTGCATGCTCTACCTGCACAAAGCCCACATCGGCGAGATCCAGGCGAGCCTGTGGCCCCAGGCGATGATCAACCAATGCCGCGAACAGGGGATTGAGCTGCTCTAGGCGCTCGACCAGAGGGCGTTGCAATACTGCAACCGACGATGATCGATTCTTCCGTCCATTCCCCACGAACGACCCGAACGCTGACCTCGGCTGCGAATGGCGGCTCTCAATCTTTCTTGTGCATTACAAAAAAAACATAAATGATTGGTGTTCAACCTTTCGACCCATCAGGTGACGACGATGAAAACACCCTTGCCGCTTTCACAGGAGCTCACTATCGACAAGGAGCAACCGCAAAAAGCACATTCGTTCGAGCGCAAGAATGCGTGGAGCTGGCGGTTCCCCCTGCGCACGGCAATAGTGGGGGTTTTTCTCGTGCTCATCATCGGGATTCTGGACTATTACACCGGCGCTAATGTGAGCCTGGCGCTCCTCTATCTCCTCCCGGTGACAGCCGCGGGTTGGTTTGTCGGACGCCGAGTTGCCCTGCTCTTGGCCGCCCTCGCCGCCGTCGCCTGGTTCGTCCCCGACTACCTCTTGCACGATGCGGGATATCTGCCGGTTTCGTTTTGGAACGCCGTGACGATCTTTTGTATTTTTGGCGGAATGGGTCTCGTAATGACCGTGCTGCGCGAGGAACGAGATAGGCTGCGTGTCTCCCTCGAGAGGCTGGCGGATCTCGCCGAGCGCGAAGCGCACGCAGCCAGGACGGATCCGCTCACGGGTCTGCAGAACGCTCGGGCCTTTCACGAAAGCCTCGAACGAGCGTGGGCGGGATTTCTGCGTCATGGACAACCACTGGCGCTGGCCTTCATCGACCTTGATAACTTCAAAATCATCAATGACCGCCACGGCCACGCAGCGGGCGATGAGCTGCTCGATCGGCTCGCCAATGAACTCCATTCGACCGTGCGAAAAGAGGATATCGCGGGAAGGCTCGGCGGAGACGAGTTCGCGGTGCTGTTGCCAGGCGCTACGATAGACTCCTCGAGACAGGTGATGAGACGGTTTCAAGAGCGAGTACAGACCATTGCCGACGATTTCGCGGAAAGCGGTCTAGGTGTCAGCATCGGTCTGGCTGCCGCGACCCCACAGATGGAATCCTCGCAGCAACTGCTCAAGGCAGCGGACTTGGCCATGTATCAGGTCAAGGCCTCGGGCAAGGATGGCATGGCGGTCGATTACGGCGAGATGGGCCAACTGACCGTGCTCCATCCCAATCGGACCGCAAAGGCGCCAGTGAATAGAAATGATTCCGCATCGACTTCTGCAAAATCGAACACCCTTCCAGAATAGAGATAGGTCTTGGCGCATTAGTCGAAATGCCAAACCACAGGGACGAGAGTTGCAGCTTACTCACCCGCGCCCACGCGCGAGTAGCCTCGAGCGGTGATGGTGGATACTGGTCACTGCCGTCCCCTTGTCCACACCCCTCCCTTTGCGTTAGGTTGCTCGGGCCATGAAAGACGCACGACACCTTGAAATCGCCTCGCTTGTGACCTTCGTTGCCTTGGTTCTGTCCTGCGGCGTCACGCCGGAAGACACCTCGCTGGGCAGCGACAGTGATACGAGCCTCCACACCTCGCCCCAACCCGATACGGAATCGGAATCCAAATCCACGGACGACGCTGGTCCGGGGGCGTGTCTCAACGACCCATTGGCAGCCTCGGAGGTCGTCTATCCCGAAGGCATCGAGGGGGCAGCGTGTTCCGCGAGCGAGCCCTGTCCCACGGGCGGACTGTGCTCCTTCCTTTTGTTTCCGCAAACCGCAGGGTACTCGAGCGCAAAATGCTACCCAGCGTGTGACTCGACCGCTTCGGATGCGCCGTGCTGCGCCTTTGGGGATCGCTGCGTACAACTCGGAGCGGCGCAGGACTCTTTCGCCTGCCTCGCGGTGGGACACGCCCGCAAGCAGCAGCTCTCGGTGCGGCTCTGGCCGAGGGGCATGAACCCGAACCACACGGGCATCGCCGTCGTCTCGTTGGATGTCGTCGCTTCTGGCCAGAAGATCCCCTTGAACCTGGCCTATGCCATTGAAGCAGGTGCGGACATCAACAGCGACGGAGCGGAAGAAGACGTGGTCATCCTCGAATTCGAGGGCATGGCAGGAACTCTGGGCACCTGGGTGCTGCAAATCACCGTGCCCAAGACGGCTTGGTCGCAAGGAGAGCGGAGGGCCGACCGTTTGAGCGACGAGGCCGACTTCGACGCCGTGCTCACCAAGTGGGTGGGACAGACCATGACCGTTGTCGCCGTCTCGACCACAGGAACGTTGTCCATTATCGAGGCTGGCTCCGCCTGTAGCGCTCCTCCGTGCGACAAGGCAACTGTGTCGTTTGACGTCGAGCTCGTGTCCGTTTCCGCGGTCCTTTCGCCTTGATTCGCCCGAAATCTCGAGTGGGCCGCCTTGTGTCGGCTTAAAAAACTTGCGCTCTCCGCTGGTTTTGTGGCTCGCTTTGTTTCGGCATTGAGTGCTTCATGGAGACCGGCCTGGCCACTTCCTGGCCAACCCTCCGAGTGCCATGGCATTCATAGAGAAGAGCCCATGATTTCGGTGCAACTCCATCATTTGACCCATGCCAATATGCGCGACGCCGCCGATGAGCTGGGTCTCGAGACAGCTCAGTATCAAGAGCTCGTGGGCGTCTTTCTCACGCGCACGTCGGCCGGCATCCGCGAGCTCGAGGCCGCGCTCGAGGGCGGTGACGACGCAGCGGCCAAACGGACCATTCACGAAATCAAAGGCACGGCGCTCAACATGCGCCTCACCATGGTCGCCGAGCCCTCGGTCGCCATGGAATCGGTTATCAAGACTGCTCACAAGGAGCAGTATCCCCAGCGACTCAGTGCGCTCAAGGCCGGGTTCGACCTGCTCGCGAGCGAGGCCCGGAGCCTGGGCATCGAAGGATGAAATGAGCGAAGAGACGGCCAAACGACTCACCTCAGCCCTCGTGGCGCAGTACGCCGAACAGATGCGCGTCGAGCCGCAGGACTACATTCGACTGCTCGGAACTTTTTTGTCGCGAAACAAGGAGCGCCTTGCAGAGCTGCACATTGCCCTTGGGAGCCGCGACATCGAGACCGCACAGCGAGTCGCTCACTCGATAAAAGGCACTGCCCTGACGTTGCGCCTGCCTCAGATCGCCGAGCTGGCCGTCGGCCTCGAGGACTCGCTGCGCCGAGGCGAGCTCGAAGAGCTGGCGCACGACATCGCGAAAATCGAAACCGAGCTGGAGCTCATCGCCGCAGACGCCGCGGACTGCCATTAGTACCGCAGACCGCAATTTCCTTCCTTAATTCGCCGGTCCTCCCCGCCGATGGCTGTGTTGCTCCTCCTCGACATGCCGACAAGCATGACTCGTCGTCGCGCCTTGCC
>JALOQD010000256.1 GCA_025453525.1 Myxococcota bacterium
CGACGTCATGGTCATCAGGATCGCCGGCGCCAGGGTGAGCAGGGTGAGCAGGCCGATGATCTTGAGGGACTGAACCATGCGACCGGGCTCGTCGGTGTCGCCGATGCTGATTTCGACATTTGGCAGGGCCAGGCTCGTAAGTGGGAGTACGACGGTTGACAGAAGGATCGCGCCCGCGGTGATCGCCCTGAATGTCGTTTGGGTTGCTCTCATGAGTCCTTAGAACCTCCGAGGAGAGCAAGATGCAACCGATATGCCAGAGTCAGGCGGGCTAGGGCGATATGGTAAATATAGTAGAATCAATGAGTTAGGGGTTCTCTGGTTTGGCTCGGGCAGCGGCGAGCTCGATACACCGACAAAGGGTTGTTGGGCAGCAGTGGGATTCTTGACGGGGTCGAAGCGACAGTCCTTGGTTTTAAGCCTGCGCGGTCGGTCCGCTGGGTCTTCGGCGCATGGACGCGCGCATCCTCGCCATGGCAATGAGACCAGCGGCATTGGAGCTGATGCCGTCCGAGCTCGACTCGCTGAGATTGTGCGAGGGACGAGCTGGCTCTGGGGCCGTTGTGTTGCCCATGGCAGAGCGGAGCTCTCGCTCGAACACCGGCTCAGGGGCGGAGTTGTTGCCAAGGAGCTGCCTGAGCAACTCCCGCGGATCTCTTTCTGGTAGGCCCTCGAGGTTGGGGGCCTTGCCCTTGTGGGACCCCAGCTCAGAGGCCATTGGGACGGTTGCCGGGCGCGGCGGATTGAGCTCGGCCATGCCGGAGAGCGTGGGGTGGTCTGCAACGGCATCCTCGTCTCGAACTTCGCCCAGTGTGGAGACGGTCTTTTCGCTCACGGCGAGCAGGAAGCGCTTGCCTCCCACGGCTGCGAGGACCAGCGACTGTCGCGCACCCAGGCGCTTGGACGAAAGGATTTCTATGGAATCCAAGTCGAGGCCACTGCTCTTGTGGCCCCTGCGCTTGAGGAAGTACGCAGCGAGCGCGATGAGACCAGCAAGGGCGCAGCCGAGCGCTGCCAAGAATGGACTGGGGCCTTTGCCGCCCGTCAGAGCGGCTCGCTCGCTGGTCGCGGTCGCCGCTTTTTCGGCGCCGGCTTTCTTTTCTTTGCCGAACAGAGGTTGGTCCGTCGTCGAGGCCGGAGGAGAGCTCGCATCCTCTGCGACGGGCGGCTTGGTCGAATCAGCTGCTTGGGTTTTGGCCTGCGCCGCGTTTTCTGGCGCAGGGGCAAGTGGGGCAGTGAGCTCCTGCAACGGTTTGTCCGTTCCCTTGGGCGCCTTCGTTTCAGTGCCGTCTTTGGAGATGAGCTTACTGCGTCGAGCGCGATCCTTCTCGGTGAGCCTGTAGATGGCGGTGACTCCGTCGTTCGAGACCACGGCCTGGAAGCGACTACAGACCGCCGACACCTTGTCGCGAGGGATGAATTGCACGACGGTGCTGGAACCCTTTTCCGCGGAAAAGCGAGGGACGATGCGAATGGCGCTGAACGGGCTCGTCTCTGGAATGGCGAGCTCCTGAAGATCGCCCTCGATATGAGTCACGAGGCCCTTGAAGCGAATCCGCACAGCCTGGGGATCGCAATCGACATCTGTCTTGACGGAAGACGGGTTCGCGCTCACACCGAGCCGTACGACGCTCATCAGATCGTCTTCGACGACAGAGGTTTGCGTGACGACCGGAGTCGTGGCTGCGGCGATGGGGGACCACAGCAGCGCGGCTGCGAGGCATGCCAACCGCGGGCTCACGGCGCACCTCCCTCTTCGGCTTGCTCGAACGGATTCTCACCCACGACCTCGAGGATGCGAATGCCGTAGCGGTCACCGATCACCACGGCCTCTCCCCGGGCCACGAGCTTGCCATTGGCCAAGATGTCGAGATGATCGCCAGCGGGTCTGTCGAGCTCGAGCACCGTGCCAGGAGAAAGATCGAGGAGCTCGCCCATGGTCATGGTGCGGCGTCCGATCTCCACGGTCAGCTCGAGGGGGATGTCGAGGAGAAAACCGATGTGGCGCACCGGGGCACTCGCTTGGGGAGGCGCGGCGCCTGCCGGCGGGTTCGCAGGGGAAGAAGCTGGGTTGTTGTGTATCTGGTTCATGTTTTTGCTCCACTTCCGATGCGTTCCTTGATCTCGACCGCCATGCTGCTTCGATGGACGATCGGAAAGCCCTTGTGCGTGTTCACGTCGCCCACCATCACCCTGACCAGGTCGCCCTTGGCCACAGGCAGTAGGAATTCCTGCCCTGGCGCCAGTCGCCAAAGTTCTGACACGTTCAGGTTGAACCGACCCAGCTCCACAGAGACCGTCACCTGCGCGCTCGTGAGCTTGCGGGCCAGGGTTTCCTTGAGCTTGGCCGGCCGAGGAAGGAGCACGCCCGCTGGGCCGCGAAGCCAAACGCCAGCGCCTCCGAGCCTCGATACGGCGAAGCGTAGCAAGATCCAGACCTGTTGGTGATCGCGCTCGCGCCACACCTCGAGGGGATTCGCTTGATCCACCTTTACAGAGCGGGCGAGCGGCGAGGCGCCAGCGAGGGTGTCGCACAGGTCGGAGAAGAGTTGGTCGATCAGGGTCTGTTCGAGGAGCGTCAGATCTCGATCGGGGATCTCCGCCGGCATCTCATCATCTGCGCCGCCTGTGCGGCGGTCGACGAATTTGAACGCAATGGACTTGTCGAACCCCATGAGCATGCGACTCTTGCCCACTCGCAGTGCGCGGATGGCCGAGGTGGGTTCTCCCAGGTCCAGAGCAGCGGCCTCTTCGGCGCTCGCCTCTGCGGGCGGCGCCTGGCTCTTGTCCAGGGCGATGGCTTCGAGCACTTTGATTCGAGTTCTGCGGCCCAGGGCGCCGGTGAGGATGACCTCGAGCTTGCTGGACATGGCTTTGCCCATGGAGGTCCAACGGGATTCCGCCGCGGAGATGTACGCCTGACCCGCCGTGAGATCGCAGTCTGCGATCGCCGCGCCCGATCCTTCGCCGGAGCGCATGGCCGCGTAGATGGCTTCGAGCTCTTCTTGGGTCAGAACGGGTTCCATGGCTTTTTCATCCTTACTGGGTGACGAACTCGGTGAAAAAAACGGACTTCACGAGCTCGGCTTTGAGACGCTTGTTGAGTCCTTCCTTGAGCTTGCCCTGGATCTCCTCTTTCTGCTGGGTTGTGCGCACCTCGGCCACGGAGAGGCTCGAGAGGTACATCAGCACTTCGTTGCGCAACACGGGCATGGCTTTGTTGACCGTTTCTGTGGCGGTTTCGGCGATGAGCTCGAGGGAGATTTTGACCTTGAGGTAGGCAGTGCCTTCCTCGGATTGAATGTTGACCACGAAGTCCGGCATGTCGACCACTGGTCCGAACTCGTTCGTCGGAACCGCAACTGGGGCGGCCTTTGCCGGGTCAGGCCCGCTCGACTTGTTGCCCATCACGAAGAACATCACGACTCCGGTGATAGCGATGCCACCGACCGCGGCGATGATGATGACCAGCATGGACTTGGACTTGGCCGGCGGTGCTTCGGCTTTGTCTTTTGCTTCCTCGCTCATTGCTCCTCACTTTCCCGTAGCACGAACCGGATCGTCCGCGCTTCGCCGCCATAGAGAGACGGGCGCACTTTGTCTCCTTTAATCCGCACTCTGATCAGCTCTTCGACGACGGCCGTGAGCACCTTTGGCCCGTCGTGCCAAGACCAGCTCGCGATCACGTCGACTTTGCCGCCCCACAAACGCAGCACCACGGCCACGTCGTCGACGAGCGCCCGTCCCACGGGGTCGAGCTCGGTCTGTCCTTCGGCAAACAGGATGCGACCAGGCAGCACGACGCTCAGCCATCTGTCTTGGCCGCCAGGGACTTGAGCGTGCTCTGAAGCTCCTTGCCCGGAATACTCCCCGTGAGCCCCGCGGCAATGGCCTTGAGAAGGGCTCGCGCCTCCTCGGGTCGCAGAATGCGCGGCTTGGTGTAGGAAGGGTTCTTGGTGGAAGGAAACGAGTTGACCAGCGGCGACAAGATCAAGTTGAGTCTGGTTTTGCTGGGCGATGGTGCATTGCCATCAAAGGGCAGAATGGCCGTTCCTCCTGACAACAGGCCGAAGGCCTCCTTGAGATACTTGGTATCCATGGCGGACATGGAGATGAGCAACACGAAGAACGTGATGAGCAGAAAGACGAGATCGGACATGGTCGCCATCCACGCAGTGGGGTCGATGCCCGGTCCAGAATCGTCGTCTTCCTTAGCCATGTCTCATGCTCCAGGCGGCAGCTTGACGACGATTTCCACTCGTCGATTCGAGCGCCGGCCTTCCTCGTTGTCGTTTGTCTTGCGCGGTGCATAGGACGCTGCGCCCTCGGCTCGAACCGCGCCGTGACCCAGCTTGCCCGCAGCCTCGAGATACTGAGCGATGAGCGTGCTGCGCTCGAGGGAGAGCGCCCAGTTCGAGCCGCCAGTGGGCTTGCGATCGTCGGTGTGTCCAATCACCGTCGTATGGCCTCCCGAGGTGCGCGATATCTCGGCGAGCTGATCGAGCAGCGCGAACATCCGAGGCGAAAGGGACGATTCGGCCGCGGGAAACATGATCTGATCGCTGAGCACGACCTTGAGCTCGCCTTTGCTTTCATCAAAAGTGAGCTCGACATCGTCCTTGGCGATTCTGCCAGAGCGCACGAGCCGGTCGGACTCGAACTTTACTTTCTCGAATCCATCGTCCAGGCCTTGCAGGGGCATGAAGTTGCGCGCGTTTGGGTGAACGGTTTTGTCGTCGCTCGCCCAGGAGCCAGGCAGGATACCGAAGGTGCCGAGCACAGAGCCGAGCGCCTTCTTCTGCTTGCTTTCGCTTTTCGTGGATATGGCGTTGAGCATGATGAAAAACGCCAGAAGGATGAGCGAGAGAGTCAGAAACATCTGGATAAATGGATCTCCAGCCTTTCCTTCGTCGGCGGATTTCTTCTTCTTGGCCACGGCGGGTTCAGGCTCCTTCCTTATCAGAGACCTTGCGCAGCTTGGGCGCGAGGTACGCATTGAGGCGCTGCTCCACCATGCGCGGGTTATCGCCGGCGCTGATCGCCAGGACGCCCTCCTTGGTGAGCTCCCACACCAGGACTTCCTGGGCGCTGCGGATGCGCACCTTTCCGGCAATGGGGTTGAATACGAGGTTGGCGAGCACGGCTCCGTAGAACGTCGTGAGAATGGCCACGGCCATGGCCGGGCCGATGCTTGACGGATCGCTCATGTTGCCGAGCATGCCCACCAGGCCGATGAGCGTGCCGATGAGGCCCATGGCTGGCGCGAACGTGGCCATGGTGACGAACACCTCGGCGTTGCTCTTGTGGCGGTCTTTGAGATAACCAATTTCGTTATCGAGGATGTTTTCGATGGCCGCGGGGTCTTCGCCGTCCACGGCGAGCTGGATGCCCTTTTTGAGGAACGGGTTGTCTGTGCTGGCCGCGGCTTCCTCGAGGGCCAGGATCCCCTCTCGTCTGGCCCGGTTGGAGAACTCGACCATTTGGGTGATGACCGTCCGCGGATCGATGAGCTTGTAGCTGAGGATCTTTCCGGCCACCTTGCCGGCGCCGATGACTTTATCGAGGGGGCAGTTCATGAGCGTGGCGCCGATGGTGCCTCCGATGACGATGGCGACAGACGGCGCGTCGAAGAACATTCCGAAGCTCATACCCCCCAAGGGGATACTCCCAGCGACGAGACCCCACGCGATGACTATCCCGATGAGTGTTGCTATATCCATCGCTTCACCTGGTTCCTCCTCCTGGCAATAGCAAGCAAGGCTCGTGCCACGGATGGTTCTTCGCAAGGCGGCGACGCGCGGCCCAGCGAATAAGGGAAGTATGGCGTGTGCGCGGGGCTTGGCCACGTCAGCCGCTCTTTAGACTAGGGGTGGACCTGACATCCGACCGACGGCGATTTGACGGTGCTCGGCAGGTTTTAGAGGGCTGTCTGGGGCGGGTCGACCCTGGCGCTGCGATAGGCGGAAAGGCCTTTATCCAGAAACGCCACGAACTCATCGGGGTTGTTGGTGGAGCTCGCGAAGGTGGAAAGGACCGTGTCGTTGCGCGGATCGAGGATGGCGTAGAACGGAAGGGCCGCTGTGTGGAACCGATTGATTTGGTAGGCGCGTTGCCGCTCGCAGACCGAGGACGCCCCGTCGGTGTAGGCGGTCAAAAGGGACATCTGCTCGAGCCGTTGCCGCACCTTGGGCAGGGGAAACACCGCGCCCTCCATGTATCGGCAGTTGGTGCAGGTGTACCCCGTGAAGTCGATGAACAGCGGTCGGCTTTTCTCTTTAGCCTCTGCGAACCCCTTCTCGATGCTATCGACGATCCAGGGCAGGTCGTTCTCGAGAGCCTCCACGTCCGCCTGCTGACCAGGATAGACCGCGGGGGGCAGCCAGCCATCGAGCCAGCCTCCCATGCTGCGCGTGTCTCGAATGCCCGCGGCGCTGTAGACCGAAAGGGAAAGCAGCACGGCGCCGAGGATCATGCGCGTCGGTCCCACATAGCGAGTCTTTTCGCAGTTCGGCAAGACTACGACGCGCAAGAGGTAGAGTCCTGCCACGCCGAAGATACCCGTCCATAGGGCGAGCGCCAGGGGACGAGTGAGCAATCCCCACTGCCAAACCAGATCCACGTTGGATAGGAACTTGAGCGAGCCGGCGAGCTCCAAAAAGCCGAGCGTCGCCTTGACCGCCACCATCCAGTCTCCACCTTTGCCCTTGAGCCCCTCGGCCCAGGAAGGGAAGACCGCCAAAAAGAAGAAGGGCAAGCTGAACGCGGTGGAAAAGGCGAGCATGCCCACTGTGGGATAGAACCATTGGCCCTTGGCCGCCGCCGCCATCACCACTCCGATGAAGCCAACCGTGCAGGTGAAAGACATGAGCGTGAACGTCACGGCCATGAAGAACACCCCGCCAGCCTGGGCCAAGACCGACGATTCTCGACCAGAGAGGTCCGCTTCCCGGCTCGCTGCCCGAGAGACGAGCCACGAAGGGATCTGGATTTCGAAGAGCCCAAACAGGTTGAACGCAAACACGACGAGCAGCACCGCCAAGACGAGATTGAACCCAGGGGATGAGGCCAGCACCTGAGTGCCCATGGCTCCGAAGATGGCGGAGAACAGCACGCCGAGAAGGGTGAACGTCGCGATGATCGAGAGGGCATAGATGGCGGCCATGATGATCGCGCGACGGATGGAAATCTTAGAGTACTTGGAGAAGTAGCTCACCGTGATCGGAATCATCGGGAAAACGCAAGGCGTGGCCAGAGCGCCCAGTCCAGCGAGAAAGGCGATGAGCAGGAAGGCGAGGAGACCGTCTTTGGCGAGATCGGTGTCGGAGGTCTCTTCGGTTTTGACGCTCGCCGCGACGGGGGGCGCGCGGTCTTCGGCAAAGGGCTCGCCCGCGAGGCTGGGGATCGCCGTTCTCTCTGGACGCGGCGGCCCTGACTCGAGCTCGAGCGTGGGCACGAGGGTCGAGCTGACCAGAATGCAGCGTTTGTCGTCGCAGATCTGCCCTTTGACCTCCACGGAGATGGCGCTGCTCGACGCCTCGGGCTTGACCTCGAAAGCGCGCGCGTGCTCGATCTTGCCAGTGAAGAACTCCACGGCCTTTTGAAAATTGGGATCGACCTCGACGCTGGGAGAGGGCGCATACCACGGCCCTTGGGGCGAAAGCGCTGCCTCGGGGACGAGGATCTTGAGTGGTTTTGGTCCCTCGGGGATCTTGGTCATGCTGTAGAGGTGATAGCCTCGCGGCACGTCGGCTGAAAGGCGAAGCACGACCATCTCGCCCACTCGAACCGTGGTTGGTTCGGCGGTGAGCTTGAAGGCGACGCCCGCATCTGCGGCAAACGCGCCATGCAGGTGCAATAGCCATGCAGCCGCGAACAGCGCGGTCGCCGTCATTCTGGACAGGCGGTGGGGATGGCGTGTCATGGCATTATCTCAGGACGATGGGATACGTGACCGAGAAGGTGGGGTCCGAAAACCTGGGAAACTTGGCGGCGCGGGCGAGCATCTCCACGCACTTGCCGGCTGTTGTTCCAGCGAAGGTTCCCAGGGCCTCCGAAGACCTGACCTTGCCGTCACTGCTGACGGTGAGCTTGATTTGAATGGTGCCAGTGGAGTATTTGGAGCACGTCTGAGCCCTCGAGGCGACAGTGGCCATGGCCTGCTGAACAGCCGCGCGATCGGGCTTGGACGGCAAGCCGTTGCCCCCGGAGGCGGCCTCCTTCTTCGGTTTGGTCTTGGGTTCTTCCTTGGCTTTGCCGAGCAGAGAGTCGAGCTCTGCGGTCTCGGGAGCGACGCTGCCCGACGACGCGGCATTGGATGTGGACTTGGTCGGCGCCTCATCTTCGGCAGCTTCGGCATCGTCAGCATCGTCAGCATCGTCGGCATCGTCGGCAGCGCCTTTGCGATTCCGCTGTGCGCGCCCTGGCCGGGCCGCTCGCCCTTTCTTCCCCTTTTTGACGGCTCGCCCCTGCGGTTCATCCCGCTCGGATGAGGCAGAAGCGGCACTGGTCTTTGGCGAAGATCCCGGGATGCGGGCTTTGGGCTCTTCGGCCTTGGGCTTTATGGCTTGCGAAGCAGCCGAGCTCTCGACGCCTTGTGCCCGCGTGGCCTTGAGCTCGGCGATCTGTCTTTCGAGGTCCTCGACGTTGGATGGCGAGGGGCCCATTTGCGTGAGCGCGTACCCGCCCGTGCCCAAAAGGGCCAGGACGACCACTGCGATGAGCCAGCCCATTCCCGAGCCTCGTTTTCGAATAACAATAGACGGGTCGGTGGCCGTCGGCGGCGGAAAACCTCCGACAACATTGCGGGAAGGACCGGCTTCGGGAACGACGGCGGGAACGGCGGCGGCGGGCGGCGGGACCACAGACGGGGTCTTGGCCTGCTCGACCGAGGCTTTAGCGATCATCGCCGATAAGCGCACCATCCCTGAGCTCGGCTCGTCGGGGCGTCCCTCGGCGGCTCGACGCGGAGCCTCGGGTGCCGCATTATCGGCACTGGCGCCCAGGAGGTCGGCAAGAGAGAGATCCTCGTCGTTGCCACTTTTGTTTTTGTCGTCGCTTTTCCTGGCCGAATCTTTCACGGGGAGCCCTCCTTCTCTCTAAAGAAGTAGAACGCTCGAGATCCTAACAAAGAGCTCACCGTCACGAAAAAAAATCGCGACAAAAGCGTTTCATACCGGAGGCGCAGTCTATCAGCGGCTAGGATGATGATTCAATAGAAAACCAATTTGTAAATAATATTAAATATTGGTTTTTGGCGCTGCGCCCGTGGCGGCGGGAAGGAAAGCCCGTTGACACTTGCGTTTCGAATCTACATATAGAGTCAAACTTTTCCGTGCCCACCTGGGCCGGAGGTCAAGCGGGAAGGGTTCGATGTTTCAAATCGTCCGCGAACGTGTGTTCAGCGCCTCTCATCAGCTGCGTGGCTACAAGGGAAAGTGCGAGAGGCTGCATGGACACAATTGGCGCGTCCGAGTCTATTTGGAGGCCGAGGACCTCGACGAGTGCGGCATGGTGCTCGATTTTCACGACCTCGATAGGCTCATGGCGATGGCCATCGATCCCTTTGACCATCGGCATCTCAATGAGGTCGCGCCTTTCGACACCGTCAATCCCTCTGCCGAGAATCTGGCCAGGGTCATCGCGGAGCGAGTCGCGAGCCAGCTTTCCAGGGCAAAAGTGAGGGTTTGCTGCTGCGATGTCTGGGAAAACGACCTGTCCCGCGCTCGCTACCTGCCCTCGTCAAGCCGCCACGAGCCCTAGCCTGGAACCGAGCCGGGAGCGCAGAGCGCGTCGACCTCGGTGCAGGCGGGACATCACGGTTCCCACTGGACAGCGCACGACCGTGGCCGCGTCAGCGTAGGACATCCCATCGAGATCGCACAACACCACCACTTCTCGAAACTCGGGTTTCAAAGACGAGAGCGCTGCCACCACGGGATCTGAGAGCCCGTCATTTTGATCGACGTCGCCCTCGAATCTCGTCGTCTTGCGTCCGGCCTCGCCCACAGACCAATCCAGCAAGCAGGCCGTGCCTTCGAGCTCCAGGGCGCGGCGCTCCAAGCGCTTTCGCCGAGTGTTGCTGATGTGCTTGTTGCGCATGACTCGCGCGAGCCAGGCTCTCATGTTGGTGCCAGGCTGGAAAGAACCCTGGAAGCGCAAGGCGAGCAGCATGGTGTCTTGTACGAGATCTTCCGCTTCATGAGGGTCGGTGGTGTACCACCGGGCGAGCTGTTTCATGGAGGTGATCTCATCACCGATCGCTTCGGGCATGTTTCTTAACGGAGCATGTCTTCGTGTCGTTGTGATTAGTGTATTCATCATCATGCCAGGGTAGAGCAGCAAGCGGGATGCCAGAATGAGCGCAGCTGGGTTGGGCAGGCCGATATCCGCCTTTAACCATATGATAATAAAGCCGATATCAGAAAAGCGGACAGGTGGAATCCGCGGCCGGACTTCATCGGAAAATGCCAATTTGGCAGCCTTTATCTATGATCAATAGACTTTGGCTTGCCATTTCGGCGCTCACTCAGGCGGTTTCGTAGGCGCGCAGGACCCGCGGAAGTTGCGCGATGACGTCAGCGGCGATGAGCGCGATTTCACCTTCGCTATCTCGAGCGAGATCACCACTTTTGCCATGGAGGTACGCGCCGAGCAGCGCCGCGTCCAATGGGGCGATCCCCTGGGCCAAGAACGCGCCGATCATTCCAGTGAGGACGTCTCCCATGCCACCGGTGGACATGCCGGGGTTCCCGGTCGGATTCACGAAGGCGCGGCCGTCGGGATCGGCGATCACCGTGTTGGCGCCCTTGAGGACGATGACCATGCCTTGCCGCCGAGCAGCGTCGCGGGCCGTGCCGATGCGATCGGCCTGCACATGGGGAATGGAAATGTTGAGAAGGCGGGCCATCTCCCCAGGGTGAGGGGTGAGCACCATGGGCGCATTGATACGGCCCGCTCCCGAGGGATCCTTGGCGAGGATATTGATCCCATCGGCATCCACCACCGCCGGCACGGTGCACATTTGCAGCAGCTTGACGGCCATGGCCGAGATGCCCGGCGCCGTTCCGAGTCCAGGCCCGAGCGCGACCGCGGCCTTCCCGTCGAGGACGGCGCTGATCTGCTTGAGGGTCTTGTCGTTGAGCGGCGAATCGGCGCGCTCCATGAGGGACTCGACCATGGCCTCTTGGCACTTGGCCTCGAGCACGGGCTGGGCCTTTTCCGTGGTCGCCAAGGTGACGAGACCCGCTCCGCATCGCATGGCCGCTTGCCCCACCATCGACGCAGCGCCCGTTTTCCCAGAGGTGCCTGCCACGACCAGCAGGTGACCATAGGTGCCCTTGTGGGAATCTGGAGGACGTCGCTTCAGCTTTCCTCGGAGAAATGCGTCGTCGAGCAAACGACCGTCGAAGCCGGACCTGATGGAAGTCTGACACGGCGCTCCCAGGGGGATGACGCGGATTCTTCCCGAGAGCTCTGCCCCTGGATGAAGGAGGAGCCCGCGCTTGAGGTGTCCAAAGGTCGCGGTGGCTGTGGCCCGGATCGCTCGGCCCCATGGGCGGCCGGTGTTCGCATCGACGCCCGAGGGTAGGTCCAAAGAGAGCACTGGCAGATTGAGGCTGTTGACGAGCTCGATGATATAAGCGATGTGCCCTTCGAGCTCTCGCGACACTCCTGTGCCGAGCAGTGCGTCGACCACGAATCCATCGGCGCGCAACCGTTGCTCCAACATGCCGCTGCTCGCGGGCGTGGACACGTCGAACACTGCCGCATCCATGGCCTTGAGCGTTTTGTAGTTGAGCAGCGCATCGCCCTTGAGCTCCGGCGGGCTCGTGGTGAGATAGGTCGCAACGGAAACCCCTTGGTTGATGAGGTGCCTAGCGAGCACGAAACCGTCGCCGCCGTTGTTTCCGCCGCCCGCGAGCACACCGACACGACCATGACCTCGGAGGAGCTCTTGGCAATAGGCGGCTGCACCGAGTCCGGCGTTTTCCATGAGGAGGAGCGAGGCAATGCCGAATTCCTCGGTCGCTATTTTGTCATAGGCGCGAATCTGGTCGCGCGTCATGAACAGGTTCTTGTCCCACATTAGTCAGCTCCTTCCAGCACGACCACGGCCACGGCGATACCGCCGGCGTGGGTCAGAGTCAGATGCATCGCTTCTCTTTCCATGACCCCGTGAAGGCGCAAACAGGGGGCGCCGGACGGCTCTTTTTCCACCGCGATGTCCTTCCAATGCATGCCAGAGGGAGCTCCGAGGGCCTTGATCGTCGCTTCCTTGGCGGCGAATCGCGCGGCGAGCCGTTCTGGGCGAGCTCTGCTGGTCCCGGCATAGGCGAGCTCGGTTGGCGTGAACACGCGGCCGGTGAAGACCTCGCCGTGGCGTTCGATGATGCCAGCCATTCGCTCGATGGGGCAGACGTCGATGCCGATGCCGACGATCATCGCTCTGCCATGGCCTCGAGCATCTGGCGCACAGCCGCGTCGAGCCCCACGAATACGGCTCTCGAGATGATCGAGTGGCCGATGTTGAGCTCCTCGACCTCTGGGATCAGCGCCACTGGACGGACGTTGTGGTAGTGCAAGCCGTGACCTGCCGCAACGCGTAAACCGAGGCCCGATGCGACTTTGGCTGCTTCGATGAGACGGTGCATCTCTGTGTCTTTGTGAGAGTAGGGTGCATCGCAGTAGTCGCCGGTGTGGAGCTCCACCATGTCGGCGCCGCAGCGGCGGGAGGCTTCGATTTGGTCGATATCCGGGTCGATGAACAAGCTCACGCGGATGCCGGCTTCGCGCAGGGCCGCCACGGCGATGGAGACGAAGTCGAATCCTTGCGCCACATCGAGACCACCCTCTGTCGTGCGCTCCTGGCGTTTCTCGGGCACGAGCGTGCAGATGTCGGGCCTGACCGCCCGGGCGATGTGGACCATTTCGTCCGTGGCTGCCATTTCGAGGTTGAGAGTGGTGGTGACGACTTTTCGCATGAGCTCCAAGTCGCGATCGATGATATGGCGCCGGTCTTCTCGAAGATGAATGGTGATGCCGCTCGCGCCGGCCATCTCGCAGATGGTGGCAGCGGGGATCGGATCTGGATACTGGCTCCCGCGCGCCTGGCGCAGCGTTGCCACATGGTCCACGTTGACGTGCAGTCTCGTCATGGCTCGTTTCCCTCCTTGTTCGAGTCGTCGCAGGTTTCCGTTTGCGCCGGCGTTTCGGGTTCGCTTGTCGCTGCGGCCAGAGCGGAGGCGTCGGATGCACCTGCCTCGGCGCTCGCCTGTTCGCCTGCTTCGAGACCTGGCAGGGGCAAAGTGGTCGTGTCGACCAGTTCCTTGTGTTCATCCCACAGCTCGCTGAACTCGTGGAGCGGTGGCAGATCTCCGAGAGCCCGCAGCCCGAAGAGATCGAGAAACATCTGGCTCGTGCCCCAGATGCTCGGTCTCCCAGGCGTCTCTTTGCGGCCGATGATTCGGATGAGCCCTTTTTCGAAGAGAAACTTGAGCACGCCGCCGCAGTCCACCCCGCGAATTTCCTCTACCTCGGCGCGGGTGAGAGGTTGCCGGTAGGCGATGATCGCCAGCGTCTCGATGGCCGGCCTGCTGAGCCTCATGGGCTTGATGTCGAAGACGTGGCGCACGACTGGAGCGTTGCGCGGGGCAGAGCGGAACTGATAACCGCCGGCCACCTCGGCGAGCAGGATGCCGCGATTCTCGTAGTGGGTGACGAGGGTCGCGAGCAGTCCGCGCACGGTTTTGGTCTCGAGGTTGAGCATGTGGGCGAGCCTTCGCGGGGACAGCGGCTCGGCAGAGACGAACAGCAGGCTCTCGAGCCGACTGAGCTGTTCCTCCATCGGAGTGTCGCGCTCGGCGTCCCACACCACGGAAAGGGGCGGGTCCTCTGCATCGTCGGTCTCTTCGTCGAAGGCCTCTCTTTGCCCGCTGGCGACGGCGACGAAGTGCGCATCGCTGATGGAGCGCGTGCCCACTCCGGCTGGAAAGCTGCATTGGTCTGTCTCGTGCTCGGCGTCTGCCGGGAGATCGTGACGAGCTTCGAGCTCGAGGCTCGCGTGCAGATCCATCGGCTGCTGCTCCTGGCTGTCGCGGCGCGGGGTATCGGTCATGGGAAAGGCTCCTGCGGCTGCTCGCTTGCGAGCACCTCCTCGGCCGTTTCGATCTTTTCGGTGGCTCGCAGGTGGATCTCCGAGTGGGTGTCTGCTTGATAGATGGCCATGATGCCGAGCTTGGTGAGCTCGAGCACTGCCAGGAATGTGATCACCAGATCAACTCTCGTAGCATCCTCCTCGAACAACTCGGCAAACGTGAGGGTGTCGTGATCGCGCAACGTGTCGAGCAACTCCCTCATCCGCAGGGAAAGGGAAACCCTGGCGATCGTGACCTCGTGCACCGAGGTCGGTTTCTTGCGCGCCAGAACTTTCTGAAAGGCCTCGACCAGAGCAAAGAGACCAGGAGAGGCGAGCCCTCGGTCCTCCTTGGTCACGGTCTCGGACCGACCTCGCGGAAAGGTGTCCCGACCCAGCAGTGGTCGGCTTCCCAGCTCGTCGGCGGCTACCTTGAACTTCTGATACTCGAGCAGGCGTCGAACCAGCTCTTCACGGGGATCGGGGCCGTCTTCGCCACTGCCTGGCTCATCCTCGGGAGGGGGAATGGGCAGCAGCATCTTGGACTTGATGTGCACCAAGGTCGCGGCCATCTCCAAGTACTCGGAAGCGAGGTCCAGGTTCATGTCCCGCA
>JALOQD010000257.1 GCA_025453525.1 Myxococcota bacterium
GTGGGTGGCGATGAACGTGGGAATCCTCCGATTCAAGGAACAAGGCCTGAGCAGCGATGACGGCATAGACAAGCACTTTCTCGACCGCAGCCATGCTGCTGGCAAGACCGTGCTAGAGCTGGAATCCGTGCAAGCGCAGCTCGCCATGCTCGACAGCCTGCCGGCCAATGTCCAGGAGATGATGCTCCTCGATGCGCTCGAAGGTGGGCTGCAGAGCGGTGGCGACATCCAGAGAGTGCTCGCGGCTTGGAAAGAGGGAAACGCGGAGGAAATCGAGAAGGTGGCCTTTGCCGAGCTCAACGGCACGCCTGCCCTGGCCCCCCTCAAAGAGGCCCTCTTCACCAAGCGCAACGTCGCCATGGCAAACAAGATCGATACCATGGCAGCTCCAGGAAAGTCCTTGTTCGTGGTCATTGGAGCGGGACATGTGGTCGGCAGCCAAGGGGTCCCGGCCCTGCTCGCGGGCAAGGGATACGCGATCCGGCAGCTGGACAAGGGCGCCGAGCCTCGAGTGGAGAGGCCATGAGAACGCCACCGCCGACCACTGTGCTCTTCGCGCTCCTGTGCTCGCTCGCAGCGCCTGTGCTCTGCGCCGCGGACACCGACAGCGCCCATCCATCCCAAGAAGACGTCCTCAAGACGCTCAAGAACGCCCTTGACAAGGCGATGGAGAAACCGGCGGACACCGAAGCGCCCAGCGAGCGACCCGAGGGCGTACCGGCCTCTCCCGAGCCAGAGAGCACCTCCACCGAGCTTCCCACATGGCGTCAGCTGCCCGCGGAAGACCCACAGGGCGGCGCAGGGAAGAAGGTCGTGGTGGTGCCGATCCACGACATCATCGATATGGGCCTCGCCTCTTTTGTCGCGCGCTCCATCGAAAACAACAAAGACGCTGCTGCCGTGGTGCTCGACATCAACACCCCAGGTGGTCGAATCGACGCAGCGCTCCTCATCCGCGATGCGCTCCTCAATGCCCCCAAGACCTTGCGCACCGTGGCCTTTGTGCACCCGCGGGCCATCTCTGCCGGGGCGCTCATTTCACTCGCCTGCGATCTCATCTTCATCGCCGATGGCGGCACGATCGGCGCGGCCACTCCCATTTCGCTTTCGGCAGAGGGCGAGGCCGAGGCCGTAGGGGAAAAGACGGTCTCCTACTTCCGCGCAGAGATGGCCTCCACGGCTCGCGCCAAGGGACGGCGCGGCGACATCGCCGAGGCCATGGTCGACGCCGAAGTGGAGCTTCCAGGCATCATCGAGGCCGGCAAGCTCCTGACCTTGGACACGACCGGCGCACTGAAGCACCGCGTCGCCGATGCCAAGGCCAATACCCTCGACGAAGTGCTCACCAAGCTCGCCCTGGGCAGCGCCCAGCAAGAGACCCAGGTGCTCAACTGGGCTGAAGAGCTGGCGCGGATCTTCACCAACCCCATCCTCGCCGGCATCCTCATGTCCATCGGCGTGCTGGGCATTCTCATCGAGCTCTACCATCCTGGCTTCGGTTTGCCAGGCATCGTCGGGGTCCTGTGCCTGCTCATCTTCTTTGCTGGCCACCTGGTCGTGAACCTCGCGGGCTGGGAGGAGGTGCTCTTGTTCGTGCTCGGGGTCGGGTTGCTCGTCACGGAGATCTTCGTGACACCCGGCTTCGGCATACTGGGGATACTGGGCATTGGCGCCATCCTCAGCAGCCTGGTGCTCGCCCTATCTGCGACGCCCATCGACGTCTCCTTCAGCACGGGCGCCATCGCCACTCCGCTGCTGCGCGTGCTCTCTTCCCTGGCCGCCGCGGGTCTTTTATTCGTGCTCGCCCTTGTCCTTTTGCCCAAGTCGGCCCGCCGCAACCCCCTGGTGCTCGGCGCGGCCATCACCGCATCTGTCGCCGATGGCAAGGAAACGAGCGCCGCTCGGGAGCTCTTGGCCTCTGGCCAGGTCGGCACGGCTGAAAGCCCCCTGCGGCCAGCCGGCATCGCCCGATTCGATCAGCAACGCGTCGACGTGGTCGCAGAGGGCGAGTTCCTCGAAAAGGGGACGCCCGTCGTCGTGCGCCGCGTCGAAGGCTACCGCGTTGTCGTGAGCCGCCACGAAGGCAACGGGCCAAAGGGAGAAGCGTGATGGACTCAATCGGAGTGGCGATCGCCATCACCTTCGGGCTCATCGCAGCCGGGGCTCTGCTGCTCGGCGCAGAGCTCTTCGTCATCCCGGGCTTCGGCATCGTGGGCATCGGCGGCATTCTCATGATCGGCGCGGCGTGCGCCTATGCTTGGCTCACCATGGGACAGGCCGCTGGACTCGCCGTGTGCGCTGCTTCTCTCTTGAGCACCGTGGCCTTGGCCATCTTCGCCCTGCGGAGCAAGACAGCGCGCAAGAGACTCGTGCTCGAGACCAGCCTTTCGCGAGGTGGAGGGAACGAAGCCGCGTCGTTCCAAGAACTCGTGGGGCACGAGGGCGTGGCGAAAACCATGTTGCGACCTTCGGGCGTTGCCCTAGTCGACGGACGCCGCATAGATGTGGTATCCGAAGGCGGTTTCATCGAACAAGGAACACCGGTTCAAATAACTCTCGTGGACGGTCCGCGCGTCGTCGTGCGCAGAACGAACCACGACAGCATTCAAGGAGGGAACAACCCATGATGTCCGCTCTTCCGCTCGTCTTCGGCCAGGCGCTCACCGAGCTCTCCGCTGTGGGAATCGGCGTGATGCTCATCGGCCTTTTTTTCTTTCTCATCTTTTTCTTTTGGCTCATTCCTGTGCGGTTGTGGATCGCGGCGCTGGCCTCTGGCGCCCATGTGAGCCTGCTCGTCCTCGTGGCCATGCGGTTGCGCCGCGTCCCGCCCAAGGCCATCGTGGAGCCGCGGATCAGCGCCATCAAGGCCGGGCTAAAGATCGATCTCGATAAGCTCGAGGGTCACTACCTGGCGGGCGGCAACGTCCAAGCCGTGATCAACGCGCTCATCAGCGCTGACAAGGCCAACATCGAGCTGACCTTCGAACGAGCCGCGGCCATCGATCTCGCGGGCCGAAACGTGTTCGAGGCCGTGCAGATGTCCGTCAATCCCAAGGTCATCACCACACCCAAGGTGACGGCCATGGCCAAGGATGGCATCCAGCTTTCAGCCATCACCCGCATCACGGTGCGCGCCAACATCGCTCGCCTGGTGGGTGGCGCTGGAGAAGAGACCGTCATCGCCCGCGTCGGCGAGGGCATCGTGTCCACCATCGGCTCGGCCAATGATCACAAGGCCGTGCTCGCGAACCCCGACGCTATCTCCAAGAACGTTCTTGCCAAAGGCCTCGACGCCGGCACTGCCTTCGAGATTCTCTCCATCGACATCGCGGACGTGGATGTGGGCGCCAATATCGGCGCCAAGCTCAACGCCGAGCGCGCCGAGGCTGACAAGCAGGTAGCCCAGGCCGCGGCCGAGGGGCGACGGGCCATGGCCATGGCCCGCGAGCAAGAGATGAAGTCCTATGTGGTGGAGATGCAGGCCAAGCTCGTGGAGGCCGAGGCCCAGGTGCCGCTCGCCATGGCCGAAGCGCTGCGCACCGGCAGGCTCGGTGTGATGGACTACGCTCAACTCAAGAACATCATGGCCGACACAGACATGCGAACGTCCATCGCCGGCGCAGGCGACGGCAAAGACCAAAAGAAGGGCTAACCCGTGAGCACACCCTTGGACATCAAGGCCGACCTTTGCGAAAGGAGGCGGCTGGTGGAGTTGCTCATCACCGCCGAAGTCCTTGCGCGACGGGGGGAACCCGGACCTCTAGGACGCCCAGTCTCGCTGCAAAGACGTTTGACCACACGGTGCGCACCGCAGGTCAAAGAGCCGCCGCGCGACAAGCCGTAGCCACGATGGAAGACTACGGGCAGCTCATCGGGTACATCATCGCCGCGGCCGTGTTTCTCGTGCCGCGCTTGATGCGGCTATTGTCCGCCAAGTCATTGCCCGCAGGACCGCCGCCGAAACGCGGGGCAGCGCCCGTCGCCTCACCCACCGACCCCATGGCCTCCACGGCCCAGGCCGAGCCGCTTGCCCAAACGACCCGGGACCTCGTCGCCCGCAGCGCCGAGCTCGAACGGCTCTGCAGAGTTCATGGGGGAGCGACAGCGACTCTCGCCGAGCCCATCGCAGCGATCATTGCGAGGCCTCTCTCAACCCTGTGCGACTTCTTCGACTCATTCGCCGCTGGCCGCAGCAAGCTGACCTACGGCCGCCTGATGGGTCTGCGGGAACACGTCCACCGTCTAGAGCGAACAGTCGCGCTCTTCGAGCTCCTGATAGACCAGCGCATCCGCCCGTCCTCCGTGGGATTCCTGCAGGCGCTCGACGCCATTGCCCAGGATTGCCTCTCGCTCTTTGTGGCCTCCACGACGAGTCGCTCTCTGCCCTACCCGTCGAGGCTCGCGGTCGTGATTCTCGGAGATCCGGGCATGGGGGCCGCGGACCTACTCAGCCAATCCTCCCTAGCGCCTGTCGTGATTCCACCGCAGAAAGCAGAGCGCATCGAAGGGCTGCTCGCCATTCCCCACGGCATCGCTCTCGATTTCCTCCACAGCGCCCCTGGGCTGCTGCACCGCCTCGAGCGCAGCGCGCCAGACGACGATCAGCTCATGCACCTAGGTGTTTCGTTCGACTCCGCGAGCCTGTGCACCGTTCTCGCGGCTGACGCCATCGCCGCCTTGGCCCTCGGACCCAGCTATTGCGCGGGGCTGGGCGCCTCCGTGGAGGCCTCGTCCGAACCTCGAATGGACACCGTTCCCATGGGCTTGCGCCTGTACGCCACTGGCCTGTCCATCGAGCTCGCCGGCCACACAGGCGAGGGTCAGTCTCGACTCGACCGGTTCATGCGTCGCGCCGAATCGCCCCACATCCCCGAAGCTCTGATCTCCTACGCGGATGCCATCGCACGCGACACAGTAGCGGTCATCGCCGCTTCGACAGGCATCGGGGCAGATCCGCAGCGGCAGCGCGCGAGCTTCGAAGGTGCGATGTCCCTCGCCGACGAGCTTTCTCGCGGTGCGCTTCCAGCAAAGACGCTGCCCGCATGCCAATGGCTCAGCGGCGCACTGCTCGGCTTCGAGAAGAAGCCCACTTTGGAGTCCAGGCTCGTTCACGAAGTGCTGTCTCGTCTCACACCCTCACACCCCAAGCAAAGGCCCGTGGAAACGGAGGCTACGCAGGGGATCGAGGCGATGGTTCCGCGTCGCTTCTCAATCCGTCGGGAACTGCTCGCCAAAGCGGTCATCGTCCAGGCTGCCCTTGGTCCACCGCGCGCTGCACGAGCCCTTCGAGAGGGACGACGATGACGCGAACCGCCGAAGTCTATTGCTACCACGACAAGCGGTACGCCCACGACCTTTCGAGCCTTCTGGACGATATCCGCGCGGCAGGACATCGCGTGCTCACCGGGGGCGACGCCGCGGAGCTGACGATGCTCCTCCAAGTGGGCTTGCCCACAGCGGTCATCTACACTCTGGCCGAAGAGGAAAGTCTCAATAGCCCAGAGTTCCAGATGGCCGCCAGGCGCGCCATGGACCGCTGGTTGCCGTTCATTCTCGTGGGGCCAGGTCCCATCAGCGAGTCGCTGTCCTTGCGTCTCCCCGAGAGCTCGGGAGTGATGGAGCGCCACCTCTCGGTCGAAGAAGTGCCTGAGCTCATCGGTGAGCTCGCGGATCTGAATCACCAACAAAAGCCGGCGCTCGTCTACGAGGACGATGGCGATGATTCGGATCTCAGCGGTCTCGACGACTCAATGGTCGACACGGTTGGCGATCCAGATGAACAGATTCGAATCGAAACTCGCATCGTCGTAGGCGACAAAGCCCGCATTCTCACCAGCATCACACGCGAGGGCGCAGTGCTGATTCAGGAGGAGAACGACATCCCAGCCGACGAGGTGGACCTGTTCGGCAGGATGGAGGCGCAGCACCTCTCGGCACTTGCCGCTTACTCTCCTCAAATCGAAGTGTCCATCCCGGCTCCGGTGCGCAGCACGTTCAAAGGAGAAGTCAGCGCTCCGTTCTTCTTCGACGAATCCTTGCGCCGCGAACATGTGGATAAAGAGCTGGAACAGCGAGTTCGCAAGATCAGCCTCGCGTTGTCCGCCGCGACGATCGTGGCGGCTGTGACCACGATCGCCGCGACCTTGTTGTGGGATCTTCCGATACCCAGACCCATCACACCAGCTTTGGCCGACGTCGCGAGCAGTGTCCATTCCGACCTTCCTAACGCGCCTGCGGCCTCGAGCCGCGCCTCTGCGCGATTAGAGCAGCTGCGCAAAGCCTACATGTGGCCGCCAGAAGCCGGTGTCCTCTCCAGCGAGAGCATGGTGCTCGATGATGGCTCTTCCGGCGAGGTCGAGTTTCCCGGCAGGTTCGAAATCGGATCTACTCAATTCACGATCAAGGATCCCGATGCATCGGTTCGATTCATCAGCACTATTAAGACCTTGAGCACGGCTCATGACATCTGGATCGTAGGCCACGCAACCCACGAGGAAGTGGGCAAAGGCCTCCCCCAGATCGCCAAGCAGCGCGCCGTCGAAGTGCTTCGATACCTCTGCGAGTTCGGCGTACCCAAGGAGCGGCTGCACGCGGTGCGAGGCGAGCCTGTCGCCCTCTCGGCCGATCTCGAGCCCAACGGCGCGCCTCGCCAGCACTTCGTGGGCATCATCATCGAGGACTAGGCTTGACCCTGGCGTCAAGCTTGCTGCACGCTGCGAGCCATGAACACCAACCACACCGTCGCCCCGGCCAACGATACGCTGTACCTCATCGACGTCTCCTCCTTCGTCTTTCGCGCCTATTACTCTGTGGGACACCTGTCTCGCAGCGATGGCACTCCCACGGGCGCAGTGCTGGGCGTGGCCAACATGCTGGCGCGCCTCGTGGCAGAGGAGAAACCGACCCACATCGCCGCAGCGATGGACTCGCGCACGCCGACCTTCCGCAAGGAAATCTACGCCGCGTACAAGGCCAATCGGCCACCGGTTCCCGAGGACCTCAAGGTGCAGTTCCCCCTGGTCGATCGCTTGCTGCGCGCGTTCAACATCAAAGTGCTTCAGCAAGACGGCTTCGAGGCCGACGACCTCATTGCGACCCTGTGCAGCCGCGCCGTTGGCCAGGGCATGAAGGTGGTCATCGTGTCTGGCGACAAGGACCTGATGCAGCTCGTCCGACCAGGGGTCGTCGTCCTCGACACCATGAAAGACAAGACCTGGGACACAACCGCGGTCATGGAAAAATGGGGCGTCGAGCCTTCTGCGCTCGGAGACCTGCTCGCCATTGCCGGCGATGCCTCGGACAACATTCCCGGCGTGCCGCGCCTCGGCCCCAAAACAGCGGCCCCACTGCTCGCAGAGCACGGCTCTCTCGAGGCTCTGCTCAAAGCCGCGCGAGCGGGCGCCCTGAAATCCAAGGCAACCGCTGCCCGCCTCGTCGAGCACGAGAGCGACGCGCTTCTCTCCCGCCGCCTCGTCACCCTGTGCGAACATGTGCCCATCGACGCGCTTCCCGAATCCTTGGCATTTGCCGAGCCAGATCGCAGCGAGCTCAAAGCTGTGCTCGACGAGTTGGAGTTCAAGGCCCTACGCGACCGACTGCTCGGAACGAGCGAGCCAGTTGCTTCGCAGCCTCGAGATTCGATGAGCTTTCGCACGGTCACCAGCCTCGAACAACTGCACTCCGCCTGCCTGGAAATCCGCCAGTCCGGTCGCTTCGCCGTGGACCTGGAGACCACCTCCGTAGATCCCACGCGCGCCCAAATCGTCGGAGTGGCGCTCGCCTGGCAACACGGCGAAGGCATCTACGTCCCAGTGGCGCACCGCACTGGAGACTGCATCGCGCTCTCCGATGTGCTTTCGATCCTCGGTCCCCTGCTCGAAGACGAAAAGCTTGGGGTTATCGCCCAGAACGCCAAGTACGAAGATATCATTTTTTCTCGACACGGTATCCACATCGGACGCCTCGAGTTCGACCCCATGCTCGCGTCTTACCTGCTCCGAAGCGACAGCCGCAGCCATGGCCTGGACGCCTTGGCCGCGGAGGTCCTGGGACACAAGACCGTGACCTACGACGAAGTGACGGAGCGCTCACGGGGTCATCAGCTCTCGTTCGATGAAGTCGATGTGGCCAAGGCGACAGATTATGCTGCTGAGGACGCGGTGGTGGCTCTTCATCTCACCGAGGCCATGGCCCCACAGATCCGAGAGCAGGGGCTCGAGGGGTTGCTGCGGGACGTCGAGCTGCCCGTGTGCCGCGTGCTCGCACGCATGGAGGCAGCCGGGGTTGCGGTGGACGTGCCGCTCCTCCGCCAGATGTCGGACTCCTTCGAAACTCGCCTCGAAAACCTCGAAAAAGAGGCTCATGCGCTCGTCGGCCACGCGTTCAATCTCGCCTCTCCCAAGCAGCTCTCTGCCCTGCTCTTCGACGAGCTCGGCCTGCCGCCGGTGAAAAAAACCAAGACA
>JALOQD010000258.1 GCA_025453525.1 Myxococcota bacterium
CCAGTGACGCAGTCCTCGTTTCCAACGCACGCGACGTCCTTGCAGTGGGGCTCCCAGGGAGGGCAGGGCGCGGCGTCGTCGGGGTTGCACTGCTTGGGCTCGGGCATGCCGGGCAGCATGGGCTGCTGACCTTGAAACGCCCCCTCCTTGAACATCTCGATTTCCATGGGCTCGCTGGCCGTGCCCTCGTGGGCTATGACCGAACCGTCGCCTCCCAGGACCTCGTAGTAATAAAATAGTTTGGTCGGATCGAGCAGGGCGATGGCCGAGCAATCGATGAGCAGGCCCCATTGGTTGCCCTTCTTTTGCATCATGCCCACTGTGAACACGCGATCCGAAGGGATGCGGAAATACAGGCGCACGCCATTGACCGCCACCATGGGGTTGGTCTCGACCCACAGCCCGAGGGGATAGAGGCGCTTGGCCGAGGACACGCGCTGGTGCTTGACGACCCAGAATCCGCCAAAAGCGTTGGTCGCGGGCGGTCCTTGCGGCTCTGCCTTGGCGGTCGTTGCCAGACCCAGCTTCTCCTTGACCATCTGCACAGCGGTCAGCACTTGGCTGTTGGTCGCCTCGGGCAAGGTCTTGACGTTGGGGTCGCTTTGAAACGCGAGCTTGAGGAACTCTGTCCCTTGGGGCAACTGTTGCAGATACCCTGCGTACAGAGAGCCCAGCGCCATATACACCTTGGCGAGGATCGGTCCTTTGAGCGCGGCGGCATCGCACCGGGCGAACGCTTGCTCGAAGTAACCCTGGGCAGCAGCGATATCCAATTGACCCAGAGCTGCGGCGCCGCTCTCCAGGTCGGCGAGCACTTCCTTCTCCTTGTCGGAAGGAGTGGTGCCGCCTTTTGCCTCGGTTTTCGCTGCGGTCGCAGGAACTGCTGTCGCGAGCGCTCCCGGAGGAGGAGGAGGAGGAGCCGCTGCCTGAGCCAAGGCGGCGCCACTGGCCGTGTCGAGCGCCAAACCGAGGAAGAGACAGGGGACGAAGATCGTGGATTGAAGGGCCGAATGAATTGGGGAATTCCTACGCATTCTCCGTTTTTGCCTTCCTGTGTCCAGAGCCCCTTGGCTCAAGGTCGGTCGTGCTGCGTCGTGGGCAAAGCACCCTAATTACTTTCCGTACCAACGGCATCATATACAGGCCTGCCTTGGACTGGCAAGCGCCTGCCGCCTTTTCAGCGCGCAGCACCGCGGCCGAGGACCTTGCCCTGCATCTGCATAAACACGAGCGCCGCCCGGACTTCCCCGGTGCTCAAGGTCACGGACAAGGTGACGCCTCGGTCCACGGCCGTGACCTCGATGCGGGGCAGCACAGCGGATAGACCGGTCATTCGCAAGAAGGTGTCCTGTGCCGACGCACGGATCAAGAGCTTCCAAGACTCGACGATAGCCGCGATGCCCGCCGGATCGCCCTCCACCGACACGAAGGCCTGCAGCTGCACGTTTTGGCCAAAGTAGGCTCGCAGCACGGCTCCGCTCACCTTGAGACCCCCTCTCAAGCTTCCCCTGCCAAGCCCCAAAGCCCGAGGGTCTGTCGTGGCCATGGCCATGACCGGCGCACGGCCTTCTTTGTTGGCGTAGAGCAGAGGACGCAGGGCGCTGCCGAGCAGCTTCACCCGAGCCGCGGCCGGATCGAAGGAGAGCAGGGCAGCAGCGGCCGGCTCCGAGTCCGCATGGCCTCTGGACGGCTTTAGGCAATGGACCTGTTTGGGCCAGGCCGGGTTGTCTCCATGACTGCGATGACGAGCCTCGGCGGTTTCGACTCTACTGTCGGTGGATGGCGCAGTCGGCGCTTGCCTTGGCTCCGAATAGGCAGAGAGCAGCACCCGCCCAGAACCGAGCAGGTGGTATCGCTGCTCCCCAGGCACGTTGATCTCCCAGCCAGAGGGCGTGCTCACCATTACGGCGCCTGGCTTAGTGCCAAGGGTGCGCGTCAGATGCGCGCGCAGGCGCTCCTCGCCGGTATCGTAGGTGGCCATCACCTCGTAGGTTCGCCAGTCAAACACGTTGCTGGAGGCGACGAGCAACCCCTCGATGTCACTTCCTGGATCGAGACCGGTCGCTGCGGCCAGCTCTCGCGTCAGCTCAAAGCTGCGCAGCGCTCGCGATACCTCTTGCTCGAAGACCGTGCCGCGCAGAGAGAAAAGGGACAGCCACAGCGCCCACGTCGGTTTACTTTCGGAATAGGCGAACAGATCGTGCAAACAAAGGGCCTCTCCCTGTCCAGAGTCTGTGCCAGCGGTGCTGCTATCGGTGCTGGTGCCTTGGTCCGTATCGGTCCCGGTGCTTTCCGTGGCCGTGCCTTGGGCTGTGTCCTGCGTCGTGGACGCCGTGTCTTTGGGCGAGCTGTCTGTGGATGGCGCAGAGATGGCCACACCGTCGGGGGCCTTGGGCCTCGCCTTCGGTTCTGGGGCGACCCTGGGCACCTCGGGCTCATTTTCCGCGGGCGGCTGTGCCAAAGGGGCCTTCTCGCGCCTTTGTCCTTGCTCGATTCCCAGGTCCACGATGTCCTTGAGGCCCACGCGATCCTGCACTGCGCGGAAGTCGGGACGAAAGACCACGGCCACGGCGAGGTGCAGCAGCAGCGAGATGGCCACTGCCAGTCCAAATCGGCGTAGGAACCGGTCGCGCAGAAGGTCGCGGTTCGATGGCGGGACCGGGTCAATCATATCGTTGTACGGCAGGGGCGGGACGGCTCGCGTCCCGTCTTTGGCGGAGACAGCCCCTCGCTGACGTAGCGAACATACTCCTCGACCATGAGCGCGCTTTCATCCATATGGCGGAGCAAGCGTCTCACCTGCGCTCGGGACGGCCGCTCGTCTTCCACGGTGGCGCACAGGCGTTCGTCCGCAAAGGCCTGCTTGAGTTTCAGCAGGGCGTTGATCCCTGTGTTGAGGTCGCTGGATAGTCTTTTGCGGTCGAGTCCAGAGGCCTCGAGCCCGCGCACGAAACCCTCGATGAACCGTTCTAGCGCCAGGTATTTCAGGCGGAGCACCTCGGTCTCGGTGGACGATGCGGCGCGCTTGGGCGGCGCGATCACCAAAGCGGGTATGGAGCGCGAGGACGGGGGCCTCGTCGGTCCGCGGTGCGAAAGACCACTCTGCGCGGCTGCACCGGGGGTGATGGTCTTGCCCGCGTTTTGAATCTGCAGGCGCAGAGCGTCGAGCCCTTGAGCGAGGAAGTCCTCGCACTGGCGACACAGGGGCTCTGTGGCCCCGGACGCGCACCGTAAGTGAAAGTCCGCCAGGTGCGAAGCCGGACGCTTGCGTCCACAACACCCGCACACGAACCTCTCGAATGCTTGGAGCGATTCGACCATAATGGGAAACATAGCGCATTTTGACTGGCCCGTACAAAGACCGCCCTGGACCTTCATTCGTTCGAACGGCGATTCATGCTTAAGCGTTTCGGCCAGAGTGTCGATAACCTGAAGACAACACCATCAGGAGGGACAGGACATGGAAACTCGAATGGCTCGTGCGTCATGGGTCTTGTGCTTGGCCTCATTGGTCGCCTTTTCCACTCTGGGATGCGGCGAGGATGAGTCATCCGATGAGCTCGTCGTCCAGATGAACGACTCGGGCGCCTCTGCCGGAGTCACGGCGACGGTCGAAGAGGGCTGGGTGCAGAGCGACAACCCCATGGCAGCGGTCAGCGCCTCGCTCAAGGTCGTGCTCTCTGATGAAGAAGTCCTCACCATGCTCGGGTCGGGCAGCGGCGGCGACAAGATCACCCGCGAGTTTGATAAGGAATGCTACACGACCGCAAAAGGCGGTGGCCTCAGCATCGGGTTCGATTTTACCGGCTGCGCGGAGTATGGGCTCGAAGGCACGATCACCGTGACGAAGATTCTGACCGGGCCCATCGTCATCACGTTTAACGAGGGGTTTGAGATCAAGGACATAGCGATCACCGGCAGCCTGGCCTTGACGCATATCACCGGCGAGCTCCTCACGTTTACCGCGTTCAATAGCGACGCCGAGGGCGAGCCAGGCACGGCGATCACGGTGGAAAACACCAAGAAGAGCACCACCGCGGCCACGACCTACGATGGGAAAGTCAAAGTCGTCGTGAGCAGTCATCAGGTGCTGATCTGGGGAGTGACCGAGACCACCGAAGGCAACGTCACCAACACCTATTACTTCGGCGGAGAATCCGAGGAAGCCGTGGCTGTCGACGATCCGCCCGCAGGGGTGGTGACCTATGACTATAGCCCGCTCGACTGCTATTGCCCGAGCACGGGCGTGATTTCGGGCGCCGTGAATCTGAACGTCACCGAGGTGACCTTCGACCTGGACAATTTTACGCGCCAAAATAATGCCGATGACTATCCAGCGTTTTCGGTGCCCGTGAGCATCGACATCACCGGCAGCGCCACCGTGACCTTTTCGGGTTGCGGCGAGTACTCCCTGGCGTTCGAGGCCGACAGCGAGAGCAGCCTCGATGTTTCCGTGAGCAAAGACAAGCTGCTCGCCGCTCTGGAGACCGCGAAAAAAGAAGGCAAGATCAAGGCCGCGCTTTACAACACGATGAAGGGCATCATCAACGGCTTCGACGGAACGGGCATCACCATCGAGGCTTCGGGAGAGGATCTCGTCAATGCCCTGACCGAGCAACTCGCCAAGGACTACGACGTTTCATTCTGCGAGGTCTGATTCTCCTTTCTCCCAAGGTGACACCTCCCCGGGCTCTCGGTGTTCAACTCCATGAACACGGGCCCAAGTGGGTCCTTTTTCCCGAGCGAAGGAGGTGTGACAATGAGACCTATTTTTTTGAGCGCGCTGATGATCGCCCTCGTGTGGACCTTTGGGGCATTGGCGCAGGCCCAAGACGCCACTGCACCAGCCGCGACAGAGTCCAGCCTCGCGGACTGCAAGGACGCGGCGGACAACGACGCGGATGGAAAGGTGGACTGCGACGATGAGGACTGTCAAATCTACGCGATTTGCCTGAAGAAGGAGAGTCCGCCCGCGCAAGCCGTACAGGCGCAGACAGCCCCGGCGCCTCCGATCACGGTGTCCATTGTCCAAGAGACCGGTCGCCAATGCCGCGACGGCGTGGACAACGACGGTGATGGCCTTTTGGACTGCCACGAGGCGTCCTGCCAGGGATATCATTATTGCCGGAAAATGATGCACGAGAGGCCGCTGCGACAGGACGCGCCCCAAGGCCTCTTCATCAGCCTCGGCTTGGGCGCGGCTCTCCCGAACTACCGCTTCCCCTCCAACGCCAAGGTGGACTCGGAGTACGGACAGAACGTGCCGTTCGATCCAGACATCGGAGGCATGGCAGACCTCAAGGTCGGTTACGCGCCGCTGAAGTTCCTGGGCTTTGGCCTCAACTGGAAAGGCGCAGGCACGTTCGCCAGTAATGAATTTGACTACTTCAGCAAGACCGACGACGACGCGGGCTACAAATATGAGGGGGACAAGGAATGGCGGCATTTGGGCGCCTTTGTACGGTTGACCTATCCGTTTGGCCGCTTCGTGCCCTATCTCGACGTCTCGGGCGGCTACACGCACATGAAGTACGAGTGGCGCATCTATTCGAAGGACACCAATTGGGCCGACATCGAGGAATGGGGCGCCTACAAACGCGAGAACTCCACCAACGACGCCTTTGAAAATCGCGATGTGGAGCGCATGACTCGCCGGCACTTTACCCTGGCCGTGGAGCCGGGCTTCGACTACTTCGTGATTCCCCAGACCTTTGCCGTGGGTCTGCACGCCTACCTGCCGGTGTTTGCCTCGAGCAATCCGTCTTTGGACAACACCGGCGCCATGCTCACCTTCACCGTGACTCCGGGCTGGCGCGGACGTCCCCAGCTCAAATCCGAATTCAAGCAGCGCTGAACGATCGTCCGACGGAAGAGGCAGCGACACCTTTGGTTCCGAACCAGCTGCTCCCGCCTCACCACTGTGAAAGATGCGGTGGTAGAGGGGCCTCGACCTCCACGGGCTCTCTCCTCACTGGGTGCTCGAATTGTACGAGCCTCGCGTGCAGGGCAATGGCTCCGGCCACGAAGGGCTCGGTTGCACCGTACTTGCGGTCCCCGACGATGGGACAGCCGATATGGGAAAGCTGCAGGCGGATCTGGTGAGGAAGGCCGGTGATGAGCTCCACCTCTACGAGAGCGCGTTTCCCCTGCGTGCGCAGCACGCGATAGCTTAGCTTGGCGCTCTTTCCGGCCGGCGGTTCCACGACGAAGGACCGCTTCTGGCGCGCGTCTTTGGTGACCTGGTGCTCGAGCAGGGCCTGTTCTGGCTCTGGACGACCCTCCACCAACGCAAGATAGACCTTGTGGACCTTTCGCTGACGCAGGGCCTCGGACAAACGCGAGGCTGCCTTGGTGGTCTTGGCCACGATCATGGCCCCGGAGACCGGGCGGTCGAGACGGTGCACGAGGCCGAGGTACACATTGCCGGGCTTGTGGTCCCGCCGTTTGATGAGGTGCCGGGCGACCGTGAGCACATCGAGGTCGCCGGTGAGGTCTGCCTGGCTGAGCAGCCCGGCCGGCTTGTTGACGACGAGCACATGGTTGTCTTCGAATAGAAAGGGTAAATCAACGGCCAAGAGAGCTCCGTTCCGGGCGCTAGCGATTGACCTTCCACGTCGTGCCGGTGGCCGAATCGCGCAGTTCCACGCCGCATGCCTTGAGCTCGTCGCGGATGGCGTCGGAAAGGGCCCAGTCCTTCTGAGCGCGAGCCTCGAGTCGCTGGGCGATCTTCTTCTCCACCATGGACTTGTCGATGTTGCGGCATTGAGCGGCGAAGCTCCGCAATTCGGAAAGGGCCTGTACGGGGTCGCGCTGCAGGAGATTGAGCGCTGCAAACGCCTCTCGCAGCTGACCCACCACATGGCGCACAGAGGCGATGCGAGCAGAGTCGCCACCGGGCAATTTTTTCGCGTCCTTCGGCTTCATGTCCACGAGCTCGTTGACGAGCTTCATCGCGTCTCCGAGCTCGGCAAGGGCCAGCGCGCTGTTGAAGTCATCATCCATGGCTGCGCAGAACGCCCCTAGGGTGCGGCACACCCGCGGATCACTCAGAAGCGGCGATGTCTCGTCCAGGGTCGCGGAACCGAGCATCTCGTCGGCTCTGGCAAGGGTCTCGTAGAAGTACGCAAGTCGGTCGAACGCGATGTCGATGCTGCCTCGCACGCTGCCGCAGCTGCAGTCTTCGGCCTTGGTCCGGCTAAAGTCGATGGGACTTGCGTAGTGGTTCGAGAGGACGAGCAGGCGCCATACCTCGGGGGGCGCGAGCTTTAGGGCGTCCTTTATGGAAATGAAGTTGCCCAGGCTCTTGCTCATCTTCACGCCATCCACGGTGACGAAGCCGTTGTGCATCCACGCGTGGCAGTACGGCTTGCCACTGCCAGCCTCGCTCTGAGCGATTTCGTTTTCGTGGTGCGGGAAGATGAGATCCTTCCCACCTCCGTGGATGTCGAACGGCTGGCCCAGATGCCGCGTGCTCATGGCCGAGCATTCGATGTGCCAGCCCGGACGGCCCTTTCCCCAGGGCGAGTCCCAGGCCGGCTCGCCTGGGGCGGCTTTCTTCCACAGGGCGAAGTCGACTCCGCTGCGCTTGCGGTCTGTGGGAGACACGCGGGCGCCATCCATCATCTGGGTATAGTCGCGACGAGACAGCTTGCCATACGCACCGGTTGCCTTGTGATAGGCCGGCACGTCGAAGTAGACGTCCCCGTCGATTTCATAGGCGAATCCGCGGCCGATGATCTGCTCGATGAGGCTTATGACCTCGGCGATGTGCGTCGACACGCGCGGCTCTACTGTGGCCGGCAACAGGTCGAAAGGCGCGAAATCCTCATAGAACGCATCGATGAAGTGGTCGGCGACGATCTCGGCCAGATGTCGGGACTGCCCCGCTGCCAGGACGCGGATGTGATCGTCCTCGGCAAGCCGCTGTTGCCATTGGCAGTCGTCATAACTGGCGAACGCCTCGCCCTTTTTCCACTGGCCATCCGCCCCAGCGGCGATCTCCCTGGCGCGGGCGATGATTTTATCGTCGATATCCGTGAAGTTTCGGGCGAAATTCACCTTCAGACCGCGGTAGGCAAGGTAGCGTAATACGATGTCAAAAGAGAGATAGCAGCGCAGGTGTCCGACGTGACAGCGGCCGTACACAGTCACGCCGCAGACATAGACATTGACCTCGCCCTCGCGCACCAGACGCAGGGGTTCTTTGGTGCCTGTGAGAACATTGAGCAGCTCGATCGCCATGCCGGCCTCCTATTCCGTCGTGCCCAAAGCCGCGCCGCGGCCCTTGGACCGCAGGCGAGGAGAATACTCGAAAAACGCCTCCGAGGGATAGGCGATGGCGGCAAACAACAGAGGGCAAAGCACTAGACATCTTCAAAGCCTGACATCATGGCAGATGAGTCAAGTTTCAAGCTGCCGTTTTGAGTCGTGCTTGGATACACATCTCTTCGATTTCCTTTT
>JALOQD010000021.1 GCA_025453525.1 Myxococcota bacterium
CGCTGTTGCCCGTGAACTCGATGGGGTTCGATCTCGCCCAGATGTCGTTGGCCACTGGGCTGTACATCGATTCTTCATCCGCGAGGATCTTCCATCCCGGCTTCGTGGGGTTCGTCGAGCTTCCAGGACCGACGTGCAGCTCGTGCCCTTGGTAGTATTTGAATAGGTGTATCCGCTCCCAGAAGTGGAGGTACAGCACTGTGGGCTCGTGGGTGGTGGTGTCCACGTCCGATTCCGAGCCACTGCCCGAGCCAGAGTCCGAGGCAGTGTCCGAGGTAGAGTCCGAGGCAGTGCCCGAGGTAGAATCCGAGGCAGTGCCCGTGTCGCCTTGGGTGTCGTCGTTCGTCGCGGTGTCGGAGCTCGTTGCCTTTTGGGTCTGCGTTTCGTCCTCTTGGGTTTCCTCCTCTTCGATAGCTCCAAAATCGTAACTGCAGCTCGGGACAGCGAGGAAAGTCAAGCAGCACAAGAAAAAGCGCTTCATTTCTCCCTCCATCTTCGTTTCCCACCCCGTAAGTGGACCCAAACGCCAAATCACATCAGGCGGTCGGGGCATTTTTAAGCATCGAGACGAGCCCTCGATCACTCACAGCCGCATTCGGGCTGGCTGGGGACCAGGTCGTCCACGTAGAGCACGAGGTCGTCGAAGTCTTGGTCTGAGCGCTGGGTGACCACCGCGATATCCTCGAACGCGACGATGGAAGAGCTCCCGCCCACCCCGCGTCTGCCAGCGGCGCTATGGAAGACCATGGTCTGGGCATAGCCGCCGGGGTTGGATGAGGGATCGGTGAAGAGCGCCTGGACATCGCCGGCCTGCGCCTTGGCCAAGGTGGAGTTGGGCACCATGAAGAACACCACGCTGCCGCCGGCTGGCACATCGAGGACGAATCTCGCGGCGCCCGGTTGCAGAACGTAGGGCGAACAGTTTACGAACCGACCTGAATTGATGAGTACGTTCTTGTTCTTGGCTGCCGCAAAGGCACTGGCGATGCTTTGACCTTGCGAGACCACCAGGAAGCCGATGTCCGATTTGTAGCAAGCATCGCTGTAGACGAGCTCACCGGTGACCTTGACTTCTTTGGCCGGAGAGCCGTTCACGACGAAGAGGGTACCGGCCGACGAGGCCACGGCGTCGGGGAACTCCGCTTTCAGAAGCTTGTAGAGTCCGCCGCCGGTGAGCTCCTTGCCCAGGGGCGACCAGAGTCCTGCTGAGGCAACCGACGATTCTTCGAGGGCGATGGGAACCCCGCTGTTGAGGTTGGTTTGTCCGGTGACATCGACGAGCGCCGAGGTGCTGAACGTGCCCGATTCGTCAAATGACTGAACCTCTATCGCCTGTGGCCCTTCTTGAACGTTGATGGTCGTCGAGAAGAAGCCATCGGGCGCCGCGAGCACGGAGACGGATTGGCCGGTCGCTGTGTTGGTGACGATCACGCTGCCCATGCCCACGAAACTGGCTTGCGGGAGCGCGATGGCGACGTCCCCCGGGTTGTCGACCACGTAGTACTTGCCCGAGGTGATCGCGGCGATGGCCGGCAAGGTGGTGAGAGGCTGATCGGCATAATCGATCGCAAACGCGAAACCGTGAATCTCCACGCCCTGCGCCGCTGCGTTGCGAGCTGCTGCCAAGGTGGCTTGGATGTCTGCTTTGTCCTGCTCGGTTCCAGGCCGGGAAGGAAGGGTGGGAATGCCGTCTGTGAGGAGAACGGCTATTTTTCGCGGCTCCACGGTTTTCATTTTGCCAGTGTCGCTGGATTGGAAGGTCTTGACCCCACTCTTGAGCTCACCAGTGGCCGCGCGGATGGCCGCGGCAAAGTGCGTGGCGGCGTCTTTCTCGCCGAGCGTCGTCGGTCCAGCGGTCTCCATGGCGTCGAGGGCAGTGAGGACAGCCTGGCGGTCTCCTGTCAGCGGCAAGGAGATGGTTGCGTCCGAGGCAAACCCAATGAGGGTCACGCGACTCGTGGTCGGATCGAGCTTCTGCACCAGGGAGCGGGCAGCGCCGATTTCATCGGCAAACGCTTTCTTGGCTGCGATGCTCCCCGAAAGGTCGATGGCGATCGCCACATCCAAGTAGAGGTTGTCTCGCGGCGGAGCGCTGACGATGCCGCGCACCTCGATATCGGTATTGCAGCACGGTCCCAGGTCGATGACCGCGCCTTGGGTGGGCGAAAGGACGTCCAGGAGCGCTGGCGGCGGTGTCGGCGCAAGCATGAGGGGCTTGGCTGTGCCGGGTGCCCCCGGGCCGCTGCGCACGAGCGAGGTTTGGGGGACCATCATTTCGCGACTGACGAACCCGGGCCGCAGAGCTGTAATGGAAACCTGCTCGCCCAATTCGTACGGGCTGCGCACCGCGTAGCGTCCAGCGCTATCGGTCAGCGCCTCGGCAGATACGCCGTTCACCGTCACAGCTACCCCCTCGATGGGCGCGCCAGCTGCATCGACGATGACACCTTTCACCACGCTCTCGTCTCCCACGATGAGCGGATCGCAGGAGCAGAGCGCGATCAGGGCGCCAACGAGGGGTAAAATGACGAGATGACTTTGTTTTTTCATATATGAAACTCCCGTTTGTTCTGAACTAGAGCTTAATATAGAACTTGTTCACCTTCTGGCCCTTGTCAATGCCACGATCTCAACGGTTTGGTCTTTCATTAATAAGCGACGCAAGGTCTTAAGGTTTTGCGTCGAGCGCCGTTCATCTCTAGCAACTCGGCGTTGCGGCAAGAAGGTGTCAGGGAGCCAGATTTTTTTTGGATGCTGCCGCAGCTTGAGGGGGTAGCATGCACGAAAGAAACCAAATGTTTCCCAGGAAGACGCTTTCCAACCAGGGTCCATCTTGGCCCGAAGGGGCAGGCCTCTCGTTCTACCAGGAGTTGAACGACGAACAGGAGCCGAGCTTTACGAGCGGCCAGGCCGCGCGGCTGCTCGGCATTCCAGCCCGCACCATGCGGCACTACTTGTCGACTGGCCGTGTGGGAGGGGTTCAGAATCCCATCACTGGAACCTGGCACATCAGCCGGAGCGCGCTGTTCGAGTTCGCGACCGCTCGAGGCCATGTGCCGCCGCCGCTCCAAACGGCCCTCACGGTGATCGTGGTCGAACGGCCGATGCGCGTGCTGAGCGAGCTGGCACGGTCGATTTCGATGCATCTGCCGGGCTGTCACCTGGTTCGATTATCCGATGTCTTCGATGGCCTCGTCCAAGCTGCCGGGCTCGTGCCGGATCTCATGGTGCTGGACGCTGAGATGCCCGAGTTGCCCGGAGAGGAAATGCTTCGCATTCTGAAGCGCAATCCGCGGACCGCGGGAATTCCCCTGGTGGCGGTGACCGGGCGTCCAGAGCACCGCGGAAGGCTTACCTCTGCCGGCGCTAACGAGGTGCTGCTTCGCACGCAGAGCGAGGAAGCCTTGCGCAGTATGCTCGTGCGCCTGTTTCCGCAGCAGGGGCAGGGGGGGCAGCGACAGAACGACGAGACCGAACCGAGCTATCGCTGAGCCGGGTAAAACCCAAGTCTTTCGACGGCACCGCGCGCGGTCGAGCTTTCATCTCATCTCAATTCCTACAGAGTTTTTAGTACGTGGCGAGCTCGCCGATGGTGTTCTCCACGGCGGTGAGGACTTCGCGGTTCTTGACGCAGGCCATCATGGCGTTGTGGTCTGGGTAGAGCGGGCGGTCGATTTCGAGGAACTGCACGCGCTCTCGCACCGCGGCTTTGGCGGCCAAGGTGCCCTTGCCTGGGGTGTAGGAGCGGAAGTCGAGCGCCTGGGCCGCGGCCATGAGCTCGATGCCGAGCACGCCATTGGCGACCTCGAGGATCTGACGCGTCTTGAGCGAGCTGTTCATGCCCATGGAAACGAAGTCCTCCTGGTCAGCAGCGGCTGGGATGGACTGCACAAACGCCGGGGCAGACAGGATGCGCTGTTCGACGATCTGCATGTCGGCGGTGTATTGGCTGAGCATGAGGCCGCTGAACATGCCCGCGCTCTTGGTGAGGAACGCGGGAAGACCCACGGACAAGGCCGGGTTGGTCAAGCGGTTGAGGCGCCTTTCGGAGAGCACGCAGACCATGGTGATGGCCGCGCCCATGGTGTCGATGGGCATACTCACGGGTGAGCCCTGGAAGTTGGCCCCGGTGAGCACGACATTGTCGTCCACCAGGAAGATCGGGTTGTCTCCCACGCCATTGGCTTCGATTTCGATTTGGCTGCGAGTCCAGCGGATTTGATCGCGCGCCGCGCCGATGACCTGGGGCGTCGAGCGCATGGAGTAGGCGTCTTGGACCTTGGTCTTTTCTTTGCCGGTCAAAAGGTCCGAACCCTCGATGATCTTGCGGAGATTGCTCGCCGAAGCGACGGCCCCTTGGAAGCCGCGCAGTTGGTGCAGGCGCGGGTCGTAGGGCTTCATGTTGGCTTTGAGCGCCTCCAGAGTCATGGCCGCGGCGATTTCCGCCTGCTTGAGCCAGCGCTCGGCATCGTACACCGAGAGAGCGCCCATACCGTTGAGCAGGTTCGAGCCGTTGATGGCGGCCAGCCCGTCGCGCGCCTGCAGACCGGGGATGGGGATGCCGGCCTGGTCGAGGGCGGTCTTGCCCGGCAGGCGCTGACCTTTGTAAAAAGCCTCGCCTTCGCCCATGAGCAAGAGCGCGATCTGGCTCATGGGCGCCAAGTCGCCGCACGCGCCCACAGACCCCTTTTCGCACACCACCGGGGTCACCCCCTTGTTGAGCATGTCGATGAGGGTTTGTGTGATCTCCAAGCGGCAGCCCGAGCAACCGTTCGCATGCACGTTGGCCCGCAGCAGCATGGCAGAGCGCACATGATCCTCTGGAGCCGGCTCACCGATGCCCGCGGCGTGGTTGTAAATCAAATATTTTTGAAACTGACAGACCTGCTCATCGTTGAGCACGACCTCGGAAAACTCGCCGATGCCGGTGTTGGTGCCATACATGATCTCGCGAGCCTCGAGTCGTTTCTCGAGGAAGTCGCGCGATTTTTTGATACGAACAGTCGCGTCTGCGTGGAGTGTGACCTTCTCGCCGCGTCGTGCGACCGCCTCGATATCTTCAATCGTGATATTTTTTCCAGTCAGCTCAATACTCATTCACTGCCTCCGATTGCGGCGCTCTGGGTTTTCGCGCCGCGCTTTTCGCCAGATCCTGGCGCTTTGTTCTTTAAAAAACCGATCGCTCCTTCGGCCAGAAGCCGTCGGAACGCTCCCAACGCAAAGGGGACGGTTAACGCTGATAACTATTCGTCTCGGTGAGTCCAGTCAACCCCCTAAGTTGTTCTGTGACCCAACTTCGACACACCCGGCTTGGGATTCCCGCCTCTTTGAGAATGTTCTTGTGAGGGACCAACTTGCTGTGCGAGTGTTCAGCTCTGGCGAGCTCTGTCGCTTTTGAGTGACCCAACAAGGAGGTGCCGATGGCCAGCTTTATCGTCGAGGGAGGAGCGCCGCTCTCAGGGGTTATTACTCCGGCGGGGAACAAGAACGAAGCCCTTCCTGTGCTCGCCGCCACCATCCTCGCCACAGGTCCGGTCACCCTGCGCAATGTCCCACACATCGGAGACATCCATTCGATGATCCAGTTGCTTCAGAGCCTCGGAGCCGTGGTGCGGTCCGACGGCAATGGCGCTCTCGTCGTCGATCCACGCGGTATCGGCGATGCAGAGCCGGATCAATCGGTGAGCGCACGGATTCGCGCGTCTTTTTTGCTCGCCGGTCCGCTTCTGGCGCGACGGGGGCACATCACCCTGCCTCGTCCAGGCGGCGATCGCATCGGCAGACGCCGGCTCGACACGCATGTGCTGGCTCTCGAGGCTCTCGGCGCGCAGGTGGAAGTCAGTAACGCCTATCAGCTCCGCGCTCCTTCTGGGCTTCGCGGAGCCGAGATCTTTTTGGACGAGGCTTCGGTCATGGCCACGGAGAACACGCTCATGGCCGCTGCAGCCGCCAAGGGAACGTCGGTGATTTACAACGCCGCCAGCGAACCCCATGTACGGGGGCTGTGTCACATGCTCGTCTCCATGGGCGCGAAGATCGAAGGCATTGGCTCGAACGTGCTTACGATACATGGCTCGTCCGAGCTGCGCCCCTGCGAGCATCGCATCATGAGCGACCACATAGAGATCGGCAGCTTCATCGGGCTGGCCGCGGTGACTGGCGGACAGATTGCGATTACCGATGTCGAACCAGAAGCCAGCCGGATGATCCGCATGGTGTTCCGTCGCCTCGGCGTGCACACCGAGCTACAGGGTACGACCCTCACGGTCCCGGCAAATCAGGAGCTGGAGATCCAGAGCGACTTGGGAGGCGCCATCCCTCAGATCGATGATGCGCCGTGGCCTGGCTTTCCCGCGGACCTGACCTCCATCGCCGTGGTGACCGCCACTGCGAGCAAGGGAATGGTGATCATCCACGAGAAGATGTTCGAGAGTCGGCTGTTCTTCGTGGATGGATTGGTCGCCATGGGCGCGAGGATTGTGCTATGCGATCCGCACCGCGTCGTGATCAGCGGTCCGGCCAGCCTTTACGGCTGCGAGCTGTCGAGCCCAGACATCAGAGCCGGTATGGCCTTGCTCATCGCCGCCCTCAAGGCAACGGGCCGCTCGGTCATCCATAACATCCGCCAGATCGATCGGGGTTACGAGAAGATCGACGAGAGGCTGCGCAAGCTCGGGGCAAAGATCGACAGAGTGCTCGTGTGAGCTGGACGGTTCTTCGAACGTACTTTCCGTCTGCTTGAAACCGCGGAAAATGCCCCTCGGCTGCAACGCGGGATGCCTTGCTCCAAGCTTTCACAAGGCATTCCCGCTGCGCGCCGGGGTCATTTTCATTCTCATTGGTGGTCGCAGCAGCAGCCATGAACGTTTGCTTGAAACCGCGGAAAACTTTTAAGGCGCGGCCATGCAGCGGTTGCGCCCACCTCTTTTGGCCTCGTAGAGGGCCGCGTCGGCGCGCTTTAGAATCTCGGCTCCAGACTCACCTCTGCGGTGCACGGCAAACCCGATCGAGATGGTCACGGCCACGGTGTCGTTTTCGGTGTCGATGAGCAGCTTCTCCACAGAGGCGCGAGCTCTTTCGGCGAGCATGGGCGCATGCTCCTCACCCACGCTGCGGCACAGGGCGACGAACTCTTCTCCTCCGAAGCGCGCAACGACGTCATCTTTTCTGGGAAAGGCTCGGATGAGTTGGCGGGAGACCTTGCGCAGCACCTCATCTCCGGCAGGGTGGCCATAGGCGTCATTGACCTTCTTGAAAAAGTCGATGTCTATCATGTAGAGCGTGAGGTCGCTGGCGCCGGCCCTGGACGCGGCGAGCGCGTCCTCCAGGGCTCGCTCCAGGCCCGCGCGATTGGTGAGCTCGGTCAGGGGATCCAGGATCGCCTCGGCTTTGGCTTCATCGAGCTCGCTCTTCATTTCGACGAGCTTCTGCGATAGGCAGGCGAGGCGCTCTTCGTCTCGCGCTTGTTGCTCACTGAGCATCTTCCGGATTCCGCTGGCGGCTATGGACGACACTCGTCGGATTTCCTCGAGATTGCCTATCGAGACGGCTTGTTCGATGGAGTTGAGTTGTCGCACCACCTCGGCATCCCCGTCGCTGCGCTGCGCGAGCGCTGTCTTGAGGTTGGACACGAGGTCGGCGACGATGATGGTCGCGCCTTCCTTGTGAGCCGCGTACTCCTTGGACTCGGCCTGGCGTTGCTTGCGCACTGTCGAGCGAGCCTGCCCACACGCGTGCTTGAGGTCCATGCTTTGTTCTTGTTCGAGCTTGCTCGGACCCACGAGAATGGCTCGGGCCAGGCGATCGCATGAGAGCACGAACTCCTCGCGAGAAACCGCTATCGTGGGTAGAGAAAGCTCACCTAGGGTCCGAAGGATCGAGGCCAGGGCGTCTCTCACGGGATCGCCGTCGGCGTGCCCCCTCAGGCTGCCAGGTAGATCCATAGGTTCCTTCGGCTCATCCGCGGGTCTCTTTTTCCAGAACATGGGCGCTCCTTGTTTCGGAGGTTTCTTCGCACCAAAGGTCTCAGTGAGCCATCGGAACCCGGAGCGGAAAGGTGCCGGCGCGAGCGCGATCTCGGACAGCGGCCTTTCCCTTTGTCGGCGCCAGCGCGTGCAATGTGTAATTGCCTTGGCCGTCGAAGCGCAGGTCGAAGTGATAGCTCGTCCTGATGGGCAACCCTATCGTGTGCTCCGAGGCTGGGACTTCCTCGACGCCCTCCACCGTCATGACGGTCCGGGAATAGGAGTAGCGCAAAGGGATGTCGACGATGCACAGCGGCTTCGCCCCGAGCACGCCGCACACGAGCGCTTTTTCAGACTCGACCCGCTCCTCTTCGAGGAGGGTCACGTCCGGGTCGTGGCGTTGGTGCAGCCCGCGCACCACGATTTCGGAAGAGCCTTCTGGCAGAACCTGCTGGCGCACAAGGGTGGCTCGAAGCTCCTCGAGGATACCGAATGCGCCCGGATTGTAGAGGTGCCAAGCAAAGGTGTGGCTGTGAAAGAAACCCGCATTCGTCTCGATGACCAAGTAGTGCATGACCTCGATGGCGGACTCCAGGCCGCTCCCCGAATACCCGAGCCACACTGGGAGAAGGAGCGCACGTTTCAAGACAGGCTCGCCTATCTCCAGACCGATCGCGACTTTCTCTTCGCAGCCCACTTGCTCCCCCTCCTCCGCGTGCCTGGCGATGAGAGTGGTACAGACCGCTGTCAGGCTCGAGGAAGGTCCTGCCATGGGGCCGAGCATCGACACAGAGGGGCTCTGATTCGCGCCATTTTTCGGCCGAGGCCCAAGGACTGCTAACCGCTGTTCTACGTTGATATTGGGGCGAGACGCCAAGGAGGATTGATACAACTCCATCGCCCTCGTGATCTCTCCGCGCTTCTCGGCAAAGCGTCCGAGACTGTACAGCGCGACTCCCTTGTTGTCGGGATCGGCAATGCCTCGTAGCGCTCTCCCGGTTGCCTCCTCTGCTCGGTCGAGGTCACCTGCGAGGAAGGCAGCCCAACCAATTTCCAACAAGAGCCGAGGATCGCCGGGACGCACGGTGAGGGCGCTCTCGAGAAGCGCTCGACCCTCCTCGTACGCCTTGTCCTGCACCTTTTGGCGACCGCTCTGTAGCAGCGTGCGAAAATGCAGGATCTTCGACGCTTCGGGAACGTCGGAGACAGCTTCGGCTTGCGGCATGGGCGCCGCGTAACTCGGCATTTCAATCGGTTGGGGTGGCTTGACCCTTTGCCGGAAAGGCCCGTCGTCGCGCCCACAGCCCAGGCTGGCCATAAAGACCATCGCCAAGAGCCAGAAGCGCGAAGAGGGTTGTTTCATGCCTTGGTGTCTCCTCTGACCTCATAAGCTTGTATCCAGACTCGTCGTGTTACAAAGAGCGCTTTTCATTGCGAGCGACAAGGGTGGGAAAATCTTGCGGAAAACTCAATCCGGCAACGGGATCTCATAGCAAGACAGCGCGGTGCCGACAGAGCAACTCGGCAGCACTGTGCGGGCCTGTGCCTCGAGTCTGACCTCTTCGCTCAGGGCGTAGCGCGGGCTGATGTGTACGAGCACGACTCTGCTGGCGCCAGCGTTCTTGGCTGCTCTTGTGGCCTCGAGGACGGTCATGTGCTTCTTCTCAGAGGCTTCGGTCTCGTGCTCGGGGCCGAACATGCCTTCGACAAACGCGAGGTCGGCTCCGGCGATGGCGGTGCTCAGACCATCGCAGGGTCTGGTGTCTGTGCAGTAGGCGACGATTCGACCCCGGCGGGGGTGGCCGAGGACGTCTCGAGGGCGTACGATTTCGCCGGTTGTCGGATGAATGATGTCTTGGCCGCTCTGCAGCTTGCCATAGCTCGGCCCTGTTGGGATGCCCAGGGCGTGGGCTTTTTCGGTTGAGAATTTTCCAGGCCGCGGCGGTTCTTCGAGACGGTATCCGAGACAGAAGGTCGAGTGTTCGAGCTCATGCCAGAAGAGCGCCGCGTCGTGCCAGCGCCACGCAGTCGCAGGGGCGCCTTCCCGCCATTCGACGAACTCTATGTCGAAATTCAAATGATAGTGAAGATCTTCGAGTGTGTGCTGAACGAACCGCTCGATTCCCGGTGGACCGATGACGGTTAGGGGCTCGGTCGGATCGCTTTGAGCGCGGAACATCAGCACGCCGGGCAGCCCGAGGACGTGGTCCGCGTGCAGGTGAGTGATGGCCACGGCGTCGAGGGCGCGGATGCCCAGCGCTCCGCGCTTGAGGGCGAGCTGAATGCCTTCTCCGGCATCGAACATCATCATGTGTCCATCGCGACGCACAAGCACGGAAGTCGGCAAGCGCTCGGGCATGGGCATCATTCCACCGCTGGCGAGAAGCACACAGTCCATGGCGGATTTGTATTGTATGCAGACGGCTGGCGCAAGGTTGTGTTAGAAATGCGGTTTCGCCATTGTCGGCGACGGGAGAAGGTCGGATGCCTTTGAGTGATGGAGCGAGCGAGATAGCGATACAGGTCAGGCAGGAGGAGGAGCTCCTCGGAATCGTCCATGAGGTGCTGGCAAAAGGCGTGACCTCTCGCATCGTGGAGAGCTCCTACGATGAGGAGCTCCTCGCCCTGCGCGATGCCATTGCCGAGGCCAGAGCCGAGGACATTCCACCGCTTGTCGAGCATATGACGCGCTTGCAGGCCCTCGCCGCGCAGCGGGGTCAGGGCGAGACCGCACCGGTGGATCCTCGCAGCCCCTACTTCGGGCACATGCGACTGCGCGAGGCAGAAGACACGAGAGACGTGCTCCTGGGCAAGCGAACCTTTCTCAGTCAGGACGGCAAGGTGAGAATCGTGGATTGGCGCTACGCGCCCGTCTCCCGACTCTATTATTCCTACGAAGAAGGCGACGATTACGAAGAGAGCTTTGGCGGCAAGGCGCGCAGTGGGGTCATGGACATTCGTCGTTCAGTGACCATTGCGGATGCCAGGCTGCTGAGAGTGGCCTGTCCCCAGTCCGTGTTCGTGAGGCGCGGCGCGCGCTGGGTAGAGCTCGATCCGAGCGCGAGCAGGCTCGAAGGTGGGCAGGGCAGCGCCGTGCGCGCCGATGGCCTGCGGCCCCTGCGTGGGCGTTTGGGTGTAGAGGCGGACGGTTCCGAGCGAATCGACAAGCGGCTGCCCGAGATCGCCGCGCTCCTCGACAAGAGGCAATACGAGCTCATCACCTCTTCCGCCAGTGGGCCCATGATCGTTCAGGGAAGCGCAGGCTCGGGCAAGACCACCGTGGGTCTGCATAGAGTCGCTTTTCTGTGTTTCGACCAACCCAAGCGCTTCCGCCCCAAACACGTCCTGATCGTGGTGTTCAACGAAGGGCTCTCGAGCTACATCGGCGAGGTTCTTCCAGCGCTTGGGGTTTCCGGCGTGCGAGTCGCAACCTATGCGCGCTGGGCCATGGAGCAGAGACGCCGTCACGTTTCGGGCCTGCCGAGGCGGCATAGAGACGACACGCCCACTGTGGTGAGCAGGCTCAAGAAGCACCCGGCGATGCTCCGGATTCTCGATGATCTCGTCGATGCGCAGGACGAGAGCGCTACGCAGAAACTGACCGAGGCTTTGGCCTTCGCAGGGGGAGAGCGGGTGCTCGCGGCTTGGAAGACGCTCGCGCGGTTGCCGCTCGATGCTCGGCGCGGACGGTTGACGCGATGGCTCGATGGCGAGGCGCGCATCGGACAAGACCGAGGAGAAGGTTTGCCACATCGGGCGGTGCTCGTGGCTCACACGGTGCTCGAACGGATCGGACGCGCGAGCGGCGATATCGTCAGCGACTGGGCTGAGCTTATGACAGATCCCGCGGCATTGAGGTGCGCCTTCGATTTCCACGCTCCGACCGAGTTTTCCCAAGGCGATATCGAGTCCGTGGTCGCCTGGTGCGTCAAGATGCAAGAAGAGCTCGGGAACGTGCGCGAAGAAATAGAAGAAGGCGGGCCAGAGCGGGAGCCGCCGGCCATCGACATGGAAGACGAGGCTATTCTGCTTCGCCTTTACCAGCGCAAGGTCGGCTGGCTCAAGGGCAGAACCGAGCGCCTCGAGCACGACCACATCATGGTCGATGAGGTTCAGGACTTCAGCCCACTCGAGATCGCGACGCTCATGGACACCTGCGGCTCGTCGGTTTCCATGACGCTGTGTGGCGATCCGGCCCAGAAGATCCATCGAGACAGCGGTTTCGTTTCGTGGGAGCAACTCGCCGACGAGCTGGGTCTCGAGACCAACCGAATGGAGTTGCTTGACATCGCGTATCGCTCGACCGCGCAGATTATGGAGCTCGCCCAAGAAGTGCTCGGTCCCCTTGCCGGGCCCAGACCGCGCGTGGTGCGTCAGGGCGCTCCGGTGGAGCTCTTGCGTTTCAGCGATCCCGGGCAAGCAGTGGGGGTGCTGGGCGATGCCCTTCGCGACCTGTTGTCCCGCGAGCCCCACGCCAATGTGGCGGTCGTGTCGCGGCACCTGTCTCAGGCCAAGCTGTATTACGATGGATTGCGCCGTGCTGAAGTGCCGCGGTTGTCGTTTGTCGCCGATGAGGACTTCAGCTTTGCGCCTGGCGTGGAAGTCACCGAAGTGCGCCAGGTCAAAGGTCTCGAGTTCGACTATGTCGTGATGGTCGAGGTGAACTCCGACTCCTACGGAACGAGCGACGAAGCGCGGCATCTGTTCCATGTGGCCGCAACCCGCGCTGCCCACCAGCTCTGGCTCGTGTGCACATCGCAGCCCTCCCCGCTCATCCCGCGCTGGCTATTGGAGGAGCAGTCCTAGAAAGATCGTCATCGGGGCAGGTGCGCCCCGCCTCGGTGTGGACCAGCAGCTAAACGGCGGCGTCATGGCCTCTGAGTGGGCGATGTCGAGCCAACGAGAGTCGCAGAAGTCATTTTCGATGTTGCAGCCTGGCTCGTAGGAGAACCAACGGGAAATGACGAGGTTCAAGCTGTCCTCGTCGTTGATGCGGGCGACGGCTTCGAGCAGCTCGGCCACCGATGTGGGCACCACCTCGGCGATGGGAGCGCCGGCGCCGTTGCAAGCGTCCATGCCCGAGGAATGCGGCAATCCGTCTCGCGGGGCGTAGAACTCGTAATTGCCGGCCTCCAAACCGTTCATGACATGGCGGATGGAGCGGAGATCATTGCTGCGAATGCAGTGGGAGAAAGAGTCTTCCCAAAGGTGAAGCGCGATCCCCAAGTGAAACGCCGGTCCCCACAAAGGGATGGCGGTCGTTCCATAATCGTCGAGGTAGACTCGAACCTGCTCGAGCTGATTCGAGTCGTCGAGCGCTTGCCACACGACGGCGAGCTCCTTGCGCAGACGCGCAACTCCAGCGCGATGGGCAGCGAGGTCTCCGGCCGCGTAGTCCTGCTCGCTAGTGCGCAGAAAATGAATGGACGCGTTGGCCGAATCTTCGTGACTTTGTTGGAGGTCGTTTGCGCTCGCCACGGATTGTGCGCCGATGTCTGGGTAGCGCACGCCGACGAGGAGGCTCGTGGCTTGCCAGCGCGCGGTGTCTGTGACGAGGTCGAGGCCGAGCGAACGATCGAACGACCGGTAGAGCCCACGCCATAGATCACTCGATGGCAGCTCCGGAGATGAGGCGCCCAGTAGGTTGCCGCTCGCAATGCGGTCCTTGGCCGCCGCGAGAGTGAGCCTCTCGTGGCAGGGATCTGTGACGGCCGTTCCGATCGACCAGGCGAACGCGCCGCGATGCGTGGGCATCAGCGCGAGAAGCGCGAAGACCGTGGCAAGGGCGCGTCTCATGAGCCCACCTCCAGCACGATCGAGAATACAATGTCATTTCGCAGAAGGTGCCTGTGCTCTCGCAAGACCGGCGCGGCCCATATCCAAGACAACGGACGGATCTCACCGGTCAAATAGTGTCCAAAGGGCACGCGCACGGCGATGGGAACCAGGTGAATGAAAGGACCAGTGCTTCCCGGCCCATCTCCGAACCCGGTATCGTAAAGCAAAATCGATGCTCCCACGGCGAGGCTGGAGCGCAGTCGACCGCCAGAGTACAGGAACTCGCCTCCGAGGGCTGCGTACAGGACACCTGGCGCAACGTCCCAATCCACCTCGAGGCTGGGCCACAAGTGCTGTCCGACCTCGGCGACGAGGCCCAGCGATCGAAATCGCAGCGAGGCCTCGAGGCCATAGCCAAAAGACGGATCGGCGGTCCGGTCGCTTCCAGCGCTGAACGCCGCAACGTGGCCCCCGGCTCGCACGGCCCAGTCTCTCTCCGGGTGTTTGGGGATGTCGCCTGGCGACTGAGCTCGCGCGTTCGAAGCGAGCGCCGCCACAAAGAGATGCGGGAGCACGGCGCAGAGAAAGTGCGTGATTCTCATGTAAGACCGAGCTCCAAGGTAAGGGCCGTGCGGAACTCCAAGTGGATGAGGGGAATGCCCTCGATTTTTGGAATGCTGGCCTGGAAGGAGAGAAACACGATCTCCACGACGCTGCGGGCTCCAGCGCGAAAGCGCAAGGCCAGGGGGCGCACGTCCACGAACAGGCCCGTATCCCCGATGTGGCCATTCACGGTATCGAACAGCATGGTCGAGCCTCCGACCGCGACGCTGGAGCGGACCTTGGCATGCCGAAGAATGGCGCCCATGCCGCCACCCCAGTTGAGAACATGAGGGATGCCCGAATGGGCGAGATCGCTCCCCAGCCACAAATTGTGCTCCACCACCAAAAAGAAGTCGACGGGGCGGGGCAGGCGAAAACCAAAGCGGCCTCCATAGCTGGCGGACAGGGATGCCGGATCAGCCTCGCCTAGGGCGGAAAGGGCGCTCGCCGACAGCTCGGCTTGGAGAAATACGACGCGTTGGGAGGGAGCGGACGCCATTTTGCTGACGGTGACGGTTTGAGCGAAGATGCAAGGACACAGCGCGAGTGTAAAAAGCAAGGAAAACAAGCTGAGTCGAAAACGAAGCATGCAGTGGGACGGCTAGAGCTTGATCGAGCCCAAGCCACCTTTCTTTTTGTCTCCCCGTTTCCCCATTTTTTTGGTCGTTGCCGGGGCCTCTCGCGTCTTGGCGCCCTCGGGCCTTTTGCCGCTCGGTGCGCCGCCGAGCACGACACCGGTGCCGCTCGTTTTATCACGGTCACTGGACGCGGGCGCGGCGCCTGCTGCTCCGAGGACCAGCCCTGGAAGCTTCAAGTCCATGGGCTTGCCCGCTGGGGCCGCGGCGGAGTCAGTGCCGCTGTGGTCTCCGGGTTTGCCGAGCGCGCCGATGCTGATCTTCAGCGGCGCGGCAATGCCCTCGCCAGAGGCATCGACGGAGGGGACCGCTGCGGTTTTGGGGAGAGCGATTTGGGGCTTTTCGGTCTTGAGCTTGCCGGTTCGAGCCATGCGGTTGACCTCAGAGGCGGGCAGGTGCTTGCCGATGACTGCCGCGGGATCGCCACCTTCGTCTGTGACGCGCTGGGCCAACTTCTCTATGACCGCGGAGTTGGATCGCGACTGGACCGCCATCTCGGTATTTACGAACTGCTTGAGCGTCGGGTCATCGGACTCGGTCGCTAGCTTGTCCAGGGTTTGGAGCATGCGGGCCATATCTTCTTCCATCTTTTCGCTGGCCTTGGCATCCAGCCACGTTTGAAAGATGCAGCCGACCGTCGCGAGCATAATCAACATGGAGAGCGCATACGCGTAGCGGGGCGGTTTGGCCCTGTCGCGCTCGATCCATATGCCCAGAACAGCGGTGAGGCCGGCAACCCCGACACTGACAATCGCGACGGTGACTGCAATATCCATTTTGCCTAGCTCCTTGTTCAAAAGGGGCCACTGCGACCCGGACAATGACCGTCCGGTCTAAAAAAAACTCCGTATCGACGAGGATCTTCGAAACCCTATTCAGACTAGGCTTGGCTTGTGGGTTGTCAAACCCACGGGCCAGGCGAATCGATTGACTTGTGGGGTCGCGACGTGGACCAACCGTGATTTTAGATGCATAAGGTTTACTTATGGGTTCCGTTTTTCTAAAATCGAGCCAATCGAAGAGACCAGCTCGTGAACCTAAAAGGAGCAGTTGGATGAACTCGAAATCCGTTGTCGTGTTGTGCGCTCTCGTCACTGCCGTCACCGCTACTGGGTGCGGTCGCGAGAAAGTGGAGTCCGTTGAGGCCATGAACAGCTGCGTCGAGTATCACCGACGCCAGCTCTATCAGCAGGCCATCCGAGATTGCTCCAAGGCCGTGAGCCTCAATCCAGATAATGAGAAAGCGCAGCACAATCTCGCGCTCGTGTACATCAGTACTAAGGAATACGAACAGGCGACACGCCACCTGTCCAAGGCCGTGGCCCTCAACTCCGGCGTGGCGCTCTATCACTATCAGCTCGGCGAAGTCTACGAGTGGGCGGGCCAGCCGGAGCAGGCCGCGAGCTCTCTGGAGAAGGCCATCGAGCTCGATGGCACGCTGTTCAAGGCGCATTATCGCCTGGGCAACGTCTACGCGAGCATGGACGATCCCCAGAAGGCCATGCAGAAGTACTCGGATGCCTTGTCTGGCAATCCGCGGTTCTTCGACGCCTATCGCGACCTGGCGTCGTTGTACGCCGACTACGGATTTCCGTCCCAGGCATTGCAAGTGCTGGACGAAGGCATCAAGGCCTTGGACGGCCAGCCTGACAACTTGGCCGTGCTCTACCACTTGAGGGGCACGGTGCTCGCGGACCAAAAAGAGTACGATAAGGCCGTGGTCGAGTTTCGAAAGGCCATCGAAATCAACCCGCACATGGAAGACGCGATGTTCAGCCTGGGTTGGAGCTATTCCTACGTAAACAAAGAGAACGCCAAAATTTGGCTCCAGAAGTTCGTGACCGCGGCGTCCCAGAACACTCGCCCGGACTACTTGGCCGCGGCCAATGCTCGGCTCGCCGAGATCGAAAACGGCACTCCGTTCTGATCTTTATCGAGTAGCTTCTTGAGCGAGATTTAAGAAGCGAGATAAATGGGCTAATTGGTTGTCGTTTGTCTGATTTATAGAAAACTATATTCAACGAATGCCAATGCGCCGGGTAGTCGGCGTTTTCCGAGGAGAACGAGATGACGATGGACGGTGGAATGGAAACCATGCGAGCGGGCGAACTGGGGCAGGCGGCAGGGTTATTGCTCGACAGGAGCATTCCGGCAGAAGCCAGTGAGGCGTTCGAAGCCGCGGCCAAGGCCGCGCTCGGAAGCCCAGACGCCGGCATCTCGGCGTGGCAGGATGCATGGAAGCAGGCGCCTGGACATCCAGATATTGTCGATGCTCTCGTCGGTTTATATGAACAAACCGGAAAGTGGAACGGCCTTCTCGACTTTCTCAAGCGCGGCGGCGAGGCCGTGGGCGAGGCCGATCACAAGGCGCACGTCCTGATGACCATGGCGCAAGTGTATGACTTGCATTTGAAGAACGATGTCACTGTCGTTGGTCTTTATCAGAGCGTTCTCAAGCTCAAGGAGAACTACCTGCCGGCCATCGATGCGGCCCTCGCCAAGTACGAGGCCATGGGCCGCTGGCCCGATGTCGTCAAGATGCTCAAGGTCAAAGGCGACGCGGTCACCGATCAATATGAAAAAGTAGATGTCTTCCTCAAGGTTGCGCAGCTTTACCTTCAGCGTTTTTCCAACACCGTCGAGGCGACCAAGGCTTTTGAGGCTGTGCTCGAAGTCGATCCCTATCACGCCCAGGCCATCGATTTTCTCAAGGAGATGTACGAAAAGCGCCGAGACTGGGAGAAGCTGCTCAGCATCATGGCCAAGGAAGCGGCCCTCCAGGCCGAAGGGCCGGAGCGCACCGACGCGCTCGTTCGGATGGCCGAGCTCGCCAACGAGAGACTCAGGCGGCCGGAGTTGTGCGTCGAGCGCTGGGAAGCAGTGCTCGAAAGCGCGCCGAGCCACGCCACTGCTTTGAGTCAGTTGTCCAATTTCTATGAGCGTACCCGTGAGTGGGGCAAGCTGGCCGCGATTCTCGAGCGTCAGCTCGAATTCACCGCGGATGCTGGCGAGAAAATGAGCTTGCTCCAGAAGCTCGGCTCCCTCTATGGCGAAAAAGTCGGTGATGACAACAAGGCCGTGGAGGTGTGGAAGGCTGTCCTCGATATCGACCCCGAGGATCGCCGAGCGCAGGATCAGCTCAAGAAGCGCTATCTGGCCATGCGCGCCTTCCCCGAGCTCGAGGCGTTCTATGCCAGCGCGGACAAGTGGGAGGAGCTCATCCGCATTCTGGAGCGCGAGGCAGAGTCGAAAGACGCGCCGGTCGGGGACCGCGTGGCCCTTCAGTTCAAGATCGCCCAGCTGTGGCGGGAGAAGAAGGAACGAATCGATCGAGCAACTCGCTGTTATCAAGCAGTGCTCGAAATCGATCCGCAGAATCTCGAAGCCGCAGAGGCCCTGGTGCCCATTCTCGAGGAAAGCCGCGACGCCACGGGGCTGGCGAGCGTATTGGAGGTGCGCCTTTCTCATCTGGAAGGCCCAGAGGAGGGTCTTGCTCTGCGCAGGCGCATCGCCAAGCTGTACGAAGACGAAGTGGGCGATGTTCAAAAGGCCTTCGAGGGCTTTGTCGCCGCCTTTGAGATGGCGCACGATGAGTTCCAGTCCTTCGACGACTTGGAGCGCGTTGCGGCAAAGACGCAAAATTGGGACGAAGTGGTGTCCCGCTACAGAGCGACGCTGCCGCAATTGTCTGGCGGGGCGGCTCTCGAGCTCAAATTGCGTTTGGCTAGAGTACTCTACGAAGAAGTCGGCCGCCCAGAGGAGGCGCTCGCCCACTTCGATGAAATTCTCCAAAAGGACGCCAAGAATCCAAGGGCAGTGCGGGCGCTCGAGAAGATATATGCCCAGATGGGTCGATGCGAGGAGCTCCTCGATATCTATGCTCGCCGTTTGCAGATGGCCAGCGATGACGATGAGCGAAAGGATATTCTCTACAATCAGGCAGCTCTGTGGGAGGAAGAAGTCAGAGACATCCCCAAGGCCATCGATGTTTACCTCAAGATCATAGACCTGGCAGGCGACGAGCCTCGAGCCCTGTCTGCGCTCGATCGAATCTATCAACAGGACGCTCGCTACGACGAGCTCGCCGACATTTTGCGCCGCGAGCTCAATGCCGAGATCCACGATCAAAGCATGGAGGTAGATCTCAAGCTGCGGCTTGCCGAGGTCTGCGATGCGCACCTCGGTGATAGACAGGAAGCGATCAAGTGCTACCGCGAGGCGCTCATTCTCGAGCCAGAGAACGCCAATGCACTCACCGGGCTCGAGGCCATGCTCGAAGACCCGCAGTATCGCGGCAACGCGGCTCGTATCCTTGCGCCCATTTATGAGGACTGCGAAAGGTGGGAGGCGCTCACCGTCGCCCTAGAGATCCTCGCAAAGACGGCGACAGATGAGAGCGAGAAATACCACCACCTGATTCGCATCGGAGAGCTGTCCATGGGGCGGCTCGGCGTTGCGGAAAAGGCCTTTAGCGCCTATAGCCGGGCGTTCCAGCTCTTCCCCGACGAGGGCGATACCTTCGAGAAGCTCGAGCAGGTGTGCGCTATCCTCGACGTGTGGGGCGAGCTCGTGGAGATCCTCGAGTCCACGGCGCGCGGTTTGTCCGATTCAGCCAGTGCGCGTCGCCTCTGGGGCCTGGCCGCCAAGTACTACGACAGCCAACTCGAGAATTCGGAAAAGGCCATCGAGGCCTACAACCATGTGCTCGCGAGCGATCCGCAAGATCCCGACGCCATCGCCGCCCTGGAGCAGATATACGGCCGTCTCGAGCGATGGGATGCCCTGGTGGGGGTGCTGCGCTCTAAAATAGAGCTGTCCCTCGATGCCTCGGTCGCTGAGTCGGTGTACCGCCAGATGGCGTTGATCTACGAGGAAATGCTCGGCCGTCCCGAGGATGCGGTGGCCTGCCTCAAAGAAATCTTGGCTATAGATCCCGCGAGCGACGACGCTCTGCGAGGTCTCGACAGACTGCTTGCGCGCCTGGAGCGTTGGACCGATCTCGCCGACAACTTGCAGCAGCAGCTCGCCCTCGGCGATTCCGAGGACATCGTGGTGCCGCTCAAGTTGCGCCTCGCCGAATTGCGGGAGAAGCAGCTCGACGAGGTCGAGGGAGCCGTGGAGATCTACCGCGAGGTGCTCGAGTTCGAACCCGACAACTACGAAGCCATTTCCAGCCTCGAGGGCATCATGCAAAGGCCCGGGCTGCGCAAAAACGTGGCCGTCATTCTCGAGCCCACCTATCGAGCCATGGGCGCTTGGGAGAAACTCGTGGGCGTTTATGAGATCCTCGTCGTCGAAGAGGATTCTCCGGTTCGTAAAATTGATCGTCTGCACCAGATGGCCACTCTTTACGAGACCGCTGGCGATGAGCCGGAAAAGGCCTTCCACACCTACGGTCGCGCGCTTGCGTTTGATCCCGCCGACGAGCGGACCCAAGAAGAGATCGAGCGACTGGCTCGCGTGCTCGTGCTTTACGATGAGCTCGCCAAGCTCTACGAGCGCACCGTATCGGAGCTGGACAACGCCGATCTCCAGGCCCAGTACCACATGAAGTTGGCGCGGCTGTTCGAGGAAAACCTGCAAGACACGCCCTCTGCCATCAGCCACTACAACCAAGCCCTGGCCGCCGATCCCATGAACCTCGAAGCGGCCGACGCACTGGAGCGCGCCTATCAGCAGACCGAGGACTACGAAGCTCTGGCCACTGTGTTCCAGCGCAAGGTCGAGATGATCGCCGACCTGCGAGAGCAGAAACGGCTGCTCATGCGCGCCAGCCAGATTTATGAAGAGATCCTCGAACAACCGCAAATGGCCATCGAGGTTTACAAGAAAGTTCTGGCCCTCGACGAAGACGATCTGGAGGCCATCGGTCACCTCGAAGTTCTGTACCTTACGCTCGAGCGTTGGGTCGATCTGCAATCGGTTTACAATCGCAAGGTGGATCTCCTAGAGACGCCGGAGGAAAAGCGGGACGTGCTCTACGTCCTCGGTGCGATGTACGAGCGTGAGCTCGAGGACACCAAGAAGGCCATCGAGACCTACCAGCGCATCATCGAGTTCGATCCAGAGGATCTGCAGGCAATTCAACGTTTGGACATTCTCTATAGCCAATCCGGGGAGTGGCACGACCTGCTTTCGATTCTCGACCGCGAGATGACCTTGGCCGACGATCCAGACGAGGCCGTGTCGTTCAAGTACCGCATCGGCGAGCTCTATGTGCGGCACCTCTCGGACGTGCCTCGAGCTGTGGAGTATTTCAAAGATATCCTTGTTATGTGCCCGGACCATCAGCCGTCCATCGAGATGCTCGAAGACTTGATTCGACAAAACAAAGAGCCCCTACTCGCAGCTGAAGTGCTCGAGCCGCTGTACCGCGATTTTGGCGATTGGCGAAAGCTCACGTCCGTGCTCGAGGTGCGGCTTGCCCATGCCGAGGAAGACTGGGTCAAAGTGGATCTGCTCCACCAGATCGCCGCCCTGCTCGAAAGCGATCTGCACCTGGATGCCCCTTCGGAGGCTTTTAACGCCTATGCCAGGGCGCTCGACGCCGATAATGCCAACGAGAGGACACTCACTCGACTCGAAGAGCTGGCCGATGTCACCGGTCGCTGGGCCGATCTCGCGGAGCTCCTCGATGGGCAGCTCGCAAAGGTGGACGATGCCGAGCGCGGCACACCGCTCGCCCTGCGCGCCGGCGCCATCTACGACGAAAAAATAGGCCACACCGAGGAGGCCATCGCTCGCTTCCGCAAGGTGCTCGAGTACGATCCCCCAAATCGGGCTGCGCTGACGCGTCTCGACAGCCTCTTCCAATCCCATGGGCGGTGGCATGAGCTCGCGGACATTTTGTCCAAGCTCGCTCTGGTGGCGGATGATCCTGAGCAGAGCTTGGAATTGCAGTTCCGTCAGGGCGCCGTGTATCAGTCCGAGCTGGGAGACATTCCGCGCGCGGTTTCGATCTACCGCGAAATCTTAGCGGCTGAGCCTTCCCATGAGCGGACCATCGCCACTCTCCAGCTACTGTTCGACGAGGGCATTCTGCGCACGGAGATCGCCGACATTCTCGAACCGCTCTACCGCATCCAGGCCGAATGGCCCAGTCTCGTATCTCTCTACAAAAGTCAGCTCGAAGATCTGGTGGATCCCTCGAGCCGTGTGAAGCTCATGCAGAACATGGCCGAGCTCTATGAGGATAAAATCCTCGACGGCGAGGAGGCCTTCGCCTGGTACTGCCGTGCTTTTTCCACCGATCCGTTTGACGTTCGATCTGCCGAGGAGGTCGAACGCCTTGCCGCCACGACCTCTGCGTGGTCCGATTTGGCCGATCTCTATCACGATCTCTATAGCCGTAGCGATGACGGCAAGATCAAGGCCATCGCCGCTGAGCGTCTCGCTAGAGTCTCCGAGGAAGAGCTGCGAGACGTGGCCCGGGCAGAGCAGGCGTATTGTGCGGTTCTGGAAATCGACCCCGACAACCTCCAGGTGCTTTCGGCGCTCGACCGCATCTACACCGAGCACATGGAGTGGGAGCGGCTCGTCAGCGTTCTCGACCGTCTGGCACATGTGAGTCGGGATGTAGAAGACAAGATAGCGTACGTCCATCGCATGGGCGTGGTGTACGAATCCCAGCTCGAAGATTTCGAGGCTGCGCGAAGGGCGTTTCATCATGTGATCGATGATTTGGATCCCGGTCACGGCGAGTCTCTCGAGCACCTCGAAATGCTCTACGCCGACAAGGAGATGTGGCCAGAGCTGTTCGCCATCTACGAGCGCATGAGCCAGGTCACCACGAGCGAGTCCGTTTTGGCCGAGCTGCTCGCCAAGATGGCAACCCTCTCTTCGGAGTGCCTCAACGATATCGCCAAGGCTTCGGAGCTGTGGAGTAAGGTCGTCGATATCCGCGGTGAGGACACGCAGGTTCTCGAGGCCCTGGCGGAGCTCCATGCCAAGCAGCAGAACTGGAGCGAGCTCGTGGATATTCTCGAGCGCGCCGTGGGGATCTCCGAGGACGACGCGACCCGTGTCCGTATCTACAGCCAGCTTGGGACAGTGTGGGGCGAGCGCCTGCAGCGCGATCGCAGTGCTCTCGAAGCATGGGAGAACGTGCTGACCATCGAGCACGACAACCTGCGCGCGCTCAAAGCCATTGCCAAGATCCACGAGGGGAACCAGGATTGGGCTCAGCTCATCGAGACCATCGAGCGGATCATCGACGTCGGCTATCGCAGCTTGGAGGCCGTAGAGTTGCGCGACTTCTACGCCAAGCTGGGAGGCATCTACTCCGACACCATGGCCTCGCCCATCGACTCCATCGAAGCCTGGCGCCATGCCCACGACATCGACCCCTCGGATCTGAGGACTGTCGCGGCCCTAGAGAAGCTCTATGAGTCCCAGGAGATGTGGGAGGAAATGGTGGAGCTCCTCGGACGCAAGGCGACCCTGCTCGAGCACGATGAGCAAGTGGATACGCTGCTCACCCAAGCCAAGATTTGCGAGGATAAGCTCGAGGAGCCCCTGCGGGCCAAGACCCCCTACATGGGCATCCTCGATGCAGCGCCACTCCACGTGCTAGCCTTCGAAAAGCTCATTGAAATCGAGAGGCAGGAGGGCAGCTGGGAGGAGATGGCAGAGCAGTACTTCAAGCGCCTCAACTACGTCCATGAGGTCGCAGACCGCGTGGTGTTGTATCACGGTCTCGCTCTCATCTATGAGGACCACCTCGATCAGCAGGAGAACGCCTTCCTCGTCATGACCAGGGCGTTCGAGGAAGACTACACGAACGACGAGACCGCTGATCACTTGGAACGACTGGCTTCGTCCACCGGCAAGTGGAACGATCTGCTCCTTTCCTCCAATCAAGTGCTGCAGACCGTCCAGGATCACCGCATTCAGGTGAGCTTGTGCCTCAAGATCGGCAAGTGGTACGCCGAGGGCCTGGGACATCCGGACTACGCCCTGGCCTACTACCAGCGCGTGCTTTCTCTCGATCCAGAGAATGTCATGGCTCTCAAGCTCGCTGCCGAGCTGTACCGCCAGGGCAAGCAGTGGCCGGAGCTCGTTGAAGTGCTGAAGCGCGCCATCGGATTCGAAGACGATTTCGAGAGCCGCAAGCACCTGCTCGTCGAGCTCGGCTCGATTTACGAAACGCAGTTGGGTGAGCCGATAGAGGCCCGCGATGCGTACAAGCAGGCCCTCGCTCTGGACCCTGCGCTCGATCCTGCTCTCGACGCGCTCGAGAGGCTCTATTTGGAGTCCCAGAGTTATCGCGAGCTCATTCCAATCCTGCGCAAGAAGGTCGATATCACCGACGACCCGGACGTTCGCGTCGGCATCCACATGCGAATTGGTCGCATTTTCGACGAGCAGCTCAGGGACCCGCAGAGCGCTATCGACGAGTTCCGCAAGGTGCTCGATCTTGAGCAAGGAAACCTCTCGGCGCTCAAGAGCCTCGAACGGCTGTACCAAGAACACGAGCAATGGCAAGACCTCCTCGACATCCTCGAGATTGAGCTCGAGTATGCGGCGAGCGAGCGCGAGCGCGTGGCTCTTCTCAGCCGTATCGCGCACATGCTGCGTCAGGAGTTCGTCAAGCCGGACAAGGCAGCGGAGCGGTACGAGCAGATCCTTTCGATCGATTCGGCTCAGGTGGAAACCCTCGTGGCTCTCGAAGAGATTTACCGACAACTTGGACAGTGGAATAACCTCATCGTTACGTTCGAGAGGCATATCGATGCCATCCCCGATCGCCGCGAGCGAGCCGAGATGTACCGACGCGTTGGCGAGGTGTATTCCCATGAGCTCACGGATCCAGAGCGCGCCATCGATGCCTACACGGCGATTCTGGACATCAATCCAGGCGACGTGCCCGCTCTCGAGGAGCTGTCCAAGCTGCAAACCAAGCGCGAGGACTGGCCCGCGGTGCACGATGTATTGCAGCGCCTGGCTCACACCGTCGAAGATTCGAGCCATCAGGTCGATCTCTACTTCCGTCTCGGTAGGCTCAACGAAGAACAGCTTTTCGACAGAAGCGCGGCGGTGGAGCACTTCCGCTCTGCACTCGACATCAATCAAGGGCACCTGCCGTCCTTGGGTGCGTTGCGCCGTGTCTACTTGGAAGAGGGCGAGTGGGTTGCCGGGTCTCGCATACTCGAGGCAGAGCAGCAGTACACGGAGAAGGCGCGTGAGCGCTCCAAGCTTCAGTTCGAGCTCGGCAAGCTGCTTTCCTCCAAGCTCGGGGAGGAGGCGCAGGGCATCAAGTGGTACGAGGAGGCTCTGACCTCGGATCCGGACAACCAGGCTGCGGCCGAGCCACTGGTCGATGTCTACATCGAAGCCAAGCGCTATGCCGATGCCGAGCCTCTGCTCGATATGATGCTCCGCCTAGGCGTCAAGCGCACGCCGGCCGAGCTTTTGTCTGTGCACAAAAAGCTAGGGCTCGTGGCGGACAAGCTCGACAAGCTCGACAAGGCCATCTCCTCCTACGAGGCAGCCTATGCTAGCGACACATCCAACCTCGAGATCGTCATGTCTTTGGCCGAGGCCTACTTCCGTGCCAAGGAGTGGGAAAAGGCCTTCAAGCTCTACCAGATGGTGCTCGTGCACTACCGCGACAAGCAGGGCAAAGACGAAATCGTCGAGATCTTTTATCGTCTCGGCCACATCAAGAACCAGGTCGGTGAGCGCCGTAAGGCCCTCAACATGTTCGACAAGGCCCTAGAGCTCGACCCGAACCACCGGGCGACCCTCGGAGAAGTCATCTCCATTCAGGTCGAACAAAAGAATTTCGAGCAGGTCATCCATTTCAAAAAGGTCCTCTTGGACAATGCCTCCGACGACGAGAAGAGCGCTTTGCTCATCGAGATCGGCGACATATGGCAAGAGCAGCTCAAGAACTCGCAAAAGGGCATTTCCTCCTATGTGGAGGCTATGGAGCTGCGCCCGAATGACCGGCAGATTCTGCACAGGCTGTTGCCCCTCTACCAGAACACCAAGCAGTGGCAGAAGGTGGTGGAGATCATTCAGAAGGTCGCAGATATCGAAGAGGATCAGGACAAGACGGGACGCTTCTACTATTCGATGGGCGTCATCTACCGCGACGAGATCAAGAGCTTCGAAGAAGCGGTGGAGTGTTTCAACAAGTCTCTCGATGCGAGCCTCGAGAACCTCAAGTCCTTCGAGGCCATCGACAAGATCCTCACCCAGCTTCGCGACTGGAAGTCTCTGGAGCGCGCCTACCGGAGGATGCTCCGCCGTATCTCTGGCAAGGGCCGCGCCGATCTCGAGGTCAACTTGTGGCACTTCCTCGGCGAGATCTATCGTACTCGCCTGAAGCAGTTCGAACCCGCTGCCGAGGCCTTCAAGATGGCGGCCAAGCTCGAGCCAGAGAACGCGGTGCGCCACGAGATCCTCGCCGAGTTGTACGCGATGATGCCCGAACGCGTGGCTGACGCCGTGGCCGAGCATCAATGGCTCATCAAGCGCAACCCCTACAAGGTCGATTCTTATAAAGCCCTGCGCAAGCTCTACTATGACAACCATATGTGGGATAAGGCCTGGTGTCTGTGCTCCACGTTGACCTTCCTCAAGAAGGCAGATGCCGAGGAGCAGCAATTCTTCGAGCAATATCGTTCCCGCGGAATGGTGCGGGCTCATTCCAGGCTCGACAACGAGCGATGGCTCAAGGATCTGTTCCACCCCGATGAGTCGGTGTTCGTCGGCAAAGCCTTCGAGGTGGTGACGTCTGCGGTGCGCACTCTCAAGGTTCTGCCGGCGAAGAACTACGGGCTGAACAAGAAGCAGAAGCGCCCCGTGAACGATACGATGGCGTTTACCAAGACCTTCTACTACGCCAATCAGGTCCTCAACATCCCGGTGGTTCCCGAATTGTACGTGCAGGATGACAAGCCCGGCGGCCTGAGCTACGCCATCACCGAACCGATGGCCACGGTATGCAACGCGAGCCTGCTTTCTGGCTACTCGCCCCAAGACCTGCTGTTCATCGTGGGCAGGCACCTGGCCTATTACAGGCCCGAGCACTACATCCGTTGGCTGCTGCCGACGCATGGAGAGCTCAAGGTGCTCCTCCTGGCGACCATCAAGTTGGGAGCTCCGGAGTTCTCGCTGCCTGAG
>JALOQD010000259.1 GCA_025453525.1 Myxococcota bacterium
CGGATAACCCGCGTCGTACAAATCCTTGGCCGCTGTTTCTGTGGCGAGGTCATCGAGGCAGTGGGTCGGCGCGCCGCAGCCGTAATTGTGAACCACCGTGCAGTCCTTGCAGGACAGATTCTCGTTGCAGTTGGGCGCGCCGTCCGTGGCGAGCAGGACGAATCGCTTGTTCGTGCTCTTGACGGCCGCGAGCGCGGTCTTGGCGGCCTTGAGCGTCTGCGCCGTGGGCGTGGCGCCAAACTCGCAGAATCCCACGCCACTCGGGCTCAAGGCATTGTCGATGAGGGAGATGGCGCTCGGATCGCCGATGTCCACGATGGGTGCGGTTGCAGGCTCGCAAGAGCCCGCCGGATCTCCACAACCGCTCTGTGGGAACACCATGAGCCCAAAGTTGATCTTATCCGAGATTTGGGCCGTGACCGTGCGCAGGGCTGCGCACATGGGGTTCCAATAGCCGTTGTCCTGCATGCTGAAAGAGCGGTCGAGCACGATCAGCATGTCCACGGGTTGCTCGGTGATGGGAAACCCTTTTTCAGCGCATCGCCCACCGCCTTCGCCTTGACCCGCTCCGTCGCCCTCGCCCTCTCCTTGCCCTTCGCCTTCGCCCACTCCTTGATCCAAGCTCGAGCTGCGAAGATCGCTGGAGGCTTCGCACGCGCCCATCCCCATCGAAACGATTCCCGCTAGTAGCGTTGCGAGAGCGAGCAACATGCATTTTTGCGGCATAATCAGCTCCGGTTCCTCGTTCTTAGCCGTTCGCCGTTGAACGGCGGGCATCCTGACGCATAGTAACCCAATTTGAGAGAATTGTTTGCCAGGAAAGGTGGGGCGATTCACAAATAGACGGTGCTGGTTGCCATTGATCGACATTGATTTTCTTAAGAAGGTAGGAGCCACGGTGCGTCATGAGCGGCGCCAGGCACTCCCCTAACCTTGCAGGAGGTGGCGAATGTTTCAACTCATGTACGACAAACGGTTTAGCTGGAAGTGGTTTCGCAACTACTCCATGCTCTTCCTTGGTTCCATTATCATGGCGTGCGGGTATGTGTTCTTTCTCGTGCCCCACAAGATCGTTCCTGGCGGTGTGTTCGGCCTGTCCATCGTCCTTCACTACGTCCTCGGTCTTCCCACGGGAGCCACGGCACTCGTGCTCAACGTGCCTCTCGTGCTGTGGGGCATCAAGGAGCTCGGACCGCGGTTTGGCGCCAAGACGGTGATCGGCATGGTCACCACCTCGGCCATGATCGACCTCATTACCTATTTGGCCAGCCTCAAAGGCATCGAGGCGCTCTCTCAAGATCTGCTGCTCTCGAGCGTCTTCGGCGGCGTGTGCGTGGGAGGCGGACTTGCCCTGGTGTTCCGGGCCAAGGCGACGACAGGCGGGAGCGATATCATCGCTAGCATCCTGTACAAAAGAACCCGGGCGCCCATGGGCCGCTCGATGATTGCTCTCGATTTCTTAGTGGTGGTCATTGGCGCCATCGCTTTTCAAAACCCGGCAGTGGTGCTCTACGCCATTGTCACCATCTTCGTCACCGGCCGAGTGCTCGACGCCGTGCTCGATGGATCCAACTACCAGAAGGCAGCCATCATCGTCTCGAAGGAGTACGAACAGATTCGCGGGGCCATTCTCGAAGATCTCGGTCGAGGCGGCACGTTGCTCGCCGCCAAGGGGCTCTTCCGAGGCGACGATCGCCCGGTGATTCTCACGGCCATCAGCAGGCGCGAGCTTGCCATCCTCGAAGAGCATATCAAGCAGATCGATCCCAAGGCCTTTGTGATTGTGTTCGATTCTCGAGAAGTGCTCGGAGAAGGTTTCCTGCCGCTCGCAGGGGAAAGTTGAGCTCGATGGCGGGCGATGTGCGGCTCGAACGCACGACCTTTGGCTCCGGAGGCCAACGCTCTATCCAACTGAGCTAATCGCCCGAACGTGGACGCAGTTTTTAGCCTATCGCGGCAGGGATGTCAAAAGGTTCTCGTCGAGTGTCTGTGAGCAAACGCTCATGGCCGCTGCCGCTTTCCACCCATGAGGCTGAAAATGAACCCGGCGCGCAGTGGGCTTGCCTTGCGAAAGCTTGGAGCGAGGCATCCCACGTTGCAGCCGAGGGGCATTTTCCACGGCTCTTTTTCAGAACAAATTTTCATGCGCATCGACGCGCCTTTTATGCAAAAACGCCCTTGAAAGGTTTGTCGAAAAAAAATATCATGGGCACGGCAACCATGAAGAAATCTCAAGAAATCGCAAATTATGACAATGTGTCGGTTGGTTGCGAAATAGGAGCTGGTCTCATGAGCGAAAATTCAAACGCATTGAGCCGAAGAGGATTTTTAAAAGTAGCGGCAGGAGTCGCGGGAGTGTCCCTCTTGGGAGGGCTGGGTTGCGTGCAGGAGGGTGGCACGGACGGAACCGATGAAGATATCGACCCTCGAGACCTGACTATTTTTTCACCTGGACGCCTGGGCTCTGTGGAGCTGAAGAACCGTCTCGTCCGCGCTGCAACCGAAGAGGCGTACTGCACCGACGGGATCCCGCAGGCCGAATACCTAAAAGTGATGACAGATCTCTCCAAGGGCGGCGTGGGCATGATCCTCTGCGGGGTCGCCACGCTCACCGAGGAAGATTCGCTGTCCTTTGAGCTCGCGGCCCACGACGACAAGCTCCTTCCTGGGCTCAAACAAATCCGCCAGGCAGTGGGCGCAGCGGATAAGACCTGCAAGCTCTTCGCTCAGATCGGTCACACAGGGCATCGATACGTGGGTGGTTTGAGGGTCGGCCCCTCGGATGTGAGCTGGCCTGGCGACATCTATCCCATGCGTGCCCTGTCGGTCGCGGAGATTTCGGCGATCGTGAACGCCTTTGCGCAAGGCGCGCGGCGATTCCAAGAAGCCGGTTGGGACGGCATCGAGCTTCACGGCGCCCATGGCTATCTCCTGTCGACCTTTCTCTCCCCCTACACCAATAAGAGAACAGATTCCTATGGCGGCTCTGTCCAGGGACGGGTGCAGATTATCCGGGAGATCATGGAAAAGACCCGCGCTGCGGTGGGACCGGATTTTCCCATTTTGATAAAGATCAATTCGGACGACAGGGGTGGTAGCGAACCCGACGACCTTCAAGGCGGAATCAACAAGCAAATCTTCCTCGAAACCGCGGCGGAGCTCGACAAGATGGGCTTTGACGGCCTCGATGTCAGCGGCAACGATTGCGTTCAGCCAGGCGTGAACACCGCGGAAAAGCAATCTTATTTTCTGGATGCAGCCTCTGCCCTGGACGTGAGCATGAAGGTGATCCTCACGGGCGGCAATCGCAACGCAACCCGTTTGAACTCCATCTTGAAAACCAGTGGAGCCGACTTCCTCGGTATTGCAAGACCGCTGATTCGAGAGCCGGACCTTCCGAGCAAATGGAAAACAGGGCAAGCCACGGATCCCAAGTGCATCAGCTGCAACCTCTGCGCAGATCCCATGACCATCATCACGGGTTTGCGCTGCCACCAGGAGACCTGAGAGCTTGTAAAAAAATCTCCTCGGTCCCTCCCCACGTTCGTTGCCTTTTTTCACACGAGACGAAAATGAACCGCTTTGCTCGCTTCGCTTTTTCTAATTCGTACTTAAAACTAAAATATGACGGTTTGTATTAGATCAGAATCCCGTTTTACTCCCAAAGGCAAAGAGGCCACGAAGGCGGAAAGAGTGCCTGAAAGAGCGCCTTTGGGCATTACGAGCAGAACCGAGCATATGTCGGGAGTGTGTCAGCGATGACCGTGTCCGAATTCATGGCATTAGGTGCATTTGTGGCAGCGGTGCTAATCTGCGGCCAGACAAAGGCACAGCAAGGGGCAGCGCCCCGCTCTCAACAGCCCACTCGCTTGTGGGCGCAGCCCATCCAGGCCCCCAGTGAATCCTCCATGGGGCCGCAGTTGCGTGGCTGGGATTTGGGTCCAAGGGTTTGGCAACCGCTGCGGGAGCTCGGAGACCCGGCGTGGGAGCGCGGAGCCCCTGGGTACTCGACGCTGCCGTGGGACCTTCCGAGCGCTGCAGATGAGCGCGAGTTTGGCGCCGCGGCTCTTTGCGGCTATGGAGTCACTCACGTTCAGCGTGAGCTCCTTCTCGAGTATCCGTCCACGCGGGAGTCGGCAAGACCGGAGCAGACCGGCGGGGTGACCACGGGTCTCGATGTGCATGCCAGTGGACCCATTGTGGAGAACCGCCTGGGCGCGTTTGCCAGGGTGCTCGACCTCCACAGGTTCCTCCACAGACCCCTTGGGGCCGGAAAAACACAAGCGCAGTGGACCCCGAGATACGTCCTCAACCTCGGCTACACGCCCGATATGCGGACCCTTGTGACCCTAGGCGGTCGATTCGAGGGCTCTGTGCTCGAGGGCGCAGGCCAAGATCCCTGGACAATGCCGAGCGCCTCGACGCTGCAAAAGGATACGCTGGGTCTTGTCCAGCTTTCCTTGCGCAGACAGCTCGGCGTCCGCCAGGAGATTGGGGCTCGCTACGGATTGCGCGGCGCCCACCAATCAGACTCCTCCATGAGCGAGAGTGACGTGCCTGCGCACTTCGCTCTGGCCGATGAAGTGACCGATGGCAACACACCTTTCGAGACCCTAGGGAAGCGCTTCACCCACCTTGTCGATTTCCATTGGTCGACTTTTCTCGATGGTCTTTTCGTACCCTTGGACGCCCACACTCTCACCTTGGGCTTGCAGCTCGAGGCGAGCTATGGAGAGCAGCGGCAGGCACGAACCTTTGGGTACGCCCTCGAGGATTCCACCAGCGTGCGCGGGGGGGAGCTCGGGGCGACGTTTCGCGACGAATCCCTGGCCGGCTATCTCGAGGATTCGTTCAAGTTCGGCTCGAGGCTCAGAGGAAACCTCGGCGTGCGGATTGAGCACTTTCGCGGTGGCTTTCCAGAAAACCTCACCGTATGGCAGACAACGACCGCCTCACCGCGCGTTTCGCTCGTGGCTTATCTCAGCGAGGATTTGGGCAGTGGACTGCTCGCGCAGTATGGACACCACTATCGGAATCTCGACCCATCGATGTACCTCAGGGATTCGCGCGGCCGTGCGGTGACCGGCCTTTCCTACTGGGACTGGACAGGGGATCCCCTCGATGCCCAAGAGGAGGTTCCAGGCACAGACGACTCGCGATGGTCGCTGTCTCGCCGCTTCGAGCCGTTGAGCGGCAAGCTGTCCAAGGACGTGAAGCATCCCTACGCCGATCGCCTGGTGGTGGGCGGCTTCAGCTCTTTGTGGGAAGAGCGCCTGAAGCTGTTCCTGCGCTACGAGCTCCTTGCCTTGCGCAACCCACTCGCGATTTTCGATGAACAGTTTTATGCACCAGATCAAGATGCCTATGTCTTTGTCCGCGGCCCTGGGGCAACAGGAACGCAGACCGAGTACTACAGACACAACTCGGCAGTGGAGCGAACTTACATCATCGACAATGCCAAGGGCGCATCCCGCAACCGACACACCGTCGAGCTCGTGGCCCGAGTGATTCCCACGAGCTTTCTGACTCTGGGGTTGCGCGGCGCCTTTTGCGAGGACAAGGGCCATTTGCCAGATGACGACGGGCTATCCCTCGAGTGGAGCGATCCGAGCGGCACCCTGCATTCGAGTGGACGGATGCCTGGATTCCATCGTTTCGAGGCCGGTGCGGCCATGGATTGGGACTTTCCCGCAGGGGTCGAGTTTCGCGCTCGGTACGGCTATTTTTCAGGGGAGTATACCTCTCGTCGAATTCGAATAGACCCTGCGGATTCGCAATCGCCCCGGATGTATGTGCAAGGCGGCGCAGGACGCGGCGCTCATCGCCTGCCAACGCGACAAACCGTGGATGCGCAGCTCGAGTGGCAGTTGCCGATCCCTGCGGCCAAGGGTTCTGTCCGGCTCTTCTTTATCGCGTATAATTTACTGAATGCAGCCGTGCCCATCGCGATTCACCAAAGCGATGCGGCTTTCGGGGCAGTGCAGGATGTACAAGACCCGCTCGAGCTGCAGCTCGGGCTTAGTTGTAGGTACTAGCCATGAACAAGCGACGCGCATTTTTCACACTCCTGCTGCTTCTGGGAGCCTTGGCGCAAGGATGCGCCACCGTCTCGATCGCGCCGACCTTTCCCGGACGCAATCCGGTGGAAGGCGGACATCTGCTCCTCGTCGGAGGTGGGCTGCGTCCCAAAGACCTGATGGCGCGGTTCGTGGCGTTGGCAGATGGTGGTAGCATCGTCGTCTTGCCTCTCGCCAGTGCGCGGGCAGGGGCAGCCGGCGCCGAGGAGGCTCGCCTGCTGCGCAAGCTCGGTGCGATCGATGTTCGCGTCTTGCAGATCGAAGACGTTCGCGATGCCCACCGCGTGCATTACGTTGAGATGGTTCGCAATGCCGGTGGCGTGTGGTTTACCGGCGGCGATCAAGTGAAGATCGTCCAAAAGCTCCTCGATACACCCTTGCTCGACGCCATCGTCGAGATGCGGGAGCGCGGCGGAGTGGTGGGCGGTACGAGCGCTGGAACAGCCTGCCAGAGCGAGATCGTCATCACCGGCACCGACGTCAACGAGAAGCTCATCGCCGCGGGCAACGTCGCGACGACGCGCGGTCTGGGGCTGATTCGAGGCGTCATCATGGATCAGCATTTCGTGCGTCGGCAGAGGGAAAATCGTCTGCTCGCCGTGGTGCTCGAACACCCCGAGTTCGTGGGCGTGGGCGTCGACGAATCCACCGCCGTATGGGTCAAGCCCGATGGCACCATGACGGTGCTCGGCGCGAGCGTGGTCGTGGTGTTCGACGCCCGGCAGGCCAAAATCGTCAGACGGGGCCATCGGCTCGTCGCCAAAGGAGTGGAGACGTCTGTGCTCGCTCACGGCGATGTCATCGATCTGGACCTGCCCGAACAGGAGCTAGAGGAGACGTCCTTGGACGAACCAGAAGCGATCGCCCAGACCTGCGCTCCGGATCCAGACATCGCCAGCTCCACTCCCCCCAATGAATAGCTTCGCCTGTGGGATGTGTTTCTTTTGGTGAAAAACCTCAAAAAATCCCACCTGCCTGTAACTACTTAATTTCACTGTAATATATTGTTGTTGCTTGGTGTTTTTTACTTGAATTGATCGTTTTTTCTCAGACCAAGCCTTAACTAATTAGACAGGATGAAGCGCGAATGAACGCGTGGTTCTTCCCGCGTCCAAACTAAGGAGGTCGAAGATGACCGTGCTGGCAAAGAGATACTGTGCAACGATGTTGGGTCTTGTCTTGGTCGGCTTGGCCTTTGGCAGCTGCCAGGGCAACTCGACCTCGCAACCCCCTGGCCTCAGTCAGCTCGCGATGTTCATCGATGACTGCGTCGATGAGTATTTGACCTGTCGCGATGAATGCATTCCCGTTGCAGAGCCGTCCGGCTTTACGGGAACTCCGCAGCTGCGCACCGGTGGTATCGATGGTCAGCCGGGGTATCCAGGCGCAGGCGGTGGCGCGGGCAGCTTGCCCGGCGCCGAGATGCACTGCTTTTACCCCATCGACATCTCAGGTGGACCGCCCGCGGCCACGGCTGAATACGTTTTGGAGACCTTTAAGGGATTACAGACCGTTCATGTTCGCCTGACCTTTAATCCCGCCTTCGTGGACAACTCCTACGGCGCGACGGCGATCGGATGGGGAGACAAAGGGCACCAATTCAAGCAACTCGTGGGCAGCGACCATGCCGAGATCCGCCTCTACGACACGGCTGGAGTTGAAAAAGTGAGCTTCAAGGAGGACTACATCTCTGAGACAAATACCACGCCATCGGGCTATGGGACTTTGGGCGTTACGGGAGGGGATGGCGATATGCTCGTCGGCGTCGCGAGCGTCGTCGTGGGGGCAAAGACGTCCCTTGGTCTTAATATGAATGACCGTGGGTATGCCCAATACACTGTCGATTCTCCTGCGACGAACGCTGCTTATGCACCCAATCCTGCCGCACCCCTTTGGGACTACCGCGTTGTGTACGAGGTTTGGGTCTTGAACAATGCCTTCGGAACGGCGGGCTTTGGCTCAGCCAAGATGACGTATGTCCACGCCTCTCCGAGCAAGGCTTCGGACAACACCTGGGAGGTCGTGGAGGGTGACTGCCCAGATGATTGGAAGGATACGGACACGGACACGGGCACGGGCACGGGGAATGACACGGACACGGGCACGACGGACACGAGCACGGGCACGACAGACACGAGCACGGGCACGACGGACACGAGCACGGGCACGACGGATACGAGCACGGGCTCTACGGATGACACCGATTCGGAAACAGACTCGAACTCCGATGGCATTGACGACGGGGTCGGCGAGTGCATAGAAGGGTGCGACGTTCTGTTCCCGCTCTGCATGGACAAGTTGAAATGCATTGAAGGTTCAGCCGCCGATACGTGTATGGACTGGTTCGGTGTCTGTATGGACAATTGCAAAG
>JALOQD010000260.1 GCA_025453525.1 Myxococcota bacterium
AGAGCCAGACCCATGGTAAAGACCCGCTTGCGGCCAAACTGGTCGGCGACCCGCGATGCGGTGATGAGCGGCACGGCGAATGCGAGGTTGAAGCCGTTGACCACCCACGACATGGTCTTGATATCGGTTTTGAAGTACGTGGTGATACAGGGGAGCGTGATGGCAACGATGGTTGTGTCGAGGATCGCCATGAAGAACGCGAGCATCACGGTTGCGAAAGCGGCATAGCTCCTGGCCGGAATCGTCATCAGATCCTCCGAAACGTGCGGTTCTTGTGTTCTCCTCGCGCTGCGCCGAGCGGACCTTATCCGATGTGCCTCCATGGCGCAACGACCAGCGTGCCTCGGTCGGCCTCTGGCTCGATGTGGATGGGGCGTAAATCCCCTCTCTCGTTGTCGCCGATGGGGCACAACCGGCGCAGGCGGTGTGTCACGCCAGCATGACGCTGCGAGGCCGATCGTCACTCTGTCGTGTCATCTTTTGAAGAGAGGGAACCTGATGAACCCTGCCTTGCCGGACATTTTCCAGGATGCCATGACATGCCCTCGAACCGTTTGACTCTCGACCTGCCCGAGTCGTTCTTTGAACGCAGCCTGCCTAGGTTTTTTTGAGGTGTGGCCAGGGAACTTTTGATTTGGCACAGCTGAACGGCTTCGAGGGCTTCTCGACACAGAAATCCTCTTGATTGGACACCTGGCCCGCTTCTTGCTTCTTGTATTTCATCACAGAGAGCTGAGACGGGCTCTCTACAGCGGAGCCAGGAGAGGCATGGTGGTTCTTGCTGACCCACTCCGCAGACAGAGCCCTTCTCCACCGCTTGAAGTAAGCGCAAGGAGGAGCATCACATGACGTCTAAATTTAGAATAATGGCTGGCTCGCTTTTCGCAGCGTCACTCTTCTTTTTTGTGAGCAGCATCTGCGTCAGCGCCGCCCCGACCACCAAGCAAGTCGTGGTGATCGATCTGGGCGCGCCTGGGGTGAGCTACTCGCACGTTCAAGAAACAGAGGCGCTCTCCCCAGGAACGCCCCAATCGGTGCCTTGGCTCGGCCCCAAATCCGAAGACGCTTTTTTGGTGCTCGATATCTCTGCGCTCGAGGCCAACGGCTGGGCGCTGGAGGAACCCAAGACCGGGGTGCGCCTCACGGGCTATGCGCTGCTTCGCACGCAGACGGCCCTGCGTAACCCGGCCGAGAAGAGAAGGGCGTACGCGAATATGCTGGGCATGCTGGCGGCCCTGGATGTCAATAACGACAAGAAGATCGATTCGAGTGATTTTGTCTACAACGTTCTGCGCCTCTATAGGGATGGCAATAGCGATGGCGTGATCGATGCCGACGAGCTCTCTTCGCTCGCAGACGCGGAGATCGCCGAAATCGGCTTCATTGTCTACGGATCCCAGAAAAAGGATGCCCAGGGCAATCTCTATCAGGCCGTAAGGGTCAAGAAGAAGGATGGCTCCAAGACCGAAGGGCATCTCGTGACGCTCAAGGTCCGCTGAGAGCTTGTGAAAAAATCTCCTCGGTCGCATTTCGGCCGAATTCGGGCGTTCGCTGCGTTGCTTCTCCTCGACGTATCGCCGGATACGCCTCGTCGCTCAAATATCCCAACCGTGCTCGAGCTGAGAAGTGCGCTGTTGACCGCGCAATGGGCATTAGTCGTCCGCAAGAAGATTCTTCAACCGCCAGAGGTAGGTGCGCATCACGCGGTTGTAATACGCCTCTACAAAGAACTGCGGGAGATGGAGCCCCGTGGCATCGGCGGGCATGCGCTCATCGAACTCGAGACGATAGGTCATTTGGCGCGAGGCCGAGGTGTCCCCGAGCGATTTCGGTTATCACTGGAACCACATTCGAGTTTCCGCGAGGAGCGGAAGGTATATGCCACGACTTTTTGAGAACCTACCAAGCAGACCAGGCAAAGTGAACCGATCTCCCACGGCTCCTAGGGACCCCGGACGCGGCAGACGCCTCAGGCTCTTTTCAAAGGAAGGGGCAGCCGCTCACTCGTAGTCAACGACGCGGGTACCGCGCCGTTGCTTTTGGATTTCCGTGGCCTTGCGGATCTCTTCGTAGAGGAGATTGACGTCGGCGGGGATTCCGAAGATGTCGACCTGCTGCATGCTTTTGTCCATGGTGTCGAGGTGGAGGTTTCCAGTGCCCATGAGGCGCTGCGAGATGGGGCGCTCCACGGTGTAGTCGTTGATGCGATAGAGATCGATCTGCTCCATCTTCTTGGACAGTATTCCTGTTTCGATGAGGACTCGTTCGGTTGTAATGCGGTAATGGCGCCTCAGTTTTCGCGCCCAATAGAAAAAGGCGGCGAGGCCGACAGTCAGGATCGTGAGCAATAGCGCTCCAACCGTGGGAAACAGGGCAGGACGCCCTTCGAAGATGACTCGTTCAGGCTCGTTGGCCTGGTTTCGCGGCGCTTGCATGCCCACTCCTTCTTTGGTCTCCCAGCGTCCCACTACAACGCTGCGGGCTTTTTGGTGCTCGATTATTAAAAGCCTCAGTGTTCGGGCTGTCAAATATCCTTTATACCCATGACAGGTGGACGGCAGAAGGCTGAACGCCTTGCTGATGACCAAAGCTGGCGCAAAGGAGAGGGAAGACCCATGAAGACCCAGGAGATCCGCGCGCTCATCTCCGAGATGTTCCAAGGGGAGTACGGCCCGCTTCACGAGTTCGAGTCCAAGCACGACCCTTGGCGCAAGAGCGAGTTTCTCGATACGATGCTCAGCGATTGGGACAGGGCAGACCCAGAGGGCCGTGCGCTCATCATCGGCGCCCTGCGCTCGCACATCGAGTTCTATTGGTGCTGCTTTACACCTGTCACCGATTTGATCGTCCGCCATGCGACCAACGAAGCGGTTGTCAGCGAAGTCCTCTTGCAGCTCGAGCGCGGCATCTTTTGTGTCGACCTGCTCGACTCCATGCTCAAAGCTTCGGTGTTTCAGGAAAAGTGGGTCGAGGCGGCGCGGCAGCGAGCCAAAGACAAAATGTATAAAGAGACCTCTGCCGACATCGATCTTGACAAGATGCACCGACGCATCGCGTCGCGGTGCAAGAAGCTCGCAAAGCTTGGGAAGCTGTGCGAAACGGCGGTTCCAGTATCGCTGGAATAGTTTACAACATCCTGAAAATATTTATAAAAAAGACACGAGGGGAGGGTTTATGCGTTGACTTGGCAGGGTTCCCAGGGTTATAGATTAACAAGTCGATGGCCGAGCGAGAGCGCAAATCCCGACAAACAAATGAATAGCCAACCGTGGCGCAACTCTAAGGAGAACACGAAAATGGTATCCAGACACTTACTCATGTTGATCGTTGGTCTCGGTTTCGGAGCGCTGTGCGCCTGTGAGACGTTGGATGACGATATGTTAGCCGAAGACGACGCGTCGATCGACGAAGTCGAGCAAGCGCACACCTTGCAATACACCGACAAGGGGACTGTCGCTTTGGGCGTCATCACCGCGGGTACCCTCGTCAACTCCTCCACCCACGAGAATATCCACAGGTACAAATACATCGCCACAGCTGGCAAGATGGTCACCTTTGTCCTGGAGATTCCTTCGTCAGCCGGCGGCGCCTGGTTGGGCCTGACGACCAGTTCCTCCCTGCCAGGAACCTTCACCATCTACAAAAAACAATTTAGATCGACCACGGTCAACCGCGTGTTCTTCGAGTTCAAGTCCACGACCAACTCCACGTATTACCTTTGGGCTCGCCAGGGCGCCCATGCGACAGGCAGCTTTGCCTACAGATTGGGCGTTGCGGCCCCCATGTGCGCGACCATAAGAGGCAGCTTTTACGACAATGTAAATACCCCGTCGTCTGGCTGGTGGACCCTGTTCTCGGCCAAGAACTTCCCGGTCGGCTCGACCGAATCCCCGATCACCTGGATGCCGGCCGTCAATGTCGGGACCTTCACCGCGAGCACGCGCGTCGTGATGCTCGGCAACTGCCTCTCCAACCAGGCCACCAATTGCGGGACGAGCGACCCGGATCAGATCTGCGAGGCAGATGGGCTGGGCTACGGTCCGACCGACAACACCTGCACGGCCCAGAACCTCATCCTGGGGCGCGCTGGCGACGCCGATGGCAACCAGGATGGATGGTACCAGCCTATCAGCGCGAACTTTCCCTGCGAAGATGACTGAGTTGTCTTCGGCGCCTTCCTTCCTGCAGCCTCCTCTCAAGCGCTTTTCTCATCGTTGGTAAGGTTGATCGGCCTCTTCGCCCATTCATCCCAATACCCCATCGACTTTTTCCTCGTGGTAGAATCACCTCCAGCGGATGGTCATCACAGGAGGGTATCATGAGGAACGTCGTAAGCTTGGTCGGACGTCGGCTCTCGGACAACGAGAATCTTGGGCTGGGGTATCTGGGCGCGGCTCTCGAGGTGGCGGGGATCGAGAGCCAGAGCCACGTGCTCAACGCGGGCGGCGACGTACCGCGGGTCGCGCGCCAGATCGCGCAGAGCGACCCCATGCTCGTGGGCATTTCTGTTCCAGACGGCGGTTCGGCGTTCTTGCCCATGGCCCTCGTGGCTTTGCTTCGGCAGCTCGGATACCACGGGCACATCACTGCTGGCGGGCCCTTTGCCACCTCGGCTCGGGCATTTCTCTTGGACCGCTGCGAAGGTCTCGATAGCGTGGTGCGGTTTGCGGGCGAAGGACCCATCGTGGAGCTTTTTCGCGCGCTCTCCCATGGTCGCGATGTCCGGGAGGTGCCGGGCCTTTCGACCCGCGACGGCGACGGCCAGCCTGCAAAGGTGCTGGACGATCGATGGCGGTCCCTCGTTCCATTGCGCACAGAGCTGCCCTCCCTTGCTGGACACGCTGCCTGCCACATCTCCATGACGCGAGGGTGTGAGGGACGCTGCTCCTACTGCGGGCCCGCATCCCTGCAACGCCTCGAAATGGGGGAAGGGCAGGCCGCTGGTTTGGATAGAGGAGCCCTGCGCTGCGCTGGGGTGGGCGGCGTGCGGCGGCGGGACATCGACTCCGTGTGCGATGAAATGGCACAGCTCCATGGCGAGCGGGACGTGCGCTATTTCTACTTCGTGGATGAGCACCTCTTGCCCTATGGCGAAAGCGAAGCGCTCGAGTTTCTCGAGGTGTGGGGAGAGGGGCTGCGGCGACGCGGCGTTGGGCCCATGGGGATCGGCTGCATGCTGCGGGCCGACCGGCTCACGAAAGCGATGGTGCGCGCCTTCGCGAAGATCGGTCTGGTGCGGGCGTTTATCGGCATCGAGCTCGCTGGAGCGCCGGAAGATCGAGGGTATGGACGACCCATGCCCAGGCCGCAGGATCTCGAGCTGCTCGAGGTGTTCGAGAGCTGCAAAGTGGCCACGGTGTCGAACCTCATGCTGGTGCATCCAGAGTCGTCACCGCGATCCATTAGGGCAGGTCTCGCTCTTCTCTCCTCGATTCCAGCGGGCGTGTTCGAGGCCACGCGGATGATGCCCTACCACGGCACCGCGTTGACGCAGCGCCTGGCCGACGAGAGCAGGCTGCTCGGGAATCCGCTGCGGTACTCCTACACCTATCGCAGCCAGGCGGCCCAAAAATTCGCCGAGCTGTTCTTGAAGCTGCGAGGCCAGGCGTTTTTCGATTACAGCCTGGCGTACCGGACCCACGACGTCTTTTTAGCCGTGGCACTGCACGAGCGAGTGAACGGACGCAGTATTCGGCCCACGGACCGCCAGCGCTTGGAGCGGCTGCGACGCAACCTCAATGCGCTCCAGGTCAGGAGCTTTCGCCAGGCCCTCGAGCTCGCGCTCGATGGATGCGACTGCGGGCAGGAGCAGCAGCTCGTGGACACGGCTCGCGCCGGCGCTTCGGCTCTGCGGGATGAGCTCGCGGACATCGAGAAACGCATGGGCGAACAGCTCGGCCAGCCCCTCGGTCTTCTCACCCCTCTGCGACACGTGGCTGCCAGCGCGGTGGGTTTTTGCCTCGCCGGCGCCGTGGGCCTCGGCTGTCATGCCGAAGGCGATATCTCCACCGACACGGGCACTGCCGACACGGGCACTGTGGACGATACGGAAAGCGCCACCGAAACCGAGCTCGAGTGCCAGAATGAGGCATCCATGAAGGCTCGGCTCGCCAAGGACCTGCCCTGCTTTACGGGATACGTAAATGTCGACGAGAGTCTCACGCCCACGGCCCACCTTTCGATTTGGACTGGCGAAGGCTACCCCTTTACGTGGAGCGAATGCTCCGACAGCACTGCCGGTGCGGCGCTCTCCCAGCAGGCGACGGCCCTGCTTGGAGAGCCCGAGACCTGCGAGCCAAACATGGGCTTCAACGTCGACGGTGGCATTGAGACCGATTTGGCCGCCATGCGCAGCGCAGCCTCGAGTTGCGGGGAGAGCATCGGTAATGTGGAATTCCCCCCCCCCGACTACGCCATCATTCTGGATCACGAGGGCAAGGTCACTGGGGTCGAGGCGCAGGGAGAGTCCACGCAGGCGAAGGAAGCGGCCCAGTGTCTGGCCAATGTGCTCGTGGGGCTGACCTTCCCCTGTCTGTCGGACTTTCGCATCTGCCCCGAGTACATCATCGCCGAATAGGCCTGTCGGCCCACCAGAAGGACCTCGCGTGCCCCTTCTTCGTCCAGCGCTATGCTTTAAGAACCAAAGCAGAGGCGGCCGCTGTGCGGCCCGTGAACGAAGGAGGCTTCGGATGAAGGGATTGCTCGTGGCATTGCTGATGGGCGGCCTGAGCATCGGCGCGGTCTTCAGTGCGAGCAGCTGCGGCGATGACGACACAACCAATGGAGTGAGCAACAGCAAGAAGCTCTCGGAGCTCTCTGAAGAGGAAGCCTACGACCTGTGTTTCGGCTTCTGTCAGGACGTACGGGTGCCGCGCTGCAGGAAGGGGTCTGTACCGTCGTTGGTTTGGCCGCTAGCGTGCTCAAGCCCAACCAATGCCAACCAGCCATCGATGAGTGCATGGAAACACCCGTGGATTGCGCGGACCAGTGCGACATGAGCGATGGAGAGGGCACTGACGACGGGGAAGAGGACACGGATGAAGGTGAGGAATGCGACGCCACGGTCGGCGAGGCCAACGACTGTCTCAATGCCTACGCGGCCATGATCGCGGATATCTCGAGCCAGCTCTCTTGTGACACTCCCGTCGGCGAAGCACAGAACTTGATCGTTCCTCTGTGCGAGACTCCGTCGGAATGTGCCGCGCTTCAGTCAAAATGCCCGGATTGGGTGCCAGCCCCAGAGTGCCCCTAGAACTGATGGGCTCCACGCTTTCCGCAAGGTCCGCCTTCGTAATAGCGAATTGAAAGGTTCGAGCTTGAAAGCCGCGCAAAGGAGCGTATAAGACCCTTCTTTAGGCTGGCGCATGGTCGATGGCCGACCCAGTTGGTTTATGAGCACAGCACCGTCCGAACCCAAGCCCAATAGCTCCTTGCCCCTGTGGGCTGGCGTGTGCGCCATGGCGCTTGCGGTGCTGTTCGGCGCCAACGTGGTGGCTATCAAGGTCAGCCTGCGGGGCCTTGGCCCCCTGACCGCCTCGGGCCTGCGTTTTACCATCGCGGCATTCATCGTGACCATCTGGGCGCTGCTCACGAAAAGAACCCTTCGCCTGCGTCCTGGCCAATGGCGCCACCTCGCCGTGCTCGTGCCGCTCTATACGGCGCAGATGGCCCTGTTCTACCTGGGCACGGGCTTGACGCATGCTTCCAGGGCGACCTTGCTCGGCAATCTTCAGCCCTTCCTCGTGTTGCTCATGGCTCACTATTTCTTGCCAGGCGACCGCATGACCTTTCGCAAGGCCGTGGGAGTGCTGCTTGGGCTCTTGGGCGTCTCAGTCCTCTTTTTTGATCCCGAGACTCTGACAGGCAACCTCAAATACGGCGACGTCCTGATCCTCGCATCCGTGGCGCTGTGGTCGATTTCGACCATCTACGTCAAGCGCATCATCGAGGACTTCGAGCCGTTCCACTTGGCTTTGCACCCCATGCTGCTCGAAGCGCCCATCCTCCTTTTGGCTGGGTACTATCTCGACGAGCCTGCCCTGGGCCGTATCGATTTTTCCGTGGTCGCAGCTCTGACCTACCAAAGCGTCGTCAGCGCCGCGTTTGGGCTGGTCGTGTGGATGCATCTCGCCCAGAAGTACGGCGCCGTGGCTCTCAACTCCTTTGGGTTTCTCATGCCCGTGGCCGGAGTGTTGCTCTCAGGCGCCCTGCTCGGCGAGCCCATCGCCAAGCTGCCCGTGATGCTCGCCCTGTCGCTGGTGGTCATCGGCGTTCTGTGGGTCAATCCCTGGCCGCGCCGCAATGAGGCGTCCGTCAATGAGCTGCGAGGGACGTGAGCACGCTCCGTGGGCAGGGCACATAGGCCGCTGCTTGCCCGATGGCTTTGACATAGAGCCGTAGATAGCTGTCGTGGGCGTAGAGATCGGAGAGCTCGATGCGACCCACCTTGGCCTGCACGCAGCCCCGAAGTGGCTGTCCCCCTGGCGCGGAGCCCGGAATGTCGAACACGTACGTCAACCTTTGGGACAGCGTCTCTTTCACCGCGGCGAGCCGCAGAGAAATGTCGAGGCGCAGGGCCTGTTGCACCTGTCTTCGTATGTCGTCCTTGCTGAGCTTGGAGGCCAGCCTCAGCAGCAGGTTGGAGCTCTCCACCGTGGGCTCGAGGTCTGGGAACAAGAGCTCGTTGTCCCTCACCTGCGGATGCCCAGCGAGGTAGATGTCGCCATAGATGCGGGTGGTGATCCCCTTTCTCGCTTTTCCATCGATGTGCACCTTGACCACCACCAAGCCGCCTGAAGCGTAGATTTCCGGATTCTCGAGGTAGAGCTCGGGCTGCTCCTTGGAGAAAAAGAGCTTGCCGCCGCTGAAGGCCTGGGACATGGCGCGTCGCAGCTCGTCGTAGCTCGCGGCCACTGGCACCACCACCTCGAAGGTGCTCGAGTCCACGGCCGAGACGTTGCGAAGCGGTGGCAGCTCGACCTTGCTCGAGCTTGGTTTTGCCGCGCACGGCAGGGTCACCGACGGCGTCAAGGTCACGCCGATGTCCTTTTCAAAGCCGCCGACGAGGAGCGTGGGCCCGGCTTCCACGGATTGCACGCCGAGCTGGACGCAGCCCTGCGCATCGCCGATGGGAAAGCGGATGGGCCTGGCCAAGTCCGCATAGGCTGGTTCGAGCATGGGCCTCAGGTCGATGCTCATGACCCGCAGCTTGTCCTCGATGGACGTGCGAATCATGGTCACGACTCCGCCGAACCACTCGGCCAACCGCAGGAGCTTGTCGTCAGTGGAGAGTACGACCAGCGGCGTTTGGAGCTGCACAGTGTAGTCGCTTGCCACCACGGGCTGAGTGTCCACGACCAGCTTCAAGTCAAAGGCGAGCGTGGTGCCAGGCAGATCAGCCTGCGCTTTGACAATCGTCTGCACCGTGACCTTGCCGGCAGCGTTGTCGAGCTGGATCTCCAAGGGCCCGCGCTGCCAGCGATACTCCCGGGTGCCGAGAAACGAGAACGAGCCCTTGTCGATCACGGGGATCACACTGTCGAGCGCCGAGCGCAACCCTTCCTTGGTGAAGCTGGCGTGGAGCGTGAGTCGCGTGTGGGGCGGGTCGGCAATGGGCGGACCTGGCACCACAGGGGGCCGAGGTGGATACAGCGCCTCGCTGCAGGCGCAGAGCATGGTCGTGAGCGCGATAATGAGGTGTCTGTTCATGGCTGTCTTTTCCCTCTGCAATGACCTGACCGTTGCCAGAATCGCGGAGGGGGGTCGGCTACGTCAAGCGCCTTGTGCCTGCAAACCCCGGAAGCGTCACTTCGAAGGAACCGAGGGGTCTGACAGGATCGCTCAGAATCAACCTCGGTCGCACCTCGGCCGAACGCGGACGCTCGCTGCGTTCTCCTCCTCGACGTATCTTCGGATACGCCTCGT
>JALOQD010000261.1 GCA_025453525.1 Myxococcota bacterium
TCGGCGCCGGCCCAGAGGTTGCCCTCCCGATCCTCGAAGAGCACGAGCAGGCTATTTTCGGTCAAGCCGTCGGCTTCGGTGTAGGCTACGAAGCGCCCGCTCTCGAGACGATAGAGCCCTCCGCCGTAGCTGGCGACCCAGAAATTGCCCCCACGGTCCTCGTGCATCCAGGGGATCATCAAGTTGTCGAGCCCCTGCTCCGCGCCAAAGCGCCACAGCTCTCCGTCGACCCACTGATAGAGCCCCTCCTTCCAGGCATTGATCCACAAGCGGCCTTTGGCGTCTTGATACACGCTGCGGATCACGGCGTCGTCGAGGCGGGCGGTGGTCGGCTCTTTGAAGACCTTGCCATTCTCGTAGCGCGACAGACCCTTGTTCGTCGCGATCCAGACCCGGCCTTGGCGATCTTCCAAGACATCGTTCACCAGGTCCCAGCTCAGCCCCTGCTTTTTGGTGAAATTGGTGAAGCGACCGTCTTTGAGCACCGAGAACCCGCCGCTCGTGCCGATCAGCAACCCGTGGGACGAGGACGGCTCGAGGCGTCGCACCGTCTCGTCCACCAGACCGTCCTTTCGCCCGTAGGCCTTGAACGCTCCGCGCTCGTAGGACACGAGTCCCCCACCCGTGAGGCCGATCCACAGCACGCCCTGGGAGTCGACGGCCAGCGATCGGACATCGTTGACCGAGATGGCCTCGGTGTTGCTCTTGTCGAAGGTGACGAACCGCACGCCATCGAAGCGCGCGAGCCCCTCCTGGGTGCCGATCCACAAGTAGCCGTCAGGGGTCTGGGCCAAGGCCTGCACCGTGGACTGGGGTAGCCCCTGTTCCATCGAGTACACTTCGTGAACGTACTGACGCAGGTTCTTCTTGGGGTCGAGCGCCGACGAAGGCGAGGAAAGCGTGAGCAACGCCGCCGCGATCAACCCTGCGTGGGTGAGCAGCCATCCGTGTCGTGAGAAGGGATGCATTGAGGGATCAGTATAAAAGCGCGCCCCGTTGTGTCGAGCGCTCCGATGAGCGACGGACTGAGCAAAACCTGCGCAGAAGTCCCCCAAACGCCGCTCCAGCTCTCTCTTGCCTGCAGTCGATAAACAAGCGAGTCATCATTCCCCTTCTTGAGCGCGCCCTCGTGGGTGTTGTCGTTGCTCTTCAGATCGGCGAGTGGACTCCAGGCCCAATTCTGAAACAACCAAAAGACAGACTAAAAGACTGATGTCGTCGGCACTTTGTGACCTGAGGCGAGCACGGTGATTTCCGTGAGAAATTGATCGGCATTGGTCTGTTCGAGCTCCGCGAGGGCGGCCTGCGAGGGGCCTGCGGACCGGGAACAATACCTGAGAGGATTGGGACAGAGCCTCACGGGACTGGACTGCCACATTCTCGGCGACTGCCTGACTCGAGCCATGTGCATCTCGTGGTTCTGGCCGGGCCCCATTCGCTTTCACGGCTGATTGTCAAGACCCGTCCCCCAAAGGTCTCGCGCTGGATGAAGAGCGCCCTTAAGCGTGCATGACGAGCTGGAGCCACTGGTCGATAAAGTGGAAAGGGCGCTGGCGCAACAGAAAGTGCAAATAGAAGGACGGAGCGAAGGCCGCGTGCGATACAGCCTGAAAATAAGCGATGACGCGAACTAAATCTCAGCACCGTCCCTAGCAAGTGAAAGATCGTAGGACCGTCCCCGGCTCGTCCCCGGCTCGGGAGCAGCGAGGATCGGGGATGGCAGGGGGCTAGTCTTTTCCTACCCCAGGGGTGCAGCCAGGAAGGCCGAGGGAAGATTCGATGTTGTCGTAGGGGGTGGGTCCATCCACGTAATAGGCCTCTGCGGTTTCGAGCGGGGCATTGAAGCCGAGCGATATTATTGTGCGGATTTGTTCCATCGGCGGGGTGTCCCAGTCAGCGCACCAGCGACCGGCGGACTCTGTCAGGGAAAGGCGGTGAGAGCTCTCGCTCGTCAAATCGAATATTTTGAGCCACTCATCGTCGGTGATCCCGAGCAATTCGGTCACGCCCTCGATGAACGCGCCTTCGCCGTTGGGACGCGTCAAATAGATCACGTAGTCGCAACCGATGTTTTTAAGCACGAGCACTGGCTGGCCATCTGACCAACCGCCGACCGAGTACTGTCCGTCGGCCATCTCCACCGCTGCCGTGAGCCCGGGCTCCGCGGGAGAAACGGAAAGCACTTCTTTCCAGGTCGCTGTGCCAAGACTCACCGCTTTGCTCGTCTTCATGTCGGTGTAGCCATGTGCGTTGGCTTCTACAGCCGCAAGGTCTAAGGAAGATCCCCAATACCCAATGCCCACGTCAGAGAAACTGGGTTCGAATGTGTAGTCCTGGCCGTTTCTATAGAGGGCCAGGGCCGTTTCGTACTGCGTCTGGGCGTCTCCCTCGAGCACTCCTGTGGTCACGAGGGCATGCAAATGGTCGCCGATTTTATCGTCAATACGTCTAGGATACTTGTCTTCGTCTGCGAGTAGTGCGGCGCGGTATTCTTGGACGAGCTCTTCGAACAGGTCGCCGCAGGTGACGCTCGCCGCCTCGATCTTTGCCACTTCGTCCCATTCCAATCCTCGTCCTTCCGACGCGCATGAAGACAAGAATTCGAGCCACGCTTCCTGGTCCGCCGGACCATAGCCTGAGTAGAAATTGGCCAGTCGGCCGACCAATTCGGCAATGGCTTCGAAGCTGATGACGCCTGGGGTGAAGAAGATCTTGGAGCTGGTTGGATTGAACGAAAGGGCGTTTTTTGTGCCATCCACAATGTCTTTAGCGTGTTGTACGGGCGTCGGGGAGTTCTTGAGGAGCTCCAACGCGTCTGGGTTGACGAGGCTCTTCAGATCCTCTGACTCCAGCAATGTCGTGAGAGCTTCGACGCCTTCTAGAGGGGTGTCGCCCTGCAGAAGCGCTTCGATCCCTTGCGTTTTGATGCGGGTGACGATGTCGCTGATCGTTCTGAAGCTGAGCGCTTCCTCTGCCTCGCCGAGGAAGAAGAGATATCCCTCCAGAGATTTATATAGCAGCGAGGCCCGATTTGCCTGCTCGAAGGCGTCGCACGTCAGCTCGCCGCAATTTTTGATATAGGGATTGAGCTGCACGCTGTCTATCAAGAACGTGCTGATACTTCCCGAGCTGCCGCCCGCTGCTCCCCAGAACAAGCCGTAGTGTTCTACCATTCTCGCCAAAGAGCCAAAATGTGCGGTGATGCGTGGACCGTTGCCCCGGATCGCCACGCAGGCTTTGACGCTAAGGGTATCGGTGTCTTCGACAGTGTTCGTTGCAGTATCCGTGGCAGTGTCCGTTGCAGCACCTGTTTCAGTATCGTTTTCCCAATTTTGTTCTGCCTTGGAGCATCCGATCACGAGAACCGAGAACACGAGGCAAATACCACCGTGTTTCAATCGCATCTGGCACCTCCTGTTTGATTCGTACAGCGTTCGGAAATAAGACCCCATTTCGCTTGTTCTGCGACCGATGGCTTCGTTGCTTCTCCTTGAATTAGCCCTGCTAGTCCGTCGTCGTCGCGCCTTGCCCTCAATGTCCAGTCCTTCGCGGATTGGTCCCCTATTTCCGGGCTACTGTACTTAGCAATTGACGATGGCATCAGAAGCGGGGATGTCAACTTTTTCCAGGCATGGCACGGGGTTTGTTAGGAGCTTGTGAGTCAAAAGGGTCAATCAAAAGGGTCAATACCCACCTATTGACATATAGCTATCGCTAAGTACCCCCGACACCTGGTACCATTTCAGATCTCCAATCGGAGCTGGATCGCTGGCGTAAACGCGAGCCCAATATTAAAGACGCTGGGCCCGACCATAGTCAATCCCATGGGCGAGGAATAGCCATTTCTCTAGCCCCAGTCGTTCACGAGCTCTTTTGAGCGACGTCCCCGTTTTCCGTGAACCCTTATTCTTCCAAGAGAGGTCCGAAGAGCCACAAGCCCGCGACGACGAACAGCACATCCGCCACGATGAGGAGCTTGAGCGGATCCGCCGCATCGACGAGCGAGCCTCCGTCAATGATGATTTGGGAAGCCTTGGCCGCGGAAATGAGCACCGGGCTCGCGAGCGGGTAGAGGATGACGCCGAGTAAAAGGTCTTTGAGCGTGGTCCGCAGCTGCATCGCTGAAAACAGCGTTCCCACCGCGGCGTAGCCCACTGTACCCAGGACGAGCACCGGCAGCAGACGCGGCAAGGCACGCAGCACCGGCTCATGAAAGAACAGCTCGAGGACGAGGCACAGCACGAGCTCCACGGTGAGCAGGTACAGGCACACGGCCAGGGTCTTACCCAGATACACCCCGGACTTGGGCGCCGGGGTCATGAGCAGGGCGCGAAACGCGTCAAAGCCCTTTTCTCGTTCGTACGTGCGCGACAAGGCGAGCATGCCCGACAAGGCCACGGCGAGCCACAGCACTCCAGCGCTGACCGGTCGGCCCGCAAGCGTGGGCAGATCCAAGGTGAAGGCGCACAGAAGGACCACGAGCAGCGCGAAGAGCGCCGACGAAAGCACGATCTCTTTGCTGCGCCATTCGACCTTGAGCTCTTTCGACAACGTCGTGGCCACGGTGAACAGGAAGCTCATGACGCCCCTCCCACTGTCTCGAAATAGAGCTTGCGCCAGGCCTCGACATCCCCGGGCGAGGCAGCATCGACTCTCGCCCTTCCCTTGACGAGGATCACCGCGCGGGTCGCAAGCTGCGCGGCAATGAGCGGCTCGTGGGTCACGAGCACGGCCATGCCCCCTTGTTCGCGGACAGCCTGCACCGCCCGTCCCACGAGGGTCACAGAGCTGGCGTCGAGTCCCGAAGCAGGCTCGTCGAGCAGGAGCAGGTTGGGCCTGTGCAGCAGGGCCCGAGCCAGGGCGAGCCGCTGCAGCTGACCACGGGAGAGAACCCTGGCCGGCCTATCTGCGGCAAACTCCGAAATCTCCATGGCAGACTCGGCCTCTCGCACGACGGTTTCGAGGGCATCGATGCCGTGGAGCTTGCCAAAGAAGCGCAGATTCTCCCGAGCGGTGAGCTCGGGATACACGAGCGGCGCATGGGCCAACAGCCCGATGCGACAGGTGTCCTGTGCGACGGCGTGCCGCTCGTTGATGAGCACCTGTCCGCTCGTCGGACGAGTGAGCAGCGATAGCACCGAGAGCAGCGTGGACTTGCCAGCGCCATTGGGGCCGAGCACCGCGACCACCTCTCCTGCGCCGAGGGTGAGGGTCGTGGGAGAAAGGGCCCTGACAGCACCAAAGACCTTGGATACCCCGGCGAGACGTACGGACGTAATGGGTTCGCTCATCCCTTGGCCCTATTCGACCTATCGCGAATCCAAACCGCAGCTCCGAGGCAGAAAAGCACCGCGGACAAGAGCAACGCCACGAGCCGCAGGGACTTTCGAGAGCCTGGGTCCAGTCCGTCCAGGGTTGCGCGCACGACTCCAGACTGGAGATCTCGTGCCATGGTGATGAGGGCGAGGAGACCGCTTTGCATCTGACGCAACTCTGCCGCGGGCATGCCTTCGCCAACTAGGGTCGCGGACTTCTCCGTCCATGTGGAAATCAGCTGGGCCATGGGCAGAGGCCGAGACATCCGATGCTCGTAGTCCAGCCTTCCGCCGATGGGCTCGAGCTCGAAGTGAATTTCGACATCGACACCCTGGGAGGTGACGGGGTCGAGCAAGAACACCGCCTCTGCTTCGATACGGGTGTGCTCGGCCGCCTCTTCTCCTGGAACAGACGGTGCCATAGCTCCTTTCGGAAGCTCGATCCGCAAACCCGAAGGCGCTCGGAAAATGACCCCAGGGGGTGTCGCAAACGACAGGGACAGCGCGACGTCCACGCGCCCGTGGTTCTTCGAGAAGACCGCGCGATAGGTGCGGACTTCGACCTTGCTCGGCGCATCGGTCAAAAGGGGCAGTCGCATCTCCAGGCGCCTGCCTGCGTCTGCGGGAAGATGCATGGGAGCGGTCTGCGCCAAGGGCATGCCGCCATCGATGAAGAAGAACGCGACCTGGTGCCTGTTGTCGGTGGGCAAACCGTCGAAGCGGCTCTCCCCTGCCCCATTGGACGTGACCTTGCGCTCCTGCATTTTTCCATTCGCGTCTCGCACCGCGGCGATGACCACCTTGCCCGGCGCCGGCTCTCCCTGCCAGGAGCGAACCTCGACGAGCACGGTGCCAGCAGGCAGCCCTTCCTCTGGCGGCGCCATCTCTCCCTGCGGCGCGGTTTCGCCCTTCGGCACGACGACTGTCTCGCCCTGCTCTTGAGCGTGCACGGCTTGGCTGGCAGCGCCAAAAATGAAAATACAAATCATCGTGGGCAGCGCTCTCATGACGGCATCTCCCCATTGCCCAGCACCAAGACCGCACGACCGAGCTCGATCACCACGGCGACCAGCGCGGCACACAGGAGCGCGAGCACAGCGAAGTGCAGGCCGAATGCGGCGCCGATTCCCGCGGTGCCAGTTGCCCCGACGAGCCCCCACAGAGCCGAGACCCACGAAGGCGGGCTTGCCTCTGACTCAAAGCGTCGGCGTTCGGGCCAGGCAGAGACACCCGTGCCGAGCATGAGCACGGCGCCGCCGATCCACAGCCAGGCCACGAGCGGATTCACGACGGCGCGGATCGCCGCCCGAGAGGTGTCTTCGTCGGCATCGCCGAGGATGAGAAACAAGTCCTCTTTGAGGCCGAAGCGGATGAAGACCTCGCTCGTGGGCTGCCCCGGATGCGAATAATAGACACGTCGGCCAGGGGATAGCACGCCCAGCGGCTCTCCATCGCGCTTCACCTCGAGATCGGCGAGCAGCGCCCTTCTCTCGAAGTTGTCATCCACGCGCAAGCCGAGGTAGGTCAGGTGATAATCGCCCACCGAGAGCCCCTGCCCTGGCAGCAATGAGCGCGAGGCCTCCTTCTCGAAGCCGGAGCCAAGAAAACCGATGAACAGAATCACAATGGACAAATGAACGATGTGAGCGCCCACTCTCTTGCGACGAGCCGAGCTGCCGCTTCCCCCTTTACGGGCGAGGGACCAGAGCTCGGCCGCGACAGCGACGAACGCAAAGGCGATGACCCCGATGGCGACCACGGCGGCATACCGCATGGGACCGCTCACCTCCCGCTGCGCTCCCCCCAGCAGCGCGGCAGACACAGCCACCAGCAGGGCGCCTGCGGGCCCGACGAGCCTCGGCCGTAGAAACGAGCCCTCGAGGGTGGTCCAGCCGAGCACGAGACACAAACCCACCAGAGCGAGGATCCCCAGGCCCAGGGGCACCATCCACTGGTTGTAGAACTCGGGGGTCATCACCACCTTCTCGCCCCGCAGCCACTGCGCCCAAAGCGGGCTCGTGGTGGCGAGCCAGACAAAGACCGCGCACAGGAGCAGCATCCACGCGGTCCAAGAGATGAGCGACATCCGGGTCAAGCCCTCGGCCTCGTCCTTGCCACTCTCGAAGTCCTTGCGCCTCCACACGCTCACCACGACGACGAGCGCGAGAGCGGCTGCGATGAGCCCCAGCAGGTAGGGGCCAGAGGTGGCGCCGGCAAAGGCGTGGACGGATTGAATGACGCCCGAGCGCGTTAAAAACGTCCCGAAGATCACTAGAGCGAAACTGACCGCAGCGAGGAAGGTGTTAAAGCGCCGATGGGTTCCGCTTCGACGCTGGGCGATGAGGGTGTGCAACAGCGCCGTGGCCGTGAGCCAAGGCATAAACGACGCGTTCTCCACCGGATCCCAGCCCCAATAGCCTCCCCAACCCAGCTCCTCATAGGCCCACACCATGCCCAAAAGGTTACCGGCTGACAAAAAGAGCCAGGCCCACAGCGTCCAGGAACGCGCGGCCTTGGGCCACAGCTCCTGCAAGCCCCCCTCGGCCAGCGCGGCCACTGACAAGGCCAGCGGCACGGACAGTCCGACAAACCCCAGGTACAAGGTCGGCGGGTGAATGGCCATGTACGGGTTCCGCAAGAGCGGATTCAAGCCCACGCCGCTGCTCGCCTCGGTGCCCAGGGTCTCGAAAGGATCGGCGTGAAACAGCACGAGCAGGCAGAAGGCAGAGGAGAGCGCCGACAACACGCCCATGGTGACGGCCGAAAGAGGCGCGTACTGCGGATTGCGACCGAAGAATCGACCCATGAGCGCCAAGAGCCCAGCTTGGAGCGCCGCCCATACGAGCAGCGAGCCCTCCTGCCCTCCCCACAAGGCTGTCAGCAGGTAGGCATCGGACATGGAGCGATCCGCGTAGTCCCTCACATAGGCGAGCCGGTAGTCGTGGGTGATGAGGGCAAAGCCAAGGCACAAGACCGACGCGATCGCGCTCATCCCGGCCATGGCAGCCAGAGGTCGAACAACAGACGCGAGCTTTTCCCGCGACGAACCCGAAAGACTGGCTGCGCCGCAAAGCGCCGACAGGATGGTGGCGGCTACGAGAGCGAAGTGTCCCAGGGACCCCA
>JALOQD010000022.1 GCA_025453525.1 Myxococcota bacterium
CGGCAAGTGGACCTTCAGCACCAACGGCGTCGCGATATCCGGCCGCCATGGGATTCCCTGTATCGGCATGGGACCAGGTCACGAGGAGCTCGCCCACGCACCCAACGAGCGCTGCGCTGTCGCGGAGCTCACCGAGGCGGCGATGTTCTACGCGGCGCTCGTGGCTAGCCTCTAGGCCTTATCGATCCACCCGCCGCCGATGACGCGATCTCCCTCGTAGACGGCGAGGGCCTGTCCTTTTGTCACGGCTTTTTGCGGCGTTTCGAAGACGACCCTGGCGCCCTTGTCGGGCAGGCGATGTACCTCTGCCTCGACTGGCTTGGAGCGGTAGCGAATCTGCACCTGGGCGTGAAAAACCTCCGGCGTAGGCACGATCCAGTTGAGGTCGCTCGCTTCGAGTCCGGGCGTCTCGAGATCCTCAATGCGATCAGAGAGGACAACCGCATTGCTCGCGGTGTCGAGGCGGACGACGTAGGCCCGCTCTCCGAGGGCGATGCCCAAACCCTTGCGCTGGCCCACGGTGTAGCGGTGCAAGCCCTGGTGAGTGCCCACGACGCGGCCGTCCGCGGTGCGGATCTCACCTTGGGAAACCTCGGCTGCGAATCTGCGGCGCAGACCTTCGGCAAAGCCCTGCTCGTGGCTGAAACAGGCGTCTTGGCTTTCCTTGCGCTCTGCGTTGTGAAAGCCCATGCGGCGAGCGAGGTCTCTGACTTGCGGCTTGGTGAGCTCGCCCAAGGGAAAGGCGGCGCGCTCGAGTTGGTGTCTGCGAACCTGGGAGAGAAAGTACGATTGATCCTTGGGGAGGTCGACGCCGCGACGCAAGACCGGCCCGCGCTCATCGGGGGGTGCGAGCCTCGCGTAGTGACCTGTCGCGACGGCGTCGGCCCCGAGGTCGTCGGCCAAGGCGAGGAGCCTGCCGAGCTTGATTCTCTGGTTGCACACGAGGCAGGGACTGGGCGTGCGGCCCGCGGCGTATTCGTCCCAGCAGTGTCGCAGCACATGGGTCTCGAAGTCCTCTGCCACGTCGAGGACGTAGTGGGCGATCCCCAGGCGGCACGCCACTTGAGCCGCGGCTGTCTCGGCCATCTTGCCGCAACACCACGAGTACTCTCCCTCTTCGGCGCAGGGTTTCATGGACAAGGTGGCGCCGATGACTCGGTGCCCAGCCTCGACGAGAAGCCCGGCTGCCACGCTCGAGTCCACGCCGCCGCTCATGGCTGCGATGATGGTTCTGGTGCTCATTTTTCTTCGCTGGCGATGAAGAAGCCGGCGTCTTCGACCATGCGCCAATCGTCTTCGACCTTGCGTCCCGACGTGGTGAGGTAACCGCCGACCATTAGGCCGTCGGCGCCGGCGACGAGGGCGAGCGCCTGGGTGTCTCGCAGCACGAGCTCCCGACCTCCGCACAGGCGGATCTCTTTTTCCGGCATCATGAGGCGGGCCACGGCCACGAAGCGCAAGGCCTCGAGAGGGCGCAGCAGTGGCTCATTTTCTAGCCGAGTGCCCCTGATGGGCGAAAGGAAATTTAAAGGTACGCTGGTGGGATCGATGTCGCGAATTTGGTCGAGAAGCTCAACCCGCTGTGCGTGCGACTCTCCCAAACCCACAATGCCGCCGCAGCAGGTGGTCAGCCCGTGTTTTTTTGCAAGGCGCAGGGTCTCCACGGCTCCCTCCCATGGTCGCGTCGAGCAGATGTTGGGGTAGAAGCTACGCGCGGTTTCGATGTTGTTGTGCAATCGCGAAAGGCCAGAGGCGGCGAGTCTCTCGATGGTTCTTTCGTCGAGATTTCCCAGAGAAGCACAAGGGGCGATCTCGCCGCGGTCGCGGATTGCGGCGATGGCCGTTTCGAGGGTTCCAATTTCTTCCTCTGTGCTGATGGCCGTACCCGAGGTGACGATGCCGAAGCGAATGGCTTTGTGCTGTCCTGATTGGCTCGCCGCTTGTGCGATGGCCTCTGCGGATTGGAGCGGGTAACAGTCGATGTGCGCATCGTTGTGGGCCGACTGAGCGCAAAAACGGCAGTCTTCAGGGCAGCGGCCGCTCTTGGCATTGAGGATGCCGCACAGTCGCACGCCCAGACCCCTTGAGGCCTTGCGCACCTCATGAGCGCGCACAATGAGGTCCATGGTGTCTTTGTCTTTGGTCTGGAGCAGCTCGAGGGCCTCCCGAGTATCGATGCCGTGCGCGTTCATTGCTCTGGCCTCGTCGCGGTTTGGGGCAGAACCTCGTTCATGGAGCCGGTTCGATACCCTTCGAGGTCGACGCTCACGTACTTGTAGCCCACTCGACGCAGAGCAGCGGCGATGCGCCTGCGCTCTGATTCCTCGAGCAGTCTCGAAATCTCTTGGGGGCTCACTTCGATGCGGGCCACCGCGCCGTGATCGCGCACCCGGCAGAGCGCATAGCCCATGTCATGCAGGGCATCCTCCGCGCGCTCGATGCGCAAAAGACGGGGGGCGTCGATGCGCTCGCCGTAGGGCACTCGGGAGGCGAGGCAGGCCATGGCTGGTTTGTCCCATGTGGGGAGTCCCCGCTGCGCAGAGAGCGCGCGGATTTCATCCTTCGTGAGGCCGACCTCCTGCAGTGGCGATCGTATATCGAGCGCTGCCACGGCCTGCAGGCCAGGCCGGTAGTCGCTCACGTCGTCGGCATTGCTCCCTTCGAGCACTTGAGCCAGGCTCATTTGTCTCGCCAGCTCTTTGAACTTGGAAAACAACTCGGTTTTGCACACCCGGCAGCGGTGCGGAGGGTTGTGGGCATACTCCGGGTTGTCGAGCTCGCAGGTATCTACGACCACGGTCTCGCATTGGAGAAGGGCGGCCAGGGACAGGGCGCTGTGGAGCTCGCGCTTGGGATACGAGGGCGAGCGACCGATGAACGCCACGGCTTTGTCGAGCAGCGCTTCGCGGGCCACGGCGAGCAAGTAGGTCGAGTCCACGCCGCCGGAGAAGGCCACGGCCGCGCTGCCCATGGCGCGCAGGGAGGAAAGAAGCTGCTGTTGCTTTTCGACTGTCACGTTCTGCCTCCTGTTCGAAGGCGCTTGCGTGCCTCGAGCAAGGCTTCGAGCGCTCGGTCAATATCCTCGCGCGAGGTGGTTCGGCCAAGGGAAATCCTCACCGTGCCCCGGGACCACTCAGGTGGTACCCCCATGGCTTCGAGGGCCGAGGGGGCTTCTCCTCTGGCTGCGTGACAGGCCGAGCCGGTCGACACGGCGATGCCGCGCAGGTCGAGGGCCATCATCAGAGAGTCCCCGAGCGCGCCGCGCAGGGCAAGGCTCGAGGTGCCTGGGAGTCGGGGCGCCTCGCCGGCGTTGATGCGCACCTCTGGCAACTCGGCCAGCGCACGGGTTTCGAGGTGCGCTCGCAGCTCGGATATCCTCGCAGCGTCTTCCTGCAGCCTAGTCTGCGAGAGCTCACAGGCGAGGCCAAAGCCCACGGCGAGGGGCACGGCCTCGGTCCCGGGTCTCAAGGCTCTCTCCTGACCTCCTCCGTAGAGAATCGGCGACAACCTTGTACCTGGCCGAACGTAGAGCGCGCCGATGCCCTTGGGGCCGTAGAGCTTGTGAGCCGAGACCGCCAGCAGATCGACGCCGAGGGCCTGCACGTCGACGTCGATTTTTCCGACAGCCTGGACCGCGTCGCAATGCACGATGCAGCCATGGGCATGGGAAATCGCGGCGATGTCGGCCACTTTCTGAATCGCTCCTGTCTCGTTGCTCGCCAGCATGACACTCACCAGTGCCGGCTGACCCGCTAGGGCTTTCTCGAAGTCCTCGGGCGCGACGACGCCGCAGGCCCGGGGCATCACTCGAATGATTTCAAAACCCCTTTCTGACCAGGCATCGCAGGTGAGCAATACGGCCGGGTGCTCGAGCCCCGTGGTCACGACGCGGGAAAAAGGCTTGTCACTCCTCCCTAGCACACCGGAAATGGCCAGGTTATCTGCCTCGCTGCCGCTCGCGGTGAAAAGGATGTCCTCTGGCTCTGCCTTGAGGATTCGCGCGACTTGGGATCTCGCTTCGTGGAGGGCCAAGCGCGCCTTTTGCCCCAATGAATGCAGGCTCGAGGGATTGCCGAACACCTCGGTCGAGGCGCGTGCCATGGCTGCCGTGACCGAGGGATCGACCGGGGTGGTGGCGTTGTGGTCTAGGTAAATCGACATACCTGTTGTCTAGTTCTTGGATGGACGATTGGTCAACCCTTACTTCGCTTAATCGATAACACATATTCTCGACCGTGCGTCCCGACGTGTGCGCTTGATGGAGGCTTAAAAATCGAGGACCGGCCAATGCCGCCTTGCGGCGAGCTCACGAACCGCAGGCATGGGATTGGTGGCGACCGGATGGCCCACGGCCTCGAGGACGATGACATCCGAGACAGAGTCGCCGTAGTAAAAAATGTCCCGCAGCTCGACTTCGAGTTGGGAGCAACGCCGCTCCAGTCTTTCGAGCTTTCCCGGGCCGCAGCAGTAGAGGTCCACAATGCGTCCGGTGTACAGATTGTTGTCGACCTCCAGCTCGGTTGCGATGACGTCGGGAATCGTGAGGTACTCGGCTACCGGACTGGCCACGATTCTGTTGGTGGCTGTCAAGAGGTGGATCTGATCACCGCGGGCGACGATGTCTGCGAGCAGCGTCCACGCCTGCGGAAAGATCGTGGGACGCACCTTGGCCTCGAAGTGCTCCTCGGCGAGTTGGCGCATGGTCGCTTGGCCTTGCCCGACGAACTCGGCGAGCTGAAAGGCGAGAAAACTTCGCTCATCGAGCTCGTTGCGCTCATAGGCGCCATAGAAACGCTCGACCTCAGCGCGCTGAGCCGCGTCCGCTCGTCCGGTTTCGATGAGGAACGCCTTCCATGAGACGTCACAATCGTTGTCGATCAGCGTGTGGTCCATGTCGAAGAAATGGTGCGCCAATGGTCTCTCCTGCCGCGTGAATGATCTTGTGCGCAAGTGTAGCGCATCTCGGCGCATGAGGCGAACGCCCGTCGGTTATGACCGCACGAGCGCGAGAATGACCCGTCCGTGCTTTTCGGCGAGGCTCAACCCGCAGCCCGGGACGGCGAGCAATTGTGCGACGTTCTTTGGCATGGCGGCGGCGATGCCGAGAAGCGTCTTGTCGGTGAGAATGCGGAACGCGGGGATGCGCTTTTTCCTCGCCTCCTCGAGGCGCCATTTTTTGAGGCGTTCGACCAGGACTTCGGAAACCGCGACGGACCCCTGCGCAGGTGGCTCGGCAAGGGCTGCCCTTTGAGCTCTTGTCCGCTTGGCGCGAGGCTTTGCCTCGGGCTTGGGCTCGCTGCTTCTCTTGCGGCGCGGCTTTCTCTCGGCCTGTGCCAATGCCTCTCCCAGGGCCCCGCGTAGGGCTTCGGGCAGCAGGCAAGAAGCGCCCTTGGAGGTCAATCGCAGGATATCGAACGGGATGGTCTGCCCGTCCTTCTCGAAGGTGCGGCTTTCCCTTTCGATGAGGTCGGTCTCGAGGGCGACGCGCATCAGGCGCTCGAAGTCGCCGCGAGTGATCCGCCCTTCGAGCTCGTTTCGGTAGAGCGCTCCCTTGGCTGTGGCTCCGCGCTCTGCCAGAGTGTCGAGGGCATGGCTGAGCCATGTCAGCTCCCCGTGGGCCATGGTTTCCCGGCGTTGTACGATGCCTCGTTTGGGTGCGCAGGCATCGCATTGCCCGCATGCTGCGCCGCTGTCGCATTGATCGCCAAAATGGCGAACCAGGGCGAGCATTCGGCACTGGTTCGTCTTGGCATAGGCCACGACAGCCTCGAGTTGCCGTTCCTTGTGCTGTCGCTGCGCTTGGTAGCGCTCTTGCCAGCCCGGCTTGCCGCGGCTGACTTTCTGGCCCGCGTCGATGCGGGCGCCGCCGTGGATCCAGAGCTTTTCGAGGGCTGTCGAGAGAGCATCCTCCTGTCCGAGCTTGCCGGTGAGGGATTCCATATCCACCGCGGTGTCGGACAGACGGCCGAACAGCCTCTCCAGGTCGCTGACCGGCGGGTAGTCCCGCTTGATGAAGTGATCTTGGGTAATGCGATCCGAGACCGACCAAAGCAGCACGGCCCGGGAGGGTTTGCCGTCGCGGCCAGCGCGGCCGATTTCTTGGTAGTAGCCTTCCACGCTCGAGGGCAGGGCCGCATGGACCACAGTGCGTACATCTGCCTTGTCGATGCCCATGCCAAAGGCGATGGTGGCTACTACGACCTCGAGGGCGTCGCTCTGAAATGCCCGTTGCACTCGATCCCGCAGCTCTGGCGTCATGCCTGCGTGGTAGGCCTGTGCGCGCAGGTGTTTCCCAAGCTCGAGCGCAAGGCTCTCGGCGTTGCGCCGGGTCGCGGCGTAGACGATAGCGGGTGTGCGATCCGCGCCCTGCAGCAATTTGCCGATGAGCGCCGGGCGCTCCGAGGGCCGCACATGCTCGACCTCGAGGAACAGATTGTCGCGTCGAAATCCGAGGATGAACCGCCGCGGCTTTGAAAGGTCGAGCTGCTGCGCGATATCGTCCTGGACCAATGGGGTGGCCGTGGCCGTGAGCGCCACAACGGGCGCGGGTCGGAGGAGGGGAAGTCGCTCGCCGATCATGCGGTATTCCGGTCGAAAGTCGTGGCCCCAATGAGAGATGCAGTGGGCTTCGTCGACGGCCACGAGGGCCGGCTTGCGGCGAGCGAGCAGCTCCGGGAAACCTTGGACAGCGAGCCTCTCCGGCGCGATGTAGAGAAACTGCAGGTTGCCGTCGATGTACTCCCGGCACACGCGGCGTGAATCCTCCCGCGAGCGACCCGAATGGATGCGCTCTGCCCGCAGGCCAAGGCGCTGCAACGTGGCGACCTGATCCTCCATGAGCGCGATGAGCGGGCTCACCACCAGGACCGTGCCGCCGCGAGCCAGACCGGGGAGCTGAAAGCACAGAGACTTGCCGGCGCCCGTGGGCATGACCACCAAGCTGTCGTGGCCCGCGGCGACCGCCTCGCAGATCTCTTTTTGGTGCGGCCGGAACTGCGCGTGGCCGAAAACCCGGGACAAGAGCCCCTCGAGATCTCGAGAACCGTTGGACAGGTCGAGGTCCACGACCTGCACCACCTTTGGGTGGGGAAGCTCTGTCGCGGTCGGAGAATGAACCCTCCCGACCGTCGTCTTGGCTGGCGGCCCAAAGGACTGGGACGCAGTTGGCCTTGCCTGGGACGAGCTTCCGAGAGCCTCGCCCACCATCTCCCGGACAAAGTCCTCGATGTCTTTGTGAAACGCCGCGAGGGTCTCCTCGGAGCGCTCCACCTTGCGCAAACGCATCTCCCACTCTCCGGTGAGCGCTGGGCTCTTGACCTTGGGGTGCACGGTCTCGATGAGCGCGATGCCCTTGTCGGTCGCATGCAGGCTGCGGCCTTGTCGCTCGATGTACTGCCTCGCAAGAAGGGTTTCGATAATGGCCGCGCGCGTCGCCGGGGTTCCGAGGCCCCGTTCTTTCATCGCGAGGGCGAGCTCCTCGTCGTCGACCTGCTTGCCGGCTGACTCCATGGCCGAGAGCAGAGAGGCTTCTGTGAGAGGCCTTTGTGGTTTGGTTTTCTTCGGCCTTGCCTCGGCCTTGGCGATGTCGAGCCGCTGACCTTGCGCAAGGCCGGTGGGCAGGCGTTGCTCCTTGTCCTCTTCTTCGCTCTTGCGCTTGCCTTGGCTTTGCGGCCTGGCCTCGAGAATGCGCCATCCCTGCTGGACGATTTCGGAGCCGCTGGCTCGCAGGGGATGGAGCTCGGATTGAAGCGTCGTCACCGCGATCCGCACTTCGGTGCGGGCTACGACGTGCTCATCGTGCCAGGCCATCAGCAACCTGCGGCATACTAGGTCGTACACGCGCGCGGGGTCGCTGCCTGCTGCGAGTGAGCTGGCGGTCTTGGGCGTGGGGATGATCGCGTGATGATCGGTGACCTTGGAGTCGTCGACGAAGCGCTTGGACAGCTCGCGCTGGCCAGTGCCGGGCGCGAGCGAGGTTTCGTAGGGCCCACGGATCCTCTCGACGATGGTCGGAAGGGTCGCGGCCACGTCCGCGGGCAGGTGCCGGCTGTCGGTGCGTGGGTACGACAGGAGCTTGTGGCGCTCGTAGAGCTCCTGAGCCGCGGCAAGCGTTTTCTCGGCTGACAGCCCGTACAACCGATTGGCGTCTTTTTGCAGGTCTGTCAGGTCGTAGAGCATCGGCGGCGCCCGTCTTTCGGTCTTGCGCAGCAGGGCGCTGATCACGGCGCGTCCCGCCTCGATGGCCGCGGCGATCTGCAGAGCCTGTGCGCCGTCGGGCGGTAGGCGAAGGGGCTCGCTCGCTTTGTCATTCGGAACAAGGGCGGCTTCGAAGGTCGGCTCGCTTGGTCCCTGGCTTAGGCTGGCCCACACTTCGTTGTAGTCCTCGGGCACGAATCGACGGATGGCCAGGGTGCGCTCCACCACCATGGCCAGGGTTGGGGTCTGGACGCGGCCCACGGAGAGTTTATCGTCGTGGGCCAGGGTGTAGGCCCGGGAAAGGTTCATGCCCACGAGCCAGTCGGCTCGGCTGCGGCCTCGCGCTGCGTCGGCGAGCGGTTCGTAGCGCCGACCGTCTTCGAGGCGCGCGAATGCGGCCCGGATGGCCTCATCCGTCAGGGACGATAGCCACAACCGCTGCACCGGTTTGCGGCAGCTGGCCTTGTCGTAGATGTAGCGAAAGATGAGCTCGCCTTCCCGGCCGGCGTCCGTGGCGCAGATGACCCGCTCGATCTCCGGCGAAGCGAGGATGGTGCGCACTACCTCGAATTGGTCCTTGGTTGGCTCGAGCACCTTGAGGGGCCAGTCCTGGGGCAGCATGGGGAGCGTGTCCCGGCGCCAGCTCTTCCACGATGGGTTCATCTCGTGGGGCTCGCACAGCGCCACGAGGTGACCGATGGCCCAGGTGATGACGTAGCCGCTGCCCTCCAGGTAACCCCTCTTGCTGCGGGACGCTCCGAGCACTCGGGCCAGATCTCGAGCCACGGACGGCTTCTCTGCGACAACGGCGATGCTCAACTCCCTAAAGGCTCCTTCCTCGCGCTCTCAAAGGGAATGTATCGGACGTTTTGAAGCAGATGTTGACAAAAAAATGCTTGGGCAGCGGTCCTACTCGACGATTTGGCTCAACTTGTCGAGCAGTCCGACGATTTCCTGGAGCTCGCTATCGCCGCTGAGGGAGGCAATGGCCGAAAGGACGTGGGCGCGCACCGCATGAATGGCGCGCTCGGCTTGGACAGAATCGGCTGGCAGGGTCTTGAGCAGCTCGGCCCAGGCCACCACGGCGCCGGCCTTGGCCAGTGGCTGGGACTGGCCCTCGGTCAGAAGCTCGGATATCGTGCGAGAGGCTTGGGCGGATCGGCTCGTGCCCGAGTGAGCATCCTCGTAGTCGACGAAGACGCTGACTTCTGCGTCCAAGGGCATTTCCTCGAGCGCGTCGCACGAGCCCAGCACCTGATGGAAGGCCATGGCGTCGTCCTGCGCGAGGTGTTGGGGTTCCACCTGGCCCGGCGATGAACTGTACTCTTCGCCGTGAAAACGGGAGATTCCGAGCCCGCTGGGCAGGTGCAGGGCCACGGAGACGTCCCGTGCGGCGATGTCCACGTGGCGCAGGAGCTGCTCGCCGAAGACCTTGCGCGCCTCAGCGTCGCTGTCGAGGAAAACGTAAGCGCCTTTGCCCGCATCGGTGACAAGATTCATGAGCGTATCGCGGTAGGTCGCGGCCCCACCGACGCCCGCGCCCATGAACAAGACCTGTCCGCCGGTCGAGCGCTCGGCCCGCTTTGCGATGGTTTCGACGTCCGCAAAGCCCGCGTTGGCCCGACCATCCGAGATGAGGACGATGCGGCTCGTCCGCCCTGGGCTGGCGTTGCGACCGGCCAGCTCGATGGCCGATACGAGGCCCAGATGGAGGTTCGTGGCACCTCCGGCTTGCAGCTGCGAGCACAGGAGCTCCACTTGGGGATCCACCTGTTCTCCCTGGTCGTTGCTCTTTTTGGCGATCGGCCAGGAATCGAGCACCACGTTTTGGGTTGTGCTCCATGTGACTATCGACAACACATCGCCATCGTCCAGGGAACGGGCCAGGGTCTGACAGGCGCTTTGGGCAATGCCCAGGGGGATGCCTTGCATGGAGGTGGAGGTGTCGATGGAGAGCGTCAGCGACAGCGGTCTGCGCCTTGCGGGCAAAGGATTGGGAGCGGAGACGGTCACGAGCAGCTCGTGCTCGTCCGGCATCGAGGTGGTCCGCATGGCCATGAAGAGTCCGAGGGCGTCCCCTTCTCCCTTGGGCAGGCCGAGGTCGAAATAATTGAGGAACTCGTGGACCCGCACGGCGGCACGCGGCACGCGAAGGCCGCCTTCGATGAAGCTGCGGGCCAAAACCGGCGAGGCCATGGAGTTGGAGTCATCGGAGGAAAGGTAATAGATCCCAGCCGGCCACTCGCATTGGGGATCGGTTTCATTCGTGTCGTCGGGCTCAGAGTCGGAGTCCGGCCCTTTGACGTCCTGCCAATGGGGGTCGGGCAGGCCGGTGTCTGAGCCGTCGGTGTCTCCTGGCTCGGTGTCCCATATGTCCGATTGGTCCGCGTCATCCATCGCCATGCAACCCGTGGTGCAGGCGCCGAGGCTTGCGAGAAAAAGGATGTGGAAGAGAAGCAGTCTCATGAGACTATAGTTATGCACGAACGATGCCGATCTGGCTGTTGTTTTTAATCTATCGAAATTGTGGGCCGTTTAGTGCCTCGGCTCCCTAGGGAGGTGTCTACAAGCGTTGTCAGGCCTGTCAAAAAGTGACGTTGAAGTCGCTCGTGACCTCGAAGCGCAAGGCCCCGCTCGACAGCCCGGCGGCGCGGAACGCCACTTGGCGGACCCGAGACAGGGATAGCTCTGCGTCCGAGCAGGTCAACGGATCGGGCAGCGCCGCGGTCAGGGATGCCGGAACTGTGAACTCGCCATCGTCGCGCATGCGGCAGGTCATGGACCACGGTGCACCCAGGCTGGTGAAGCCGAGAGTGGCGAGCACCTCGTCGCCAAACCCGTCTGCATCCCAATCGATCTCCAGGCCGCTGCCCCGGGAAATGACAGGTGTATCCTCGAAGGGCAGGGTGCCGGCGATCCGCAAATCGACCAGGTCTTCAGGCGCGTCCAAGGCCACTTCGAACGGACCTATCTCGTCGGAGCCCAAGGTGCGAAGGTCGTAGGTTCGGCCTGGGCGGAAGACCACGCCGTGGCTTTCGTCCGTGGAGTAGATGACGCCGACGATGACCCGCAAGAGGTCGGGGAACGTGCGAGTGGCTACGGTCTTGTTCCCTGAGCCGAAATTGACGCTCATGTCTCCGATGTCGAGCAGCTCGACGATGGAACGCCGTGGCGGCGACCAGCGCCGGTCATCGAGCACCGGGGCTGGGGCAGAGCAAGCGTCTAAGGGAAGATCCACATCCAACCCCTGCATGCCCAGAAGGGACGCAGCCGTCTCGTGAGCCTCGGCCGCGTGACGCACGAACAGTCCAGTAATGCGAAATTGCTCGGCCGGCTCTCTGCCGGAGCCGTCGAGGTAGCGATGGAACGATGCGGTGATGATTCCTCTGGACACGAGGGGCTCGCCCGAATCGGTCTCAGAGGGCTCATCCACGGACGAGCACGAGAAAAGGATCAAGGCGCCCGCAAGGGCGACCATCTTCATGGTTGACCAGCTTTGCATACTAGGCCCCTATGGGGCAGCCTCGTGGCGCCCCTCGCTGCACTATGGGGTCGCAGCCAGCGGTTCGCAACGTGCGCCGCTGCGGCGCATCATTTCTCTTGCTCGAAATCGGATAGAGAGAGCCCGCCCAGGTCCTCGTCTGGTTCGTCTGGCAACGAGGCGAGGGAGCTCTCAGGAGGGTGGTCCCATCCTGACTCGTGGGAGCGGTTTGACCCTATGGCTTCCTCGGCCGACTCGACATCGAGTTCGCTCGTCACTTCGTCCGAGCCCAGCGCTGGCTCGTGGGCGTGCGAATAGGAGGCGGCCTCGTGGAAGTGTGGATGGGTGGCGGCCTGGAAACCCTGGTGGACAGGCTCGCTGTCTTCGTAATTGCCTTGCCGTCTCTTCCACCGCTCGATGCGTTCGACCAGCTCGTGCAGTTCCATGATCGTCTCCTCGTTGGGCCACGCTGGTGGTATGACTATTACCTACATTGGTATACTAGCCGACCTGCGGCGCGATTGACAAAAAAACGCTGCAACGGTTTTAGAAAACTCATCTCAGGGAAGCGGCCAGTCGTTTGGCCAGCGCTCGGAACGTTTCGCCTCGAACCTTGTAGTTGGGAAACAGGCCGAACGAAGCACAGGCAGGAGACATCAGCACCACCCCTCCACTTTTGCGCAAGGCTGCCGTGCATGCCTCCATCGCCGGCTCTAGCCCAAGGTAGGAAGCGACGATGGGCAGCTGGGTAGAAGGAGAGGCTGCGGCAAGAGCCTCGCGCAGCCGAGGAGAGGTTTGCCCGATGAGAGCCACATGCACGAGATTCGGGCAGCCCGCGACGGCCGCTGCCAGTGGGCCAAAGTCGGCGTGTTTCTCCGAGCCGCCGAGAATGAGGGCCACGGGCTCTGCGGAAAAACAGCTCAGCGCGCCGATGGTGGCCTCGGGTCTGGTGGCATACGAGTCGTTGAAGAACCGCACGGTGCGACTGCGGGCACAAAGCTCCAGGCGGTGGGGCAATCCCTCGAACTGCTCGGCAGCTTCGAGGCAGGGTTCGAGCGCCGCACCGGCGGAGAGAGCGCAGAGGAGGGCGGCAAGGATGTTCTCCTGATTGAATGCCCCGGCGATGTGCAGTGCTGTGGGCGATAGAGAAAGGACCTGTCGCTGTCCATCGCGAACGACGACGAAGCGTTCTCCTTCGCGATAGGCGCCGCGTTCCACGGCCCTTCCGAGAGAGTAGGCCCAGCGCTGCTGTGCTGGGCTCTGTGCGGCGACTTCTTCTGAGCCCTGCGCGTCGGCGCAGTAGACGATGGCGTCTTTTGCCGATTGATGACGGACGAGTCCGGCTTTGGCCTGCCGATACTCGGCGAGGCTCGTATGCCAGTCCAGGTGTTCGCTGGTGGTTTTGAGCACGACGCACACCTGCGGCGATCGAATGAGGTCCATGGCTTGAAAACTCGAAATTTCGAGCACGACCACATCTGTCGGCTGGACGCTTTCTATGAGGTCCAGGGGGCTCTTGCCGATATTGCCAGCCAAGTGGGCGACGATGCCGCTTTTGCGCAGCATTTCGAAGATGAGGGTCGAGGCCGTGCCCTTGCCTACAGTGCCGGTGACACCTACGAGCTTGGCCGGACAGTGGGCGAGGAACTCGTTTATGGCCGAAGTGACAGTGGCGCCGCGGCGGCGAGCAGATTGCAGGGCTGGGATGTCCGGGCGGATGCCCGGCGATCGGAAGATCGTCGCCGCTGCTTCCAGGGCATCGAGGTATCCCGGTCCAGTGTGGCTGGCCACACCCTGCGGCAGCTCGCCGTGGATGGGCTGTTGGTCGAGGGCCATGATGGTGCGAACGCCGCGGCGCTTGAGGTAGTGGATGGTCGCAAGGCCTTCGATACCGACGCCGAGCACGGCCACAGGCTCGGTCGGGTTGAACACCCTGTCAGGGGATCCTCCTTCCATTGATCACTTGTCTCCTTTGTCCAACAGGCGGGACAGCCGCTCGGCCGAAAGTGCGATCAGGGGTACGAGCGTGCGGTAGTTCATGCGGGAAGGGCCGATGACCCCCACTCGTCCTCCGCCTGCGTCTGGACCGAAGGGCGCGCTGATAATGGCACATCCTTCGAATGCGCTGCCTCCCTCGTCTCCGATGAGCACCATAGGGCCCTTGTCGGTGGCCGCGGCCCGGTCGAGCAGCTCCAGCAGGAGTGATTTTTCCTCGAGCACTCGCATGAGTGTCTCCAGATGGTCCTTGAGCTCCGGTTGAGCGACGAGTCGGCTCCGGCCTTCCACCACCACCTCGGCCGCTGTGCCGACGCTGGACTCGATGGCTGCGGCGCCGAGCACCGTGGCCTGTTGGCGCAGGTTATCGCTGAGAGCTCTCGCATCCTCGAGCTCTGCCCGGAGGATGCGGCGGATTTCGTCGAGGCTCTTGCCTTCGATGAGCCCACCCAAGTAGTTGTGGATGCGTTCGAGCTCCGATTCGCACAGAGGCTCCCGCGATTCGACGTAGGCGTTATGCACGAGCCCTTCCTTCGTCACGACGACAGCGAGCAGCAGGTTGCCTCCACAGGGCACGAAACGGAGCTGCCGCAACAGGGCTTCGCTCATGGCCGGGGTGACGACCAGCGCCGCTTGATAAGAGAGGGAGGACAGAAGGCGCACGACATCTTGCCAGGAGCGGTGCTCGCCTGGGTTGACTCGATCGAGCTGGGCGAGCATTTGGGAGTGAGCATTGTCTACGCCCGTATTCGAGTCGCCGAGGCTACGGACAAATGTTCGAAGACCTTTGTCCGTCGGCACGCGGCCAGCGGAGGTGTGCGGCTGGGCGAGGTAACCGAGCTCGGTGAGCTCGTGCATGGCCCGCCGCACCGTGGCAGGCGACAGATCTGGGGTGATTTCCAGCGAGAGCGACTTGGAGCTGACAGGGCGTCCCTGATTCACGTATTCCGATATGATCGTGAAGAGCACCTTTTTCAGCCGCGGAGACAGCTCCTCGTCTAGGTTTGTCGTTCGGGTCATACCGTGCTCCCTTGCCTCTTGACAGCCAGAGGTTTTTGGCTTGTATGAACAGCATAACATGGACACAAGCTCCACGGGCGTGCCAACGAGCACGCGGGTGCCAAACATGAGCCATAGCTCACACGAACAACCACTTTACGGCAAGAGAGTTCTTTTGGCAGAGGATGAGGTGCGTTTGCGCACTGTTGTCTCGATGATGCTCGAGGAGCTCGGGGCCGAGGTCATTGAGGCCGAAGACGGGCTCGCAGCGGTGCGGGCGTTTACCAAGAATCCAAATATCGATCTTGTTTTGCTCGATATTCGCATGACAGGGATGAGCGGCTCGAGTGCTTTCGAGATCCTGTTGCAGATCGAGCCCAACGTGAGAGTCGTGCTCTCGTCCGGGGTGGCGCCCGACAAGGAGCTGGTCGAGCGACTGCGAGCCAACCGCTGCGGCTTCATCGAAAAACCGTTTAGCCTCGACAACCTCAGCGCCGTACTGTGCAAGGTGCTCGCGGGCGAAGCGGCGATTGAGACGACCTAGCTTTTTTTGGAGACAGTGCTGGATTCGGGGTCCGGCCGCGTGGGCATGGGACCGGTGTACGTTTTTTCGACGACTTGCGAAGTCTCGAGCGCGGGCTCCTCGGTGGCCGGGGCATCGAGCTCTGGCAGTGGGTCGCTCTGTGGGGATGATGAGGGCAAAAGGACGATCGGGTCATCTTGCCCTGGGGCGTCCTTGCCCACTGGGGTGGCCATCCGCATAGGGTGCACGCCTGCGGCGGGTGTCCGCTTTGGATCGAGCTTGAGAGAGTCGAGCTCCCGCAGTGGGCCGGGCGGCTCAGAGAGCCGGCGCGTCTCCGAGGTGTCCGAGAGAGACTTGTCCGTATCTTCCGTCTGCCATGGGTATTTGATGCGCGTGTGATACATGCTCACGAGGGTATCGATGATGACGTTTGATACATCCTTGAGTTCGGCCAAGGTCAGTCCCGAGTCATCGAGCTGACCTTGCGTCAATTTGGAAAAGATGATGCGCTGAACGAGCGAGCCGAAGGCCTGGCGGTCCGGGTTGTCCAGGGTGCGGGCCGCGGCCTCGATGGCGTCCACGAGCATGAGGATGCCTGTCTCTCGAGTCGTCGGCTTGTGGCCCGGGTACGTGAAGTGCTGCTCGGTGAGCTCATCCGGGTTGTTTCGCGCCAAGTTCTTGTGCCAGAAGTATTCGAGACGGCTGGATCCGTGATGGCTGTAACAAAACTCGATGATGTCCTCGGGAATGCCCTCCAATCGCAGCATGCGCGTGCCTTCCACGACGTGGGCGAAAATCTTCTGCGCCGAGGTATCAGGTGAGAGGGTGTCGTGGGGATTGGGTCCACCACCTTGATTTTCGATGAAGAATTCGGGTTCAATGCTTTTTCCGACGTCATGGTAGTAGGCGCCGACTCGGGCGAGCAGGGCATTGCCGCTGATGGCATGCGTGGCGGCCTCGGCGAGGTTGGCCATGGCGCGGCTATGCTCCCAAGTGCCAGGAGCGCGTTCGCGAAGGTGCTTGAGCAATCGCTGATCGAGGTCTTGCAAGTCAATGAGAGTGACCCGGGAGACTTCGCCTACGACTTTGTCCACGGCTGGCGTAATGAGCATGGCGAATACGCCAGACGCGAGTCCGGAGATCAGCGCCGATACCCAAATGGAATGGCGAGGATCCAAGTGCTCGGCCGCGTCGTCGTACACGTCCCAGGTGCCTGCGAAAATGACGGTGGTGCACAGGACGGCGAGCAGGGCCACCCAGGAGGCCATGGCACCTGCTTTGAGTTGGGCCGCCGGGCGCTTTCGGAGCTTGCTATGAACCGCCGCAGCCACGGTACCGCTGAGCACGTAAACCATAAACATTTGAATGTCGAAATTTAAGAGAGAAACTGTCACGAGCGCGGCCACCGACGCCACGGTGAGGGCTACTTGACGCCGGTAGAAATACCCGGTGGTCGCCCCCACGAAGGCCACGGGCACGATCACGGCTGGCAGCGAGGTGAATAAGTACATTCCCTTGGCCACCAGCATTTCCAAGACGAGTAACCCGAAAATGGTCGCCTGCGATCGGAGGTGACGGGCTCGACCCATCTTGGGGTTGGACATGAATATGGACAAGGCACTGCCCAGCACCAGGTAGAAGCAGAAGAGCCCAGCGAGCCTCCATGTGCTCTTGTTGCGCCGTGCCTTTTCATAGGCGAGAGCCAGACCCGTGCACTCCTGGCCAGGCTGGAGCTTGGTGCCGCGCGGGACCATCTGCGGACAGGCCGAAGAGCTCGTCGATAGATAGTGGAATTCCGCCCGCAGCAGGGTGATGCGGAAGTAATGGCTCGGCAGTCGCAGGGTCACGGGCGTCTCGGCGCCGGGCTGGATCTCCCAGGCTGACACCCACAGCTCAGCGGTGGACAGCCACAGGCCGACGCCTGCGAACAGTATGGCCAGTGCAAGCCCTGTCCATACGTTCCCGTAACGCCTCGCTTGCAGTTTGTACTTTGCGGTCATCTGCGCGCGTCTTTTCTCATGAACAATCGCATCCATTACCGCGGCGCGTCGTCCTGCCCGCCTTTCTAAAGACTGGGGAGATTCTTCACGCAAGTGGCCGATCTGGCAAGCCCAATACCGCATCGTCTTTCGAACTTTGTGCACCTTGTGGTAGCCTTGCAATCCATGATTGGCACTCAGCACTCACGGTTGCTCCCCATTTGCCTCAGCGTCGCAGCTGTGATCTGTCCCGAGCCAACCGTTGCCCAATCCCTTGCCCCCCTGCCCGCTGTCCCTTCGGGCGCGCCGCTCGAATCGGCGCAGGAGCCACTGTCGAACCCACAGCCTGAGCAGTCCATTCAAACAGATACCACGCTGCCTGTGCGCCATCCCAAGGGGAAGAACCGTCCTTTGCGGCCAAGGTGCGACAGGTCAGCGCCAGCCCGGTACAGAGCCATGGCTGCGCGATGGGTGAAGTCCGTCAAGCCTGGCAAAGCACAGTATCGAGACGGCTTCCGCGATGTGACGGTGGTGGCCATCAACCACGGCGAGAGGCAGCGGCTGTTTCTGTTCGATGCGAAGGGCAATCTGACTCCCGAAGCGCTTCAAGCGCTGTCGCGGCTGATGCGCGACAAGGACACCCAAGAAGAGCACGCGGTAGAACCCAGGCTGGTCAAGCTCATGTACAGGTTGGCGGAGCACTTCAAAGTGCATCAGTTCAATCTCGTTTCGGGTTTCCGTTCATCGAGCGACCCCTACGAGGAGAGTCAGCACAACAAGGGCCTGGCCGCAGATATCGCCATGCCAGGGGTGCCCCTCGTGGCCCTGGCTCGCAAAGCGCGAACCCTCGGCCATGTGGGCGTGGGCATCTACCCGGTGTCTGGCTTTGTGCACCTTGATGTTCGAGAAGGGCCATCCTATTTCTGGGTCGACCCATCTGGACCTGGAAGACGAGCATGTTTCCGACCGTTCAAGAGTGACGTCGGACCCAAAGCAGATCGAAAGTGGAAACCCTGCGACGATGAGCCTGTGCCCAAACGCGATCCAGGGGGCAATCTCTTGGGGGCAACGGAGCCGGAGACACCTCTGGAGACTCCTGTTGGTGACCAAATCGAGGCGTGGTAGGATGACGTCCATGTTGACATCGCGACTGTGTCACGGCGCCTTTTACCTTCTGGTCGGAGCGGCACTCGTGGGGTGCAATGCCGAGCAGGAGTCCATCAGCCAAGTGACCAAACCCCGACTTCTCGCGCTTGCGGCCGAGCCGCCGGAGATCGCCGCCGGAGGCACCTCGACCCTGCAGCTTCTCTTGGTGGACGAGAACGGGCCCATCACCGAGGCCGCCGAGGTGGCGTGGATCGTGCTCGCCGGTGACTTCGCCGCCGTGCCAGACCCAGAGGCCCTCGGTTCGGACATCACCGCGGCGGTGCTCGAGTTGCGCCCACCCGTCGGGGTGGACAGCGGCGGAGGCACCCTCACCGTGACCGCAGGGCCAGAGGTTCTCGAGGGAGCGGAGGACGGACAGGACGCCACGCTCACGGCGTTTGTCATGGTGTGTGCCGGCGGGGTTCTCCCCTCGACCACCGAGGCCCTCCTCGAGCGGCTCCTGGCATTATTCAGCGGTAAGCTCAAAGACTACAATGATCTGTGCGATGGCCCAGGCACGGGGATCGCTGCGCTGAAGCAATTGGCGGTCTCGAGGCTGGGCAAACCGGCCAACGACGTCAACCATAACCCCATCCTCTATTCGCTTGTGATGGACGAGCAAGAGCTGTCGCCGGACTTGGGTGAGAAGGTGCAGGCCGAGCATGAGTGCGAAGGCACGGACGGCTGCCGGGAAGACGTGCTGCTGTCCGCTCACTTGGCCGTGGACAGCTTCGAGACCTATCTCGACTCTTTTGGTGAGGAGAGGCTCGATGAGGTCGCCTATGTCTCTTGGTTCGTGACCGGTGGCAAGTTCGATGTGGATCGCTCGGGTGTTTCAGCCCCCCCGAGCGCGGACGACGAGAGTTGGGGACCATTCGAGGTGCGCTGGTTCCCGCCGCGGGAAGGTGGAGAGGTTGATCTGTGGTGCGTGGCCCACGATGTGCGAGGGGGTGTCTCTTGGTGGAGAACCCGGCTGAGGGCCTTGGCGAAGGGCGATTTCTAGTCCGCGTGTTCAACTGTCTTTTTTTGGCGTATATTGGGTGGCATGGATGTGCAGTGTACGAGCTGTGGCGGAGAATACACCCTCGACGAGGCTCTGGTGGCCACCACTGGGACCTCGGTGAGGTGCACTCAGTGCAGCCATATTTTCAAAGTGTTTCGCCCTGCTGCTATGCCCGGTGAGCAGGACGAGTGGTTTGTGCGAAAGTTCGATACCCAGGAGACCATACGATTCGAGCGCCTCGGTACGCTTCAGCAGTGGATCGGCAGCAATAGGGTCCAGCGCAATGACTTGCTCTCCCGCGGCGATGACGTGTGGAAGCGACTTGGGGACATCTCCGAGATGCAGCCGTTTTTCGAGGTTGCTGGGGAGCGCGTCTCGCGGTCTTCTGGCGGCGATGCGGTGTCGGCGGGTTATGCGCAGTCTGTTCCCACCGATGCGGATACAAGTGCTCAATCCTCCAACTCGCGGATGCCTGGTGGACTCGGCGGCAAGACCACCCTCTCCCCACCGCCGATGGTGGGTCGGAGCTCCGTCCCGCCCCCTAGCCCTGTCCTGTCGGCACCCATTGTTTCAATGGCAAAAACAACCTCAAATCATCCTGCTTCTCCGGCGCCGAGCTCCAAGAGTCGGCGAGATCCAGAGCTGGACTTTTCCTCGATGCCGAAAGAAGTGAACCCAGAACAATGGCACCAAGGCAAGGCGCCTGATTTGGGGGATCCAGCCTGGACCGAGCGTGAGAGCAGTGTTTCGGTTCGCCCTGAGGTCATGTCTGGATTTCCGCCTCCTCGCAAGCGCAGCCTGGGGGGCTGGTTCGTCTTGGGGGTCATCCTGCTTTTGACCGGCGGCGGCTTGTATCTCGGCCTATTCGGAACAGGGACCCTTGCGGGACTGGCCAACCGGTTTCTGTCCAATCCGACCGAAAGCCGTTATCAGCAATTCTATTCTCGGGGGCGGGAGAGCTTCTTGCTCGATTCCGAGGTGCCTCACTATCGGCAAGCGGACATTGAATTTCAAAAAGTCCTGGCTCTCAATGAGAAACACGAGCCGACCATCGCCGCCTTGGCCGAGTTGCACGCTACTTGGGCGCAATCGGTGCGGGACACCGAGGTGGATGTTGCGGCAGACCTGGCCCCGACCGGGGGCACTGCGGATTCGCGAAAGGTCGATTGGCTCAGGCGCGAATTCGAGCTGCGCTTGTCGGAGGCGAGTCGTTGGGCAGACCAAGCCAAGCTCGTGGCGCCAGACCTCCCAGAGACGCGTCGAGCAGTGGCCGAGGTGCTGCGTCTGCGCGGCAAATTCGACGAAGCGAGCGCCGTGTTGGCCAAGGGGGCGGGCCAAGGGGATCCAGAGACCCGGTACGTGAGGGCGATGGTTTCACTCGACGAAGGGAACCCCCCAGAGTCGTTGCTCCCCGAGATGGATGCCATCCTCGCCGAAGCCCCACTGCTGCGCCTGCTGTACCGCAAGGCTCGGGTGCTCGCATCCCTTGGCCGGGAGCAGGAGGCACGCGAGACCCTGAATAGGCTCTTCGAGCTCAACCCAGATCATCTTCACGGACGAGACCTCCTGTCCCGCCTCGAGGCAAAGCTGCCAGTTTACCTCAAACCGGGGGACAGCCAACAGGAGCGCCAGGGCGAAGATGCCAAAGCGATAGAACAAAATCCTGTTCAGGGAGAATCGCCTCCCGACAAGGACACTGCGAAGGCTTCGCCAAAGGACGGTCCCGCGCCAACGCAAAAGCCCGACTCGGGCCGCAAGACGCCGCTCAAGGGAGGGGGCAACTCTCCTCGGAAGCGAGCGGCTTCCTCTTCTGGTGACGAGGTCGCGCTGCGCGGCGGCAATCCAGACACCCTTCTGGCACAGGCGGCGGCGCTGCAGCGCGGTGGCCGGTGCGCTGACGCCATTCCCCTGTTCGAATTGGTTTTGGAGCTTTCGCCCACCCACTTGGATGCCATGTGCGGTATGGCCGCATGTCACCGAGAGCGAGGCTCCCTGGGACAGGCCATTGCCCTTTATCGCCGGGCTCTGGGCGTCAATCCGGTGTACGGACCAGCGCTCTATGGGCTTGCCGACTCCTTCAAGGCCCAGGGGCAGAACGATCAGGCGACTAAGTATTATCGTCAGTACCTTTCGAGCAATCCGAACGGCCGACAGGCCGAAGCGGCGAGGCGAGCCATCGAGTCCCTTTCGGCACAGCCCACAGCGCCAGCCTCTTCGCAAGAACCGAGCGAGGAGGCGTCCAAACCTGCGCCGTCCGAGCCTCACCCGAGGAATGACGGCGAGACGGGGGAATGATGAAGTCATTGAATGCAATCCTTTTTGCCGGGCTTTTCGCGGGTCTGTCGAGCTGTGGTTGGACGCAGCAGAGCGAAGAGCCCAAGGGGCCGCGGGCCGTGGTCATCAATATTGAGGGGAGTATCCCCTACAGCGACGAGACCGGCTCTCTGCTCGGTAGCCTGTCGATGAGTCAACGGAAGCTCGAGAAGCTCCTCGAGACAGCGGCGTCGGATCTCACGGTTCAAGAGATCGCGGTGCACATCGGGCCCAATGACCTGGGATTGTCCCGGGCCGCCGAGCTCGGTCAGGCCATCGCCCAGGCGGGAAAGGCCGGAAAGCCCTTGTCCTGCCACTTGGACGCCGTCGACAACGCCAGCTACTACATGGCGCTGCTCGGCTGTCCAGAGATCGTTTTGAGCCCCGCGGGTGAGGTCGAGGTGCTGGGGCTTTCTCTCGAAGCGGTGTACCTCAAGGAGTTGCTCGATTCGATGGGAATCAAGGCCCAGATGCTGCATGTGGGCAAGTACAAGGACGCAGCCGAGCCCCTGACCAGCACGGGGATGTCCGACGACACGCGCGTCGCCTACACCGAGCTCCTCGGAGAGCTGCACAGCCAGCTCGTCGCGACCATCTCGGAGAAGCGCGGTATCGACCGGGCCAAAGTGCAACGACTCATGGACACTGGTCCGCACAGCGCGGCCGCGGCCCTCGAGAAGAAGCTAGTCGATAGAATCGCCACCTTGGGCGCCCATCTCGACGCCTTGCGGGGAAAATACGCGGCAGGCGTGGACCGGGACTATGGCAAGGCGCCCAAGGAATCGCTCAGCCTGTCGAGCCTGTTCAAGGCATTTTCCGAGCAGCCGTCTGACGAAAAGGAAAACAATGAGGACCACGTCGGTATCATTCCGGTGATCGGCGCGATTTCGCTGGGGCGGCCGGATTCGTTTCTGGGTCAAGAACAGGCGGCCTATGACGCAGAGATCGTGGAGGCCTTGGCCACGGCGGCAGACGACGATGCTGTCAAGGCGGTGGTGCTGCGCATCGATAGTCCGGGAGGCAGCGCCCTGGCCTCGGACAACATTTGGCACGCGGTTCGAGCTCTTGCCAGCCGCAAGCCGGTCGTGGCGTCCATGGCCGATACCGCGGCCTCGGGAGGGTACTATGTGGCCTGCGCGGCAAAGGAGATCTTTGCCAGTGGCACCACTCTCACCGGATCCATCGGCGTGGTCGGAGGCAAGATCGTGCTCACCGGCGCGGCCGAAAAGCTCGGAGCGCGTTCCGAGGTGGTTCGCACAGGAGAGCGGGCAGGGCTCGGCAGCGCGTTTGCCGAGTGGAACAGCGCAGAGCAGGCGGCGATGCAAGAGCTCATGGTCAAGACCTACGACATGTTCATTTCCCGCGTCGCCGAAGGGCGGGGTTTGGAGGAGGGCGCGGTGCGAGCCGTGGCTGAAGGGCGAGTCTGGACTGGAACCCAGGCGCTCAAGCACAAGCTCGTGGACAAGCTCGGCACGCAGGCGGATGCCATAACTCGAGCCAAGGAGCTCGGCGGATTGCCGGTGGGCGCTCCTGTGCGGCTCATTCCTGAGCCCAAGAGCTTTTTCGAGTCTCTGGGCGAGGCTTTCTCCGAGCCTCGAGATGTCCGGTTAGAGCTCTTTCGACGCAGCGCTGTTGGGCGTGCCGCCCTCGGCTTTGTGAGCGTTCTATCTGCCGAGCGAGTCGTGGCGTTTTCGCCCATGCTCTTTGAGATCCGCTAGCTTGTTTCCATCCCGAAAGTCCTGTTTTCCGGCATCCTTCTCCAAGTCTGCGGAACTCGGACATCGATTTAGTCAACTCAAACAGTCCTCGCCTTTCCGAAGGACGCCGGAAAACTCCCATTTCGGGGGGAACTAGCTTGCCGGGCAGAACCTTCGAAATTCAAGTTCCGCTTGTCCTCAAAGGGGTTGGGGTGCACAGCGGAGAGCCATGCGAGGCGCGGTTCGCCCCGAGCTCGCAGAGCGCGGGCGTGCGCTTTGTCCGCGGAGGAACCTCGTTTTTGCCCGATGTCCACCATTTGGAAGCAGCGGCTCGTCGCGCCACAGCCCTCGAGGCAGGCGGGCAGCGATTGGGAACAGTGGAGCATTTCTTGAGCGCTTTGTGCGCCATGGGCATGCCTGCGTTCGACATCGAGGTCGACGGCCCGGAACTGCCCATTCTCGATGGTTCAGCGGCTCCCGTGCACGCGGCTTTGTGCCGTGCCGGTCTGCGACCCCGCTTTGCGTTTGTCGAGCTGGACCAGGAGATCGAGGTGAGGGCCCAAGGTGGCGAGGCGCGGTTGCGCCCCGTCTCTTCGGAGCAGATCCCGCGGTTAACCGCACAGGTCGAGCTGGGCCCTTGCGCTCCCCGGATGGAGTCTGTTTGTTTTCGACCCACCGTGGACGATTTTGGCCTGGACATCGCCCCAGCTCGAACTTTTTGTCATCTCTCGGAGGTGGAGTCGCTTCGGGCACAGGGGCTCATCCGCGGTGGCTCTCTCGATTGTGCCCTGGTGCTGAGCGAAGACGGGCCCATACCCGGCCAGAGCTACAGGCTTCCGCAGGAGCCGACGCGGCACAAGATCCTCGACGCCATAGGGGACTTGTCGCTGCTCGGAGGTCTGCCATGGGCAGAGATAGAGCTCTTTCGCCCTGGTCACGCCTTGATCCACGAAGTGGTTCGACAGGCCGCCCCCCATGTGCGAAAGACGCAGCGCTTTGCAGACGCGCTCAAAACCGATTTGGGCTGACTGCCTGTTGTTTCGTTGTCTTCGTCCCCAATTCTCTAGAGGAGCGTGAAGAGGACCGACATCAGCCCACGGTTCGATTCGAAGCCCGCGATGCTGCAAGCGCAGTTTGTCCCTGTGTCGTCCTCTCCTTCTTCCTCGCCACCGCTTAACGACGGCTGACACACGCCGAGGTGCTGGGGCGAGACCTTGCTCCAATAGGGCGATGGCTGCTGACACTCCATACCCGAACCGCAATTCGTGGCGGGACAGCAGTACGCGCGGCAGACGCTGTCGATACAGGTGGCTCCGGCAACGCATCGGGGACCATCCTGATCGTTGCACTCGCTGCCAATCGGTAGGGTTGATTCTGGGAAGCAGTAAAACCCCTCACCTCCATCCTGGGTCTCGCCATAGTCGCACGCGTCTTCGGTCCCACTGCATCCTGTTGTGCTGGCAACGGGATTACAAGCCCATCTGACCTCGCCGGCGCATGGGTCCGAGGCAGCGATGGAGGTCGTGTCCGTGTCTTCTGTCTCTGTGTCATCCGTATCCGTCCCTTGTGTGTCGCTGTCGGTCTCGTCCAGGCCGTGACCCACAAGCGTCTTCATGGTCTCGTCGATCCAGGCACGATATGTCAGAACATTCACTTCATAACTGCCCTCCGTGGCACTACAGGTCGGCGAGACACCGAAAGAATGGACGCCTGTGACGACCCACACGCTCTCTTGTTGAGTAAAGAAAGGGCCACCGCCATCCCCGTCGCAGTTGGCGGAAGGATTTCCTATCTCGATAAGGCCTTGGCTCAGGCTGAGGATGGATGTGTCGCCGACGCGATGCACACCTGCACTGAGCGGATCACTCGAAGAACTCAATCCGTATCCCACTATCTTGCCGGTGTCACCAACCTGCGCGCTGGGGTTGGCGCGGACGCCGTAGGTCTCGACTGTGGTAATGGGACTCGACAGCTGAATCATGGCGAGATCGACCTCCTGAGAGCCGAAAGCTCCTGTCCAGCTTGAATGGGTGACGATCTCGGAAGGCGCTGGATAAGAAACACTACTATCGCCAAGGATTTCAGCACCACCCAACACCTGCATCCGACTTGGATAGTGTACGGCGTCAAGGTCCCAGTCAGGCACGTATACACAGCTAGCCGTGGTCAGGATTACTTCAGGGTCGATCAGTGTACCGGTGCACAATATGCCAAGAGGATCGTACAGAAGCCCTACCACACCTTTCCAGCTTTCATAGTTTGTAGGTGTTCCGTTGACGATGCCGCTGACGTTGGCGCTGGCAAGCGACCCGTGAATCGGCTCAGTTTCGATGTCTTCACAAGCACCCACTGTACCGGCCAGGAAGGCAGCGCTGAGGACGAGTACTGGCGTTCGTTTGGGAAAAATAGCATTAGACATGGGGTTCTCCTTTGTACCGGGAAAGAAATCTAGCATATTGAGCGCGAAGGTCAATACGAGTGCGACACCCCCTATGTCGCTGGGGGCTTCATGTATTGAGAAGATGGATTCATGAGAAGACCAAGAAAAAGTGCGCAAGGTGCACGTGGGCGAGGGCAGCAGCATTCTCAATAGGCGCAGCAGGCCAGGTCGATGCCGTTCATCGCTGTATCATCGCCGTCGCCCTGCCGCGCTTCGATCTGGATGCGCGCACCGCAAATCGCTGACCCTGCGGGGCAATAAGTAGGCGCACCATAGCCGCCCCAACCTGCGCCTCCAGGAGCATGAATGCTTTCACCTGAGACGCATGTGGCCGCATTTTGTAGCCGATGGCGTATTGACCCGCAGGGCACATCGCCCAGGTGCTCCAGTTTCCAAACGGTCCAACACCAGGCGTGACCGAGCTATGGTAGTCGTGGCGCCCCTGGATGAGCTTGCGCCTTGCCACCTCTTCCACTAGCATCGACGGCTGAAAAAAAAACGAATGGGAGTTCATGGGCGTTTACGCGCAGGTAAGGTTCTTTGTCTAACACCCGAGGAAAAGCGGTCGTCGAAGACCTGTACCGACGGTATCGGATGCAGGTCGAGTGTCGAGCCACGTGCATCTCATGGTTCTGGCTGGGCCCCATCCGCTTTGGGAAGCTCATCTTTAAGAATAACAAGTCCCAAACGGCCGTAGACATAGAACTCTTTCACTTCTTCTGGTGCTATCCTGATGGGAATGAATGGCTTTTGATCTTTTGCGTACCGAATAATAAATACGTTCCAGAAAGGGAGATCTTCTCTGTTGACATAGATAACCTGACGCTGCCTTTCCCATGAGCGAGGAAATACGTAAAGGTGTTCTACCATTGTCTGCGCCAAAGGAACTTCTTGTGTATAGTGACTTGTCAGGCGGTTGAAATGCATCGAATAGACGCCGTTCTTCTGAAAGACCGCCCATGCCCCTGCGTGAGTCCACACTTCAAGATTGACCCAATCGCTGCGAAAATCGTATGCGAAATATGCCACCCGGCTTCCCTGAGGAACTTTTTCGATAATAGGCTTCAATTGGTTCTGGCTTTCTAAGTCGAAACCCCTCATTGAAAGACCAGCATTGGCCGTTGCGATCAGCGAAACAAGCACTATTGCCGCGGGGATCGCCATTCCCATTCTGGCCTTTATCGAAGGAAGGCCGGGTAAACATAGCATCGCC